>NZ_CP013377.1:665712-998569 GCF_001718415.1 Burkholderia pseudomultivorans | reverse complement strand
GCCTCGGTACTGCGCCCATGCAGCGCCGCGCGGACCCGAAGGGCGCGATGCACTTCATCCGGCAAATTTCGAACGGTAATCACAGGCATGATGCACTCCATCACAATGCTTTCAATGCAGTCATCTTAGCACTTTGCTGTCGCACTGGACGGCACCACGTTCGGACACTCTAGCCCGCGCCGCCGTCCCATCCCAGTCGGCCGTTTGGCCGTCGCCCCTCGCCCGCGCTTGCTGCAGCTCACACCTTCCTTACAAACGATAACAAGAACGCTTCTCATTTAATAAAAAATTACATAGAATGCGCAGCTGAAAACAAATCGTAATAATTCCCGGCGGCATGCACCTTCTTGCAGCACCCGCGCCGGGGCCACACCGCGAGGTCGAGTGCATCATGAAGTCCCGTCCCGAAGAGCTGAAGCTCGGTAAATTCACCACCCTGTGCAGCGTGCTCGCCGCGAGCCCCGCGTTCGCGGACGGTGCGCCGCCGCCCGCCCCCGTCGACAGCGGCGACCATCTCGCGCCGATCGAGATCAAGGGCAAGACCGAGCACAGCTACAAGGCCGACTTCTCCGCTTCCGCGAAATTCACCGCGCCGCTCGTCGACACGCCGAAATCCGTCACCGTGATTCCGCAGGAACTGATCCAGAGCAGCGGCGCGTCGACGCTGACCGAAGCGCTGCGCACGGTGCCCGGCATCACGTTCGGCGCCGGCGAAGGCGGCAACCCGCTCGGCGACCGCCCGTTCATTCGCGGCTACGACGCGCAGGGCAGCATGTTCGTCGACGGGATGCGCGACACCGGCGCGACCACCCGCGAGATCTTCAACACGGAACGCGTCGAGATCACCAAGGGCTCCGACGGCGCATACGGCGGCCGCGGCGGCGCCGGCGGCAGCATCAACCTGATCACGAAGGCGCCGCACCTCGGCACCACGGCCGCCGCGAGCGCGGGCCTCGGCACCGACCGCTATCGCCGCTTCACCGCCGACGGCAACTGGCAGTTCGCCGATCACGCCGCGTTCCGCCTGAACCTGATGAGCCACAACAACGACGTCGCAGGCCGCGACGCGGTGAACAACGAGCGCTGGGGCGTCGCGCCGTCGATCGCGTTCGGTCTCGGCACGCCGACGCGCGTGACCGCGAGCTACTACCACCTGTCGACGGACGACCTGCCCGACGGCGGCATTCCGTACTTCTACACGACGTCGAACAAGCCCGCGAACGTCGACACGATCTATCCGGCGCCGGTCGACCGCCACAACTTCTACGGCCTGATCGACCGCGACTTCCGCAAGACCACGTCGGACATCAGCACGCTCAAGATCGAGCACGACATCACGCCGGGGCTGACGGTGCGCAACACGACGCGCTACACGGAGTCGTCGCAGGACTACATCTGGACGCAACCCGACGACAGCCAGGGCAACGTGATCAACGGCAAGGTCTGGCGCCGCAACAACAACCGCTACAGCACGATCAACAGCATCGCGAACCAGACCGAGCTGTTCGGCGAATTCCGCACGGGCCCGTTCAAGCACAGCTTCACGACGGGCATCGAGCTGTCGCGCGAATGGGGCAGGCGCGATACGTACAGCGTCGCGACGGGCACCGGCAAGATCTGCCAGAACGGCATCGGCGCGGCATCGGGCTACAACTGCACGAGCCTGTGGTCGCCGAACCCGGCCGATCCCTGGGCCGGCTCGATCTCGCGCAACAACGACTATGCGCACGCGCGCACCACGACGAAGTCGATCTACGGCTTCGACACGATCGAGCTGACGCCGCGCTGGCAGATCAATGCCGGCGTGCGCGTCGACGACTACTCGACCCGCTTCACCGACACCCAGGCCAACGGCGGCAAGACCTACACGCGCGACGACACGCTGTTCAACTGGCAGCTCGGCGCCGTGTTCAAGCCCGCGCAGAACGGCAGCATCTACGCGTCGTACGCGACGTCGTCGACGCCGGCCGGCATGCTGCTCGGCGAAGGCGACGAATCCGTCACCGCGCTGAAGCCCGGCCGCGGCGGCGTCGGTGCAAACGCCGACCAGATGTCGCCCGAAAAGAACCGCAGCATCGAACTGGGCACCAAGTGGAACGTGCTGAACGACAAGCTGTCGCTGACCGCCGCGCTGTTCCAGATCGACACGACGAATGCGCGCGTGACGCTGCCGAACAACCAGTACGCGATGGTCGGCAACAAGCGCGTGCAGGGCCTCGAACTCGGCGTCGCCGGGCAGATCACGAAGCAGTGGCAGGTATTCGGCGGTTATACGTACATGAAGAGCCAGTTGCGCGACAACGGCAAGGACACCGCGAACAACGGCCATCAGTTCCCGAACACGCCGAAGCACAGCTTCACGATGTGGACGAACTACGACGTGACGCCGAAGTTCACGCTCGGCGGCGGTGCGTTCTACATGTCGAAGGTGTACGGCGATACCGCGAACCTGCGCGCCGTGCCGTCGTACTGGCGCTTCGACGCGATGGCGCAGTACCGGATCAACAAGAAGCTCGACCTGCAGCTGAACGTGAACAACCTGTTCAATCGCACGTACTTCGATCAGGCGTATCCGGCACACTACGCGTCGATCGCGCCGGGCCGCTCGGCGTTCGTCACGCTGAACGCGCGCTACTGATCGATGGAGGCCGTGTCGCTGAAGGCGCTCGCGTCGGTGTCGCCGCGCGAGTTCGCCGACATCCTGGCCGGGCCGGCCGAGCGCGCCGCCGCGTGGGTCGCGGCGGCGGCCGACCACGGCATCGTCGAAGCGCAGGCCGTCTACGGGCAATACCTGCTCGACGGGCATGGCGTCGCGCGCGATCCGGCCGCCGCGTTCGGCTGGTTCCGGCATGCCGCGCAGGCCGGCCACCCGATGGCGATGAACATGCTCGGCCGCTGCTACGAGTTCGGCTGGGGCACCGCGATGTGCGCCCCGGTCGCCGTGTACTGGTATCGGCTCGCCGCGCAGGCCGGGCTCGACTGGGGCATGTACAACTATGCAACGGCGCTCGCGCTTGGCAACGGCATCGACGAGAACCGCGAGGAAGCGCTCGACTGGTTCCGGCGCGCCGCCGCGCTCGGCCACGCGAAATCGGTCAATCTGATCGGCGGCTTCTACGAAGACGGCTGGGTCGTGGACGCCGACGCCGAGGTCGCATTCGATCACTATCGCCGCGCCGCCGAGGCCGGCGATTTTCGTGGCCAGTTCAACTATGCGCGGCTGCTGGCCGAGCGCGCGCGCGTCGACGAAGCGCTCGCGTGGCTCGCGCGCGTGCCGGCGACCGCGACGCCCGCGTTCGTCGCGAAGATGCGCGCGTATCTCGCGTCGTCGCCGCTCGACGCGTTTCGCGAGATGGCGCTGCAACTGGCGCCGCACCGCATGGAGTCCGCCACATGATGCTGCATGTTCCCGGCGTGCTGACGCAGGCGCAGGTCGCGCAGTGCCGCGAGATGCTCGATGCCGCCGAATGGATCGACGGCAATGCGACCTCCGGCGTGCAGTCGGCGCTCGCGAAACGCAACCGCCAGTTGCCCGAAGGCTCGCCCGTCGCGCGCGCGGTCGGCGACGCGATCCAGGATGCGCTCGCGCGCCATCCGCTGTTCTTCTCCGCGGCGCTGCCGCTCAAGGTGTTTCCGCCGCTGTTCAACCGCTATGGCGGCGGCGAGGCATTCGGCACGCACGTCGACAACGCGATCCGGCTGCTGCGCGGCACGGATTTCCGCGTGCGCAGCGATCTGTCGGCGACGCTGTTTCTCGAAGACCCGGACGCTTACGACGGCGGCGAGCTGTGCGTGGAAGATACCTACGGCGTGCATCGCGCGAAGCTGCCGGCGGGCGACCTCGTGCTGTATCCGGCATCGAGCCTGCATCATGTGACGCCCGTGACGCGTGGCGAGCGCGTCGCGTCGTTCTTCTGGATCCAGAGCATGGTGCGCGACGACGGCGATCGCACGCTGCTGTTTCAGCTCGATACGCAGATTCAGGCGTTGACGGCGGAGAAAGGGGCGAAGGATCCGGTGGTGATTTCGTTGACGGGGATTTATCACAACCTGTTGAGGAAGTGGGCGGATGCGTGACGGGATCCGGTTCGGTCACGTCCCGTCGGGCGACACGTCCGCTCCGGGCCCCTCCACCCGGACTGCGCGCCGCATCCCGCCACGCCCCGCTGCGTTGCTTGCAATTCACCGGGCCCCACCCTAAAATGACCATCGTCAAATGACCATGCTCATATCATGATGCCACACGCGCCCGTTTCGAAATCCGAGTTCAAGGCTCGCGCACTCGAATACTTTCGGCTCGTCGAAGCGTCGGGCGAAAGCCTGATCGTCACCGATCACGGCAAGCCGACGCTCGAAATCCGGCCGTATCGCTCGAGCGAATCCCAGCCGTTGGATATATTGCGCGGCTCGGTCATGCGCTATGACAATCCCGTCGATCCGATTGCGGAAGATGATTGGGAGGCGTCGCGGTGATCGTGCTGGATACGCATGCATTGGTATGGTGGGTGGCGGGCGACCCTTCGCTCAGCAAGAAAGCGAGAAGTGTCATCGATCGCGCGCGCAGCGAGGGCACGCTGGCCGCATCCGCGATCTCGGCGTGGGAAATCGCGATGCTGGTGCGCAACGACCGGCTCGCCCTGACGATGGACGTCGACGCATGGCTCGCCACCGTCGCGCAGATCGACGGCATGCGCTTCGTTCCAGTCGATGCCGACATCGCCGCGAAATCCACCACGCTGCCCGGCACGTTCCACAAGGATCCGGCCGACCGCATGATCGTCGCGACGGCGCGGCGGCTCGGTGCGCCGCTCGTCACGCGCGACGAGAAAATCCGCGCATACGCGCACGTCAAGACGCTCTGGTAATCCAGGCACCTCCCTGCCGCAAAAACGGCGAGACGCCCTCTCCCCTGCTCCGGCATATCGGCGATTCGTCCGATCAAATCGATCGTCAACGGCCGGCCGCGCGCGACGGAGCTTCGCGAATTACCTGTCGGATTGATGGCACTGGTAGTTCGGCGACCGCTATTGAGCCGTGATGCGCGAGGAATCGCACGCCATTTACGGCCCCGTCGAGGAAAACCGTCTCGACGAAGACGCATCGTGACGAACTTTCCGACATGACGGGCGCGGTTCGGTAACATCCTCACTTGCCGATCCCCGCCCGCTCCCGCACAATCGCGGCACCAGCCTCACTCCCCCCGCGCCGATGTCCTATGCGTCACTCGCCACCGGCGTTCTCCTTGCCGGCGGCCTTGGTCAACGCTTCGACCCGAGCGGCCTGCACAGCAAGCTGCTCGCGCTGCTCCCCGACGGCACGCCGGTCGCGGTCGCGGCCGCCCGCCATCTGGCGGCCGCCACGGCCGACGTGATCGCCGTCGTGCGTCCCGGCGCCGAAAAGCTCGCGATCCTCCTGAACGAAGCCGGCTGCCAGGTCGTCTACGCGCCCGACGCAGTGCGCGGCATGGGCGCGAGCCTCGCGGCCGGCGTGCGCGCCACGCCCGACGCGAACGGCTGGCTCGTCGCGCTCGGCGACATGCCGTGGATCGCATCGTCCACCTACGAGGCGGTGACGCGCGCGCTCGAGACCGACGACGCGTCGATCGTCGCGCCCGCCTATCGCGGCAAACGCGGCCATCCGGTCGGCTTCGCCGCGCACCACTACGATGCATTGGCCGCGCTCGACGGCGATACGGGGGCGCGCGCGCTGTTCGCGAGCGCCCCGGTGCAACTGCTCGACGTCGACGATCCCGGCATCCTGCGCGACGTCGATACGCCGGCCGACTTGCGCTGAGCGCGCGGCCGCAGTGACACAACGGAACGCGCCGACGATCGCCGTCAGTCCCCGGCCAATCACGGCATGAGCACGGAACCCCTGCCCACGCATCCGGCTCGACAAGAATCTCGCTGCAAACGCGTGCCCGATTGCCTATAACGGAGACGAGGCGGCACTGCCGTGCCGCGCCACGCTCCCGCGAGCCCGCCATGACCGATCACACGACCCCGATGCCCGAGCCTCCGGCCGACCCGAACCGCGACCCGGAAGACGATCCGCTGTCGCCACCGTCCCCCGGTCATCATCACGACAACCCGCAGCAGCCGGACGGGCCGCCGAACAAGGATCCGGTCTGGCGGAACGCAGCGATCGCCGGCATGCGCCCCTGATTTCCCGGCGAACGCGGACTGCGCGTCAAAGCGGCAATCGCACCGCTATCGCGCCGTATATCCGCCATCGATCGGCAGCGACGCGCCGCTGATCATCGACGCCGCATCGCTCAGCAGGAACAGGATCGGCGCGACCACCTCGTCGGGCTCCGCGAATCGTCCCAGCGGAATCGACGCCAGCATCGGCGCGCGTTTCTCCGGCTCGCTCCACGCGAACTGCGCCATCGGCGTCAGCGTGACGGTCGGGTTCACGCTGTTCACGCGAATCCCGTGCGGCCCGAGTTCGATGCACAGCACGCGCGTAATCGCATCCATCGCGGCCTTCGACGCGCAGTAGCTCAGATGCGCGGGCAAGCCGACGAGCGCGGCCTGGCTCGAGACATTGACGATGCTGCCGCCTGCACGCTCACCGCCGCTGCGGCGACCACCACCGTCGCGCGCGATCATCTTCCGTGCGACCGATCGCGCGACCAGCGCCGCGCCGCGCGCATTCACGGCCATGACCCGATCGAAGCCTGCCGCGTCGATATCGAGCGCCGGCTCGAGCGACGCGACGCCCGCGCAATTGACGAGCCCGTCGAACGCCGCGTGTGCCGCGAGCGCCGCATCGATCGCCTGCTCGTCGCCGCCGACATCGACACGCAACGTGTCGCAGCCCGTCTCGTCGGCGAGCGCGGCGAGTGCAGCCGCGTCGCGCGCTGCCGCGACGACCCGTGCGCCCGCCTGCGCCAACGCGACCGCGCAGGCACGCCCGATCCCGCTCGATGCGCCCGTGACGAGCACGCGTGAACCGTCGAAATCGAATCGCGTCTTCATGATGGTGTCTGCAGCCCGTGCATGATCGGCCGGAGTGCCGGATACAACGACGTGTAGAGTTCGAAGCGCGCCGCATACAGGCCTGCGCGAGCGGGATCGGGGCGCGCGCGCTCGACGAGCGTGACCCAGCCGCCCTGCGCATCTTGCCTCGACACGAGCCCGGCCCCGACCGCCGCCAGCAGCGCAGCGCCCATCGCGGCTTCGACGTCCTCCTCGATCGTCCATACCGGAAAACCCGTCACGTCGGCGATGATCTGCATCCACAGCGCGGAGTGCGCGGCACCGCCGACGACGATCAACCGGTCGTCGAGCACGGCCGCGCCGCGGCGGCCGGCCTCGATGTTGTGTCGAAGCGCGAACGCGACGCCTTCGAGCACCGCGCGATACAGGTGCGCCCGCGTATGCGCGAGGCTCAGCCCGACGAACGCGCCGCTCGCCTTCGCATCCCACACCGGGCTGCGTTCGCCCATCAGATACGGCAGGAACAGCACGCCGTCCGCACCGGCCGGCACGCGCGCGGCGGCTTCTTCGAGCAGCACGTGCGGATCGCCGTGCGGCAACGCACGCGCCGCGTCGATCTCCGCGTGGCAAAACTGGTCGCGAAACCACGCGACCGATGCGCCGGCCGTGATCGCGCCGCCGAACACGTACAGGTCGCGCTGCCCGTCGAACACGTGCGGCATGCTGACGAGCCCGTGACGCGCATCGACGTGCTGGCTCACATAGCCCCAGCACATGCTGGTGCCGATCATCGCGACGTGCTGCCCGGCGCGCGTGGCGCCGGCCGCGAACGTCGCGACGGACGCATCGACGCCGCCCGCGACGACCGGCGTGCCGGCGACCAGCCCAAGCCGTTCGGTCCACTGCGACAGCAGCCCGCCGACGATCTCCGTCGAATCGACGAGCCGCTCCGGCATCATCGTCGCCGGAATGCCGAGCATGTCGAGCGCATCATCCGACCACTCGCGACGCGCGACGTCGTATACGCCGCCGAGGTTGCCGGCCGAGCTGTGATCGACCGCGACCTCGCCGGTCAGCAGGTAGATCACGTACGCGTTCGGCGGCAGGAAATAACGCACGTTCGCCCATGCCTCCGGGCGCTGTTCGCGCAGCCACAGCATCTTCGTGAAGCCGTAGTAGCTGTCCACGCCGTTGCCCGTGATCGCGCGCAGCCGCCCGACATTGACGTTCGCGTTCACCCAGTCGACTTCCGCGGTCGCGCGCCGGTCCATCCAGATCAGGCACGGGTGGATCGGCCGCATCTCGCTGTCGACCGGAATGCCCGAGCCGCCGTACAGGCTGCTCATGCACACCGCGCGGATCGCGTCGGCCGGTACGCCCTGCGCGCGCGCATCGTCCACGCAGCCCGCGATGCAGTCGAGCACCGCGTCGAACCACACCTGCGGCCATTGCTCGGCCCACAGCGGGCGCGGCGTATCGGGCCGATAGCCAGCCGAGCGCCGCGCAACGATCGTGCCGTGCCGGTCGACGAGCAGCGCCTTGGTGCTCTGCGTGCCGATGTCGACGCCAATGACGTATTCCATGATGTCTCCGGTGAGAGGCACGCCTGCCGTCAGCGGGCCGGCTTCAGCAGCACCTTGATCGATTCCGGCGATTTCGCGATGCGGATCGCGTCGTCCCAGTCCTCCAGCGCGAAACCGTGCGTGACGATGCCCTTCGACGTGACGAGCCCGCGCGCGAGCAGGTCGATCGCCACCGGATAACAGTAAGGGCCCAGATGCGCGCCGCGCACGTCGAGTTCCTTGCGATCGCCGATGATCGACCAGTCGGCGGTCGTGTCCTCGCCGAACACGCTGAATTCGACGAAGCGCCCGAGCTTGCGGATCAGGTCGAGCCCCTGGTTCACGCCGACCGGCGCGCCGGTCGTTTCGATGTAGACGTCGCAGCCGTAGCCGTCGGTGAGCGCGCGAACGATCTCGCGCGCATCGTCGTGCTTCGGGTTGATCGTCACGTCGGCGCCGTACTCGCGCGCGAGCGCGAGCCGCTCGTCGATCAGGTCGATCACGACGAGCTTCTTCGGCGTCTTCAGGTGCGCGACCTGCGTCATCATCAACCCGAGCGGGCCCGCGCCGGCGATCACGACGACGTCGTCGAGCTGGATATCGCCGCGATTCACGGTATGGATCGCACACGACAGCGGTTCGATGATTGCAGCATCCTCGAGCGATACGCCAAGCGGAATCTTGTGGACGATCGCGGTCGGCGGAATGCGCATGTATTCGGCCATCCCGCCGTCGGCCACCTCGCGCTGGAAGCCGAAGATGTTGTGCACCTCGCACATCCAGTACTGGCCGGACTTGCAGTAGCGGCACTTGCCGCACGGCACGATCTGCTCGGCGATCACGCGATCGCCGGGCGCGACGCCGAAGTGCTCGGCCGCGCCGTCGCCGAGCGCCTCGACGTAGCCGAAGAATTCGTGGCCGGGAATCACGGGTGCCTTCACCCACGGGTTCGGGCCGCCCCAGAACATCTTCGCGCCCGTATAGCACTTGCAGTCGCTTGCGCAGATTCCGCACGCGGCGATGCGGATCACGAGTTCGTTCGGGCCTGCGCGCGGCTTGTCGACCTGTTCGACGCGATAGTCCTCGGGGCCGTGGCAGACGACCGCGGTCATCCGCGGCTGGGCTTCGGGTGTCGTCATGAGTTGTCTCGTTCGTTGAAGATGGAAAATTCGGACTGCTTCGTGCCGGTCCGCTATCGCGCCCGCTCGCGGCTGATATAAATCGCGAGCAGGATGATTCCGCCCTTGATCACGTTCTGCACGTACGGATTCACGCCGATCATGTTCAGCCCGTTGTTGAGCACGCCGAGCAGCAGCGCACCGACCAGCGTGCCGAGAATCGCCCCGCGCCCGCCCGAGATCGACGTGCCGCCCATCACGACGGCCGCGATCGCGTCGAGCTCGAAACCGACGCCCGCGTTCGGCTGGCCGCTCATCAGCCGGCCGGTGAGCACGATCGCGGCAAGCGCCGACGTCACGCCGGCCAGCGTGTAGACGATCAGCTTCACGCGCGCGACGCGCACGCCGGTGAGGCGCGTCGCCTGCTCGTTGCCGCCGATCGCATAGACATAGCGGCCGAACGGCATGCGTTCGAGCAGCAGCCACGCGATCGCGTAGACCGCCAGCATGATCAGCACCGGCGCCTGGATGCCGAGCACCTTGCCGCTGCCGAAGAACGCGACCCAGTCGGGCAGCCCGTCGATCGGATAGCCGCCCGTATAGATCAGTGCGAGGCCGCGTGCGATGCCCATCGTCGCGAGCGTGACGATGATCGGCGGCATCCCCGCGAACGCGACGAACACGCCGTTCAGGAAGCCGAACCCGAAGCCGACCGCGATGCCGATCGCGAGCGCGGCGACCGCGTTGACGCCCGCGACCATCAGCCCGGCCGCGAGCGTGCCCGACAGCGCCATCACCGAGCCGACCGACAGGTCGATGCCGCCGGTCAGGATCACGCAGGTCATGCCGACCGCGATGATCGCGTTGATCGACACCTGGCGCAGCACGTTCTCCAGGTTCGCGGCCGACAGGAAGCCGGGGCTCGCGATCATCATCGCGATGCAGACGACGACGAGGCCGACGAGCGGATAGAACAGCGTCGAGCGCCGCAACTGCGTCCATATCGCGCGGGGCGGCGGCGCGTCGCCGTTGCCGGCGGCGGCCGCGAGCGTCGTGGAAGGCGTGGAAGAGGAAGGAGAATCAGGCAGTTTCATGGGTCGCTCCTCGCGTGCCGGCCGTGGCATAGGTCATGACCGTGTCGGGATCGATCTCGTCGCCGGCGAGCGTCGCCTCGATGCGCCCTTGCCGGAACACGGCGACGCGGTCGCACATGCCGACGATTTCCGGCAGCTCGGACGAGATCATGATGATGGCGTAGCCGCGCGCGGTGAGTTCGCGCATCAGCCCGTAGATTTCCGCTTTCGCGCCGACGTCGATGCCGCGCGTCGGCTCGTCGAAGATCAGCACGGTGGTGTGATGATTGAGCCAGCGCGCGATCACGACCTTCTGCTGATTGCCGCCGGACAGCGTCGCGACCTCGGTGTGGATCGACGGCGCCTTCACGCCGACGCGCCGCATCACGTCGTGCGTCGTGCGCGCCTCGCCGCGGCGGTCGATCAGCCAGCGCATCGACCGGTACTTGCCGAGGTTGTTCAGCGAGATGTTGTCGCGGATCGAGAACGACGTGACGAGCCCTTCCGTCTTGCGGCTTTCCGGCAGAATGCCGATACCCGCGCGCAGCGCGTCGGCGGGGTCCTTCAGCTTCGCCGCGATGCCGCGCACGCGCACGTCCTTGCGGTGCGCGCGCGTCGCGCCGATCACCGCGAGCGCGGTTTCGGTGCGGCCCGAGCCGACCAGCCCGGCGAAGCCGAGGATCTCGCCCGCATGCAGCGCAAAACGGTTCACGGGGCCGTCGCGTTCGATCTGCAGTTCCGCGACCTCCAGCACCGGCTGCGCGTCGGCCGCGCGTGCGGGCTTCGGCGGAAAGCTGCTCTCGATGCGCCGCCCGACCATCATCCGCACCAGCTGCTCGACGTCGGTGCGCGCGACGTCGGTGGTCGCGACGTACTGGCCGTCGCGCAGCACCGTGATGCGGTCGCACACCGCGAAGATTTCGTCGAGGTGGTGCGAGATGAAGATCATCGCGACACCCTGCCGCTTCAGCTCGCGCATGATCGCGAACAGGTGTTCGGCCTCGGCCGGCGTGAGCGTCGCGGTCGGCTCGTCGAGAATCAGCAGGCGCGCGTCGAGCGACAGCGCCTTGCCGATCTCGACGAACTGCTGCTGCGCGACCGACAGCGTGCCGATCGGCGCATCGAGATCGATCGACACGCCGAGCCGCGCGAACAGGCCGGCCGCCGTGCGGCGCATCCGCGCGCGGTCGCGCAGGCCCCAGCGTCCGCGCAGCTCGCGGCCGAGAAACAGGTTGTCGACCGCGTCGAGGTGCGGGATCAGGCTGAATTCCTGGAACACGATGCCGATGCCCGCCGCCACCGCGTCGTGATAGTTCGCGAAATGGCGCACGGCGCCGTCGATCTCGATCGTGCCGGCATCCGGCTGATGAATGCCGCAGAGGATCTTCATCAGCGTCGACTTGCCCGCGCCGTTCTCGCCGAGCAGCGCATGGATCTCGCCGCGCGCGATCTCCAGATCGATGTCCGACAGCGCCTTCACGCCCGGAAAGCTTTTCGTGATGTGGCTGAGCCTGAGTATCGTGTCCATCGGCTTCTCCGTGCAAAAGGCGCCGCCGCCCTTCGCGTCGCGTCGCACGTCGTTCACCAGCTGAAGCCCTTCGCGTTGCTGCGGTCGACGACCTTCACGTCGACCGGGATCGCCTTCGGCACCGTCGCGCCCCACTTGCGCGCAATCGCGATGCCGAGCGCGATGCGCACCTGGTCGGCGGGGAATTGCGCGGTCGTCTCGATGAACTTCGAATTCGGCTTCTGGATCGCGGCGATCGCCTCGGGCGCACCGTCGACGCTCGTCAGCTTGATGTCCTTGCCCGAGCCCTCGATCGCGGCGAGCGCGCCCATCGCGCCGCCGTCGTTGACGCTGAAGATGCCCTTCAGCTTCGGGTGCGCGGAGATCATGTTCTCGGTCACCGACAGTGCGGTCGCGCGCTCCTGCTTGCCGTTCTGCGTGTCGACGAGCTTCACGTTCGGGTATTTCGCGAGGCCGGCCTTGCAGCCGCGCACGCGCTCGAGAATCGGCACGACCGGGATGCCGTCGAGGATCGCGACTTCGCCGCTGCCGCCGATCGCCTTCGCAAGGTAGTCGCACGACATCACGCCCGCGTCGTAGTTCTTCGAGCCGACGAACGAATCGACCGGGCCGTTCGCGTTCGCGTCGACGGCCACGACCACCGCGCCCGCCTTCTTCGCCTGCGTGATCGCGGACTGGATGCCGGTCGAGTCGGTCGGGTTCACGAGCAGGATGTCGATCTTCTTCTGCAGCATGTCCTCGACGTCGCCGACCTGCTTGCTGACGTCGTGATGCGCGTCGGTGACGACGACCTGCGCACCGATCGACGCGGCCGCGTCGTTCAGCGCCTTCTGCATCGTCACGAAATAGGGGTTGTTGAGTTCCTGAAACGTCATGCCGATGCGCAGCGGCGCGGCCTGCGCGGCCGGTGCGGCGGCAAGCAGCAAGGCCGCGGCGGCGAGCGCGGTGCGGGTCGCAATCCGGGCAGCACGGCGGGGCGATGAGGCGGGCGATGCGTGTGTCATGACGGTGTCTCCAGTTATGTATGCGGCTTTTTCGGGGTTGAGCGAGCCCGTCGCGTCGTGGACGGCGCGATCGGCGGGTTGAAACGGCAGGAAAAAAATCAGGCGGGCCGCAGCCCCGCGATCATCCGGGCTGCGGGGCGAGTCCGGGCACGCCGGGCGTCACCACGCGCGGCGGGCGCGGATTGCCGGTCGGCGCGGCATGCAGCGCCAGTTCGCGGCTGCGCGCGTTCAGGCGCTGCAGCGCGCGAAATTCCGACGGCGTCATCCCCTTCACCGCGCGGAACTGGCGGTTGAAGTTCGACACGTTGTTGAAGCCGGACTGGAAGCAGATGTCGGTGATGTTCGCGTGGTCGGCGAGCAGCATCTGGCAGGCGGCCTCGATCCGCAACCGGTTCACGTACTGCACGAACGGCAGGCCGGTATGGCGATGGAACGCGCGCGAGAACGCGCTGACGCTCTGCCCGGTCAGCTGCGCGAGATCGGATTCGCGCAGCTCCGACGCGAGATTCTTGCCGATATACGACAGCGCGTGGCTGAGCCGCGTCGGCGTGACGTCGGCCTGGTCATACGCAGGGCTCGCGAGCAGCGTGCGCTCGGCCGCCACGCAAAGCCGTTCGAGGATCGCCATGAACAGCGCGATGCGGCGCATCCCGCGCGCCGCCAGCAACTCGTCGAACAGCGGTGCGATCGCGGCGCTCGTCGCCGCATCGAAGCCGACGCCGCGCCGCGCATCGTCGAGCAGCGCCTGTGCGTCGCGGCATTCGGGAAACGCGTCCATGCAGCGGCGCACGAACGCGGGATCGAACTGGATTACCAGATTGCGGCGCTCGACGGTCTCGCCTTCGGCCATGTCGCTGACCCAGTTGTGCGGCAGGTTCGGGCCGAGCAGCACGAGATGGCCGGGGCCGAACGAGCCGATGTGGTCGCCGACGAAGTACTTGCCGTGCGTCGCGACGATCAGGTGCAGTTCGAACTCGGGATGGAAGTGCCAGCGGATCGTGCGATACGGGTAGCCGTGCGACCAGACCTTGAACGACTCGTCGCGTCGCACTTCGACCACTTCCAGATCGGGGTGCATCATCGTTGGCGTCTCCATTCCGATGTCTCGCTGGCCGGCCTGTTCGGCTTTTCGCTCGTCCGCCGCCGGATTCCACCTGTTTCGCGCGGCGACACGGACCGGTCGCATGGGAAACAATGTAGGTCGATCGCGCGCGCGGCTCCACCAACTTTACGCCTGATTTTCGATACTTTTTTGCACTTTCCGGCGGGGAATGGCGGCGGGCGGCAAATTTGTGCAATGCGGAAAGCGGCGGGCGTCCGCCGACATGAGCGGACGCCCGTCGCTCCTCATGGGGTCACGCGGCCGAGCTTTCGCGCGCAACGCGCGTCTCGTAAGTCTTCAGATGGTTGTAGGCGATCCGCAGCAGCGACAGCGTGTCGCCCGCCTGCGGATCGCGCCGCGCGAGCAGGTCGCCGATCACGTGATCGGCCTCGACGCGTGCGCGGTTCTCGACGTCGCGCAGCATCGACGCGGTGAGCGGCGACGGCGTCAGCACCATCCGCTGCATCCGTTCGATTGCGGCGGGATCGGGCCGGTAGCCATTGTGCGCGGCGATCGCGCTGCACTCGTCGAGCATCGTCTCGAGCAGGCGGCGACCGTCCGGCGCGGCGAGAATGTCGCCCACCGAGCCGCGCAACAGCGACGTACTCGCGGCGAGCGTCGCGAGGAACACCCACTTGTCCCACATCCGGGCGGCAATGTCGTCGCTGAGCGTCGCATCGAAGCCCGCGCCGCCGAGCACGCCGGCCAGCGCGCGCACGCGCGGCGACTCGCCGCCCGCGAGCTCGCCGAAGGTCACGCCGTGCGTGTCGTTCAGGTGCACGATGCGCTGCTCGCGATCGAGCGTCGCCGCGATCACGCACAACCCGCCGAGCACCTGCGCGGCGCCGAAGCGCTCGCGCAGCACGTCGAGATGACGCATGCCGTTGAGCATCGGCAGGATCAGCGTCTGCGGCCCGACGAATGGCGCGAACGACGCGACCGCGTCGTCGAGGCTGTATGCCTTGCAGCTCAGCAGCACGAGATCGAACGGCGCGACGCCGGCGCCCGCGTCGCCCGCGCGCACGGTCTGCACGTTCGCCAGCGTCAGGTCGCCGTGCGGGCTGCGGATCACGAGCCCGTCGCGCGCGAGCGCGGCCGCGCGCGCTTCGCGCACGAGAAACGTCACGTCGCGCCCCGCCGCCGCCAGCCGGCCGCCAAAGTACCCGCCGACCGCGCCGGCGCCCACTACCAGAATTCGCATCGTTGCCTCCTTTCGGCTTTGTTCGGCGCGCCCGAGCGGGCGAGCAGCGCCAGTGCGCCGACAGTATAGCGAGCCGCCTTATGTATATGCACAGACAACCCCGCGCGCGTCGCCGGCTTTCGCGCCGCGCGGGCCGGCCGCCGAGTCGACTAAGGGATTTCCCGCCTGCGGCCGCGCTCGTTGCGCGCCGTCAAACACTTATCCCGTCACGCCGTTATGGCGAGCCTGTTCGACCGACCGACCCTGACACCATGCGCACTCTTACCCTGAATCAGAAACTCGCCTCGATGATCGTCATCCTGTGGCTCGGCCTGCTCGTGATCGCCGGGCTCGGCGCGTGGCAGACGCGCGCGTCGATGATCGACGACCGCCGCGACCAGCTTGCCGCGCTGGTCGCGCAGGCGACGAGCGTCGCCGACCGCTACTACAAGCTGTCGCAGCAGAACGCGATGTCCGAAGCCGACGCAAAGCAGAAGGCGCTGGACGCAATCGCCGCGATGCGCTACGGCACGGACGGCTACATCTCGATCAACGATTCGAAGCCGGTGATCGTGATGCATCCGATCAAGACCGAGCTGAACGGCAAGGACGTGTCGAATTTCGCGGATCCGAACGGCAAGCACCTGTTCGTCGAGATCGTGAAGGCCGGCAACGCCGCGGGCGGCAAGGGCTTCGTCGAATATCTGTGGCCGAAGCCGGGCGCCGACAAGCCGCAGGACAAGACCAGCGCCGTGCAGCGTTTCGCGCCCTGGGACTGGTATCTCGTCACCGGCATGTACATGGACGACGTGCGCTCGGCCGTGCTCGCGAGCATCGGCCGCTGGCTCGCGATGACGGCCGTGCTCGGCGCGATCGCCACCGCCGTGATGGTGCTCGTGCTGAAGAGCGTGCGCGCGAACCTCGGCGGCGAGCTCGAGACCGCGCTCGAAGCCGCGCAGCGCATCGCGCAGGGCGACCTGACCGCGCGCGTCGACGTGAAGCACGACGATCGCGGCAGCCTGATGCACGCGCTGCACACGATGCAGGGCGGGCTGATCGACATGGTGTCGCGCGTGCGGACCGGCACCGAGAACATCAACGTCGGCGCGAGCGAGATCGCGTCCGGCAACACGGACCTGTCGCAGCGCACCGAGGAACAGGCGGCCGCGCTCGTGCAGACGGCGTCGAGCATGGACCAGATGACCGCGAACGTGAAGCAGAACGCGGACAGCGCCGCGCAGGCCGCGTCGCTCGCGGGCCAGGCCGCGCAGGTGGCCACGCGCGGCAGCGCGGTCGTCGACGACGTCGTACGCACGATGAACGAGATTACCGACCGCTCGCACAAGATCGGCGACATCATCGGCGTGATCGACGGCATCGCGTTCCAGACCAATATCCTCGCGCTCAATGCGGCCGTCGAAGCCGCGCGCGCGGGCGAACAGGGCCGCGGCTTCGCGGTGGTGGCGGCCGAGGTCCGTTCGCTCGCACAACGCTCGGCGACGGCCGCGAAGGAGATCAAGTCGCTGATCGTGTCGTCGAACGAGACCGTCGAGCACGGCGCGACGCTCGTCACGCATGCGGGCGAGACGATGGCGGAGATCGTGCAGTCGGTGCGCCGCGTCAACGAGATCCTCGACGAGATCAGCCACGCGTCGCGCGAGCAAAGCGCCGGCATCGAACAGGTCAATCGCGCGGTGGGCGAGATGGATCAGGTCACGCAGCAGAACGCGGCGCTCGTCGAGCAGGCCGCGGCCGCCGCGCATTCGCTGCGCGACCAGGCCGAGGCGCTGCGCGACGCGGTCACGCGCTTCGCGCTGCCGGCCTGACCGGCCGGCTCCGGCGCGCGCGGCGCAGCGCCGCCGCCGCGCCTCACTCGTCGGGCCGCGGCACGTGGCGTGCGCTCGCCCGCGCGTTGCCGGAACGAACGGGCACGAGCCCCAGCCCGAGCCCCGCCGCATGCTGGACCAGCTCGACGTCGTTGCTGACGCCGAGCTTCTTCATCGCGCTGATCTTCTGCGCGCTGACCGTCTGCTTGCCCTTGTTGAGCCGCTCCGCGATCGTCTTGATCGGAACGCCGGCCAGATAGAGCCGGATCACCTCGATTTCGCGCGCCGACAGCTTCGCGGGCTCGCCTTCGCAGGACGACTCGATCGCGCGCCTGACGAGCGGCGACAGATAGCGCCCGCCGCTGTAGCCCGAATGGATCGCGGTGACGATATGGCCGACTTCGTCGAACTTGCTGACGATGCTCACGCCGCCATACGCGAGTATCGAGCGCAGGATCACCGGGCTTTCGTCCGAGACCAGCGCGACGATCCCGACGTCCGGACGCGTGCGGCGCAGCCATTCGAACAGCGCGATGCCGTCGAAGCGCCGGTCGCCGCGCATCGCATAATCCGCCAGCACGACGTCGCAGTCGACAGCGCCGAACGACGCGATCAGTTCGGGCGTCGTCGAATAGACGCCGACGAGTTCGATCGCGGACCCGCTGGCCGCGATATGCTCCATGCCGGCCAGCGTCAACGGCCAGTCATATGCGAAAACGGTGCGAACACTGAATTTCCCCATGCGCAGTCCCATGTGTTGCGCCGGGCGCGTGCGGAAAACGCGAACGCCCGGCCGGATTGGTGCCGAATTCCCTCTCGGGCTATTTTTAGCCCGACGGTCATTCTATGAAGCTGCTCGCGACCGCGATATCGGACGAGCACGCGATCGGCGCGCCAGGAGCTAATACGAGTTTGATATTTGCGCCGGTTCGATCGGACGACGGCGTCCGGCATCGTCCGGTCGGCCGACGAGAGGCGCGGCCGCGGGCCGGACGGCGCATCAGCAGGTAAAATTGCGGCCTTTGATGCCATCCCGGGCGACCGGCGGCGGGCAGCCGGCGCGGGCGCGCGCGGCGCCCCGCTGCGCGGCCGCCGCTCACGCCGCTTCATCCATGACCGAATCCGACCTCCCCTCCGACGACACCCGCATCCACGAAGACGGCCTCTGGCGCGACAACGGCTGGACCGCCCGCATCATCAAGAACGAGGACGACGACGGCTGGGCCGTCGAAATGATCAAGGACGGCGAAGCCGAGCCTGCGCTGGTCGGGCCGTGGACGATGGGCCGCGACAAGAAGAACCCGAAGCCGATGGACGCGAACGCGTTCCGCACGCTCGTGAAGACCGCGACCGAAGTGCTGATGCGGCACGAGCAGCAGCGGCGCGCGATGCTGCACAAGCAGGTGACGGTGTGGGCCGGCGAGCAGGAAGTGTCGGTGACGCTCGACATCGTGCCCGACGAAATCGAGCCGTATGCCGAGCTCAAGGCGTTCGACACGTACGGCGAACTGCTCGCCGATGCGAAGGTATCGGCCGCGTTCAAGCTCAACAAGGCGAGCGCCGGCCGCTGGGTCGAATCGGGATTCGCGCGGCCGGCCTGACGCCCGTTCGTGCGCAGGGCCGCCCCGCAGCGGCTGCGCGCGTCAGCCGTGCAGCCCGTGCGCGGTCATCAGGCGGTACAGCGTCGCGCGCGAAATGCCGAGTTCCGCCGCGACGTCCGCGTGCTGGTGGCGATGGCGCATCAGCGTTTCCTCGATCGCGCGCCGCTCGGCCTGCCGGCGCGCTTCGGCGAGCGTATGCGGCTGGCGCGACGTGTACTGGTTCAGTTCCAGGTCGGCCGCCGAGATCATCGGGCCGTTCGTCATCACGACCGCGAAGCGGATCCGGTTGATCAGCTCGCGCACATTGCCGGGCCATCCGTAGTTGTGGATCGCCTCGACCGCGCACGGCATGAAGCCGCGGATCCGGTGCGAGCTGTCGCCGCGATACCGCTGCAGCACGTGATCGGCGAGCAGCATGATGTCGCGGCCGCGCGTGCGCAGCGGCGGCTCGTCGATGCGCAGCACGCACAGGCGGTAATAGAGATCGGCGCGGAACCGCCCTGCCCGCATCGCTGCATCGAGATCGACGTGGGTCGCCGACACGATCCGCACGTCCACCGGAATCGATGCGTGCGCACCGAGCCGCTCGATCGTCCCCTCCTGCAGGAAGCGCAGCAGGCTCGCCTGGCTCTCGAACGGCATGTCGCCGATTTCGTCGAGAAACAGCGTGCCGCCGTGCGCGGCCTCGATGCGGCCGATCTTGCGCTGATGCGCGCCGGTAAACGCGCCGCGTTCGTAGCCGAACAGTTCCGCCTGCAGCAGCGTCGGCGGAATGGCCGCGCAGTTGACCGCGATGAACGGCGCGTCGGCGCGTGCCGAGTGCTGGTGGATCGCGGCGGCCGTCAGCTCCTTGCCGGTGCCGGACTCGCCGGCGACGAACACGGTCGCATCGGTGTTCGCGACCTTGCGGATCGTCGCGAACAGCCGGCGCATCGCGTCGCACGAGCCGATCATCGCATCGCCGGGCGACACGGCCTCGTCGGCCGGATCGCACTCCGACAGCTTCAGCATCCCGTACGCATGCCCGACGAGATAGCCGATCGTCGTGTAGGCCGTCGCGCTGCGCACGTAGTCGAAGCAGCACTGCCGGACCAGCCGGCAGACGGCGATCTCCTTCAGCCGCTCGTCGTCGGCCAGCGCGACCCAGCCGACGCGCGGGTCGCGCAGCAACGCCTCGAAGGCCGCGACGTCGGGCGACGCGAAGCCGCCGAAATCGACGACGCCCGCGTACAGGCGATTCGCGCGCACGAAATTCAATGCGTCCGCAACGGTCCTGGCGCGCCACACTTCCCAGCCGCGCGCGGCGAGGCAGTCGACGAGCGCCGGGTCGTGGCGCTGCGCCAGATAGACGAGCGGCCGCGACGGCGCCGCCTGGTTGCGCCGCACGGCGACGAACGGCGGCAGGCATGCGTCGCCGTCGGCGTCCTGCTGGCCGGACAGTCTGATCGAACAACACTGGTTCACGATGGCCTCGTCGCGTGCGGGAATCGGGAAGGCCGGCTGCGCGAGAGGCGCGGGCTCGTAGTCCCGCCGCGCGACGCCGGCATGTCCGCAGATTGAAGGTTCGCTATCTATCGACAGAAGATGACGCGCTGCGTGTAGACCTGCGGCTCGACGACCGGCTGCGCGGACCGGTTGATGTCATGCTGGTAAGTCCGGTAGGTCTTGCCGTTCACCGTCACTTCGGCGGCGCGCGCGGTCTCGATGGTATTGAGCCCGGCGCTCTGCCAGTCGCTTACCGTGCTCGACGCCGATACGCTCGATTCGCCCGCGATCCGTTGCGTGATGGCGCCGCTGTCTGCCCACGGCTGCGTCTGCATGTCTTCGGCATGCTGCATCGCGCCGACCGTCTTGCCCGTCGAAACCGGCCCGTTCTGCGCGGCGAACGGCGCGCCGCGTCCGTAGACCGGCGACTGCCAGGACGGCGCGTGTCCGGCCTCGGGCACCATGTAGATCACCTGCGGATCGCCGACCATCATCATCGGCACGCACGCGGTGTTGTCCGCGCGGTTGAGCGTCGTCAGCGCCTGCTGAACGCTCGCGGCATTCGCAAGGGTCTGTTCGCTCAGGATCACGAAGACCGCCGGGTTCTGAAAAACTGCCTGCGCAGCGGCTTGCGCGCTATACAGCAGCAGAGCGACCAAAAAGATCCTCATGATTGAGGCCTCCTTGCATCCTCGTCAGGCAAAAAGAGGTGTTGACCTCGGGGATGGGACCAACACCCGTCAAACAGGAACGATCGTCATGCGGCAGGTCCGCGCAGCCTGCGTGCGACCGGCATGCCGGCCGCACGCAGCGCGGACCCGTTGCTTACGACGACGTGCTCGTCGACACGGCCACCGGCATCGGCGCGGCCGGCACTGCCGGTGCGGCCTGCTGGTCGACTGCGGCCGGCGCCGCGTCCTTCGCCGGATCGGACACGGCCGGCATGTCGGCGGCCTGGGCCGCCGGTGCGGGCGCGGGTTCGGCTGCAACCGGCGTGTCGGCAGCGGGCGGCGCGGCTTCCGGCGCCGGTGCGGCTGCGGCCTGCGCGGCAGGCTCCGCCATCGGCTGCGCGGGTTCCGCCGCCTTCGCGTCGACGACAGGCGCGGGCGCGGCGGCTTCGGCAGCCGGCGGGGCGACGTCGGCCGGCGCTTGCGCGGCTTCCGGCAGCTTCGCTTCGACGGCCGGCACGGCGACGACCGGTGCGGCCGGCATCGTGTCGGCCATTGCCGGCGCGGCCTCCGGCAGCTTCGTGTCGACGGCCGGCGCGGCAGCGGCTTGCGCGGCGGTGTCGGTCTTGGCCGGTGCGGGCTCCGGCGTCTTCGCGTCGGCGACCGGGGCGGCGGGCTCCGGCGTCTTCGCATCGGCGACCGGGGCGGCGGGCTCGGGCGTCTTCGCGTCGGCGACCGGGGCGGCAGGCTCAGGCGTCTTCGCATCGGCGACCGGGGCGGCAGGCTCCGGCGTCTTCGCATCGGCGACCGGGGCGGCAGGCTCCGGCGTCTTCGCATCGGCGACCGGTGCGGCGGGCGTCGGCGTCGCCTTGTCGATCACGGCCGGTGCGGCCACGACCGCGGCGGCGGGCAACGCGCTGACCGCGGTCTGCGCGGCGGACGGCGCGGCAGCCGCGACCGGCGCAGCAGCAGCCGGGATCGCGGCGGCAGCCTGCGCAACCTTCGCGACGGCGGCGGCCGGCGCAGGGCTGGCGGCAACCGGCGCGGCGACCGGCGCAGCGATGGGTGCGGCGACCGGCGTCGGCACCGGGACCGGGACCGGGACCGGCGCCGATATTGGCGCAGCCTGCACCGCGGTCGTCGCCACCGGGCGCGTCTGCACGGCGGCAGCCGGCGCGGCCGCGTCGAGCGGCGGCAGCCCCATGCGGCTGCGCACCAGCGGATCGCGATACTTCACGTCGTCGGCAACGGTCGCCTCGGCGGAGGGCGCCACGTTCGAACGTGCAAGCGGTGCGGTCGTGCCCGGGCACAGGTGCCCGGTCGCCTCGACCGCGCGCCGGTTCGCATCGCTCTGGCAGAGCAGCGCGAGCGCGACATCGGTCAGGCCCATCGCGCGGAATTCGCGCGCGTCGAGACGACGCACGCAGGCCTGGTCGACGAGCGTCGTGCCGCCCGTCGCGCCGAACCCCGGAAACGACACGCCGACGCTCACCGAGCCCATGCAGGTATCGGACAGCGTGGTCGTGAGGCCCGGCGCCTGGATGGCGGGGTTCGTCTTGATCGTCTGCGTGCCCGAATAATTGACGTTCTCGGCCGACTGGGTGTTGTACGGGCTGGTGCCGGGTGCGCCCGCCGCGAGCGTCCCGGTGCCTTGCGGTTGAACGTTCGAGCCACCGCTCGTGGAAGACGGCATCGTCACGTTGACCTGCACGCTCGAATTGCCGCTGCCGCGGACCCCGCTGCTGCTGGTGGCATTGCCGCCGCGCGAGCTGGTGGTGTTCGTATTCGTGTTCGAGCTCATGCTCGAGCCGCCACCCTGGCTGATTGCCGTCGACGAAGTCGACGACTGCGAGCTGGAGCTCGAGTCGGCGGTTTGCGCGTGGGCACCGATGGTGGTCATCGCGAACATCGCCGCGCACGCCACCCTGATCTTGTTGCTGTTCATTTCACTCTCCGGACGAGGTTTGACCTCCCACCCAGGCAACCGTACTAATTCCCCTGAATTCCTTCAGCTTTTCCTGCTTCCCCGAACTGCTTCCAGCCGCTGCCCAGCTGGGACCACGAGTTGTCCGACACGCCCTGCCACCACTGCAGGGAATCCGGTGCGCCGATGGCACTGCCCGAAGAAAGCGTTTGTTGTTGTGACGGTTTGGTTGTCTGGTCAGGGTTGTTTGACGTCTGCATATTCGATTGCACGTCGTCGGCAGCACGGTCAGCGCCATACGCCGTCAGGGACGCGAGCATCAGAGCGGCGGCAATCAGTTTCTGCTTCATGCCAACTCCTTACGTGACAACAATGCGGGGAAAGAGACCAGCGTCGCTGGGAAACTGGCCCCTCCCACGCCTGCTAATGACTGCTTCCGGTTGCGTTGGAACTGCTCTGGCTTGCGCCCGATGCGGACGGCGAGCCAGCGGAACCGGTACTCCATGCGGTCGACGAATTGGTGTGGTTCGAACCCGCGATTGCGCCCGAGCCGCCGCTGCCCGACCAGCCGGCCGCACCCGCATTGGCATTTCCCTGGTCGTTCGCGCTCGTGGCCGTGTAGTGGTTCGCGCCGAGTACGATCGTGGCACTTACCCCTCCCGACAAAGCATTCGCGTTCTCGCTCGTGTTGCTGTTTCCGCCGTACGAACCTGCGGCACCGATACCGCCGCCTGCTGCAAACGCGCCTCCGTTCGTGCCCGAACCGCTGGCCGTCGAAGTCGTGTTGTGAGAGGCGGACGCCGTACCGACGGAACCAGACGGTGTCACAGTGCTTCCCGCACTCGCACCCGCTGTCGAAGTCGAATTGCTCGTATAGCTGCCGGAACCGACCAGCACCGAGCCAGACACGCCTGCGGCAACAGATTGAGTCTGGTTGGTGGTCGAACCGGCTGCCCATACGACCGACGAAATGGCGGTGAGCGCTGTCGCAAAAATGATGTTGGCTTTCATAGCAATTCCTTGCTGTGAGGAAGTTCGGCGGGAGCGGGCCGGTTCCGCCCGTATCGGGCGGAACCGGCATCCGTACCCCGCCAGCCAATGACGAACGCTACGCGCCGTGGCTTAGTGGTGCGACGTCGTCCAGCCGATCGAGCCGGCATCCGCACCGCTTTCGCCACCGGCCTTCGAACCGCCGAAGCCGAAGCCACCCACCGTCGACGTGTTGGTATGGCTCGTGTACGAGACCGAGCTGCTGCTGCCCTTGCCGGCGGTTGCGCCAGCTGCGCCGAGTGCCGCGCCGGAATCGGTGGCGGTGAAGACGCCGAACCCGACGACGCCAGCCGACGTACCGCCACCGCTCGACGAGCTGCTCGACGACACCGTGCCGCTGCCGGCGAACGCTGCACCCGACACCGCCAGAACTGCTGCTGCAATCAGAAGCTTCTTCATGGTCGACTCCAAAACGGCGTGGACGGAATAAGCAGGGAAGATCGCACGCCAACAATCTTCCTGCTTCGAGCAATCCCTTTTGTTAGGATCACTACTTTAAAAAACGACATCCTGATTCTTTAAATCTGCTCATGCAATTTTGGTCAGCCGAAGTGTAGTTTTGTGTTTTTCAGTTGTCCAAATTTTCTTCCTAGGTGTTTTCTATTACTTTTATGAACATTTACCATTCCACATAAATTCCTTAATTCACGCATCTGAATCGATTCGATCAATCGCTCCGGCATCGATATACGACGCTTACCACGGCGGCATGCCAATAATCGACACCCACGCGACAGAAAGTAAAATGCGCGAATATATTGCTCACTGCGAATGCGAAACCGGAGTCAATACTCGATTCGATCCGGCGATGACGGCTCCGCATTGCAGTCAGGTGGCATGGCGTCTCCCTGAGCTATCGATGAAAGGTCTTCCAGGTAATTCCGGCGACGGGATTCGATCTACTCCGGCCGGCGCCGGCAACGGCCCGACGCGATCGAAACCGCTCTGCACTGTCGAAGACGAATCGGTGTCAGGCTGCACGGCATGAACAGCCCGACCCATCCGGGTGAACAGAATGAAAACTGGCGCAACCGGCGCCCGATTGCCGCATCGAGCGACAACCGCCCCGGGACGCGGAACCCGTGAGACCCGCAAGGAGAGACCCGCGAGGCTGGCACCGCATCGCGAGACACACCCCGATCTTTCGGACTTCCCCACCGCTGCGCAAATATCGCGCGGATCAAGCCACTGCCTTTGGTTTTCATCGCCGTTTCCCCGACTGGCTTATTGACGAGCTGGTCGCCCCACTCTTTATCGCGTCGCATCGACCGCTCGCCGGTGCGTCCAGTACCGCAAACGGCGTGCCATGCGTTATTCCACCGGGCGCTGGACGCCGTCTGCCGCCGTCGGGCCGGGCCACCTCGCCTCAAATGTTATTTTTTGTTTCAGGAATGTATCGCAATAGCGGCCGGGTCCCCGCGCCCATCGTTGAGCGCCGCGAAACAATGCCATCAAAGGCCTGAGAAATCCGGATACGGGCCTGCGCCGGCCGCTCGCTTGAACAAGTGTTTCAAACTTGAGATGCGGGCCTCGGCAGGTACGCGCCGGCGCCCGCGGTTCGATCGGCGAACCGCCCGCTGCGGCACGGGCGACGGGCGGCCGACGCCCGAACCCTTCGGTCCCGTCCGGCACGACGCCGGATTGCGGAAAGCCGCCGCGCCGGCATCGATACGTTTACGATACCCGCGCATTTCGACGGTCCGCACGCAATTGATTCATTCGTGAAAATACGACTCGATCACTCGACGATCGCTGTCGTCGTAAATGCACGAAACCGGAAAATCAACGCATCGGCCAACACGCTTTCATCCGACGCGCACCGTCCTTCCTGAACGACGACGTCGAACTTCAAGGATCCGGCGCATCGGCATTGCGATCCATCCGCGGCTCGCTGGACTCGCGTATTCGGTGCCTTTCACTGCCCGGATTCCTTGCGCATGCATCGACGCCCGATACAACGCAGAAACATTTTTCAGGCCGATAACGAAAAAATTCTCAAACCTGAAACATCCGTATTCGATGCTTTTCGCTCGCTGCATAATCCGCCCCGCCTTGAATGGCCGCGCATTGCATCGCCTCGATTCGCGCGCATTCGCGATTCGGCCGTCGGGCTCGTCTGTCCCCACGATACACGCATGAAACACCGGCCCGCATGGTCTTCTGCACATCGCATGCACGCTGTCGCGATCGCGCACGGCCGCAGCGGGACTGCGAGGTCGCTGGCATGCCGATTGCCTTATGTCCGGTTCAAGCGAACGGCAAGCCACGATGCGAAGAAGACGGGTGGCGACCGTTCGTCCATAAGCCAGTCGGGGAAGCGGCGATGAAAGCCATCAGCGATCGAGCGACGTTCGCGTCGTTCAAGCATCAACGGGGAAGTCAGCGCAACCGGAGTGCCTGTCGGGGCGCTTCGTCGACATCAGCACAGGTGGACCGGCGCGTGCCGAAACGATGCCCTTGCAGCGGGATGGCCGTCGTTCGCGCGCTCGTCGAGCAACTCGATATCGGATTCCTGACGATGTGCGACGAAGGAGAAGACCATGAATGACAGGGTTGCGATCGAGACACGCGCCGGCCAGCGCATGCTCGTGACAGGCGGTGCAGGGTTTCTCGGCAGCTACGTATGTGAACGTCTCGTGATGGAGGGCGCGCATGTCGTCTGCGTCGACAACCTGCTCACGGGCCGCAAGCTCAACGTCGCCGACCTCAAGGCGTCGGGCCGCTTCGAGTTCCTGAAGGCCGACGTATCGCTCGGGCTGCCGCAGATCCAGGTAGACGAGATCTGGAACCTGGCGTGCGCGGCCTCGCCGCCCACCTACCAGATCGATCCCGTCCACACGATGATGACCAACGTGCTCGGGATGAACCACTGCCTTGCGCTCGCGCGCAAGACCGGCGCGCGCGTGTTCCAGGCGTCGACCAGCGAGATCTACGGCGACCCGGGCGTGCATCCGCAGATGGAAACCTACCGCGGCAATGTCAGCACGATCGGCCCGCGCGCGTGCTACGACGAGGGCAAGCGCGCCGCCGAAACGCTCTGCTACGACTACTACCGCGCGCACGGCATCGACGTGCGGGTCGCGCGCATCTTCAATACCTACGGGCCGCGAATGTCGCCGCGCGACGGTCGCGTGATATCGAACTTCATCGTCGGCGCACTGAACGGCGAACCGCTCGAGGTCTACGGCGACGGCCGGCAGACGCGCTCGTTCTGCTACGTCACCGACCTGATCGACGGATTCTTCTGCCTGATGGGCGCCGCGCGCAATGTCGGCACGCCGGTCAATATCGGCAACCCGGTCGAATTCACGATGCTCGAGCTCGCGCAGAAGATCATCGCGATGACGGAATCGAAATCGGAGATCGTGTTCCGGCCGCTGCCGATCGACGATCCGCACCAGCGCCGGCCCGACATCTCGATCGCCGCGACCGAGCTCGGCTGGCGGCCGTACATCGATCTCGACGAAGGCCTGCGGCGCACCGCCGACTATTTCAGCCGCGAGCTGTGGATTGCGCCGGCACTGCAGACGACCGGAGCGAGCGCATGAAAGTATTCGTCACGGGCGGAGCCGGCTATATCGGCAGCCATACATGCAAGGCGCTCGCCGCCGCGGGGCACGAGCCGATCGCGTACGACAACCTGTCGACCGGCCACCGCGACGCGGTCCGATGGGGGCCGCTCGTCGTCGCCGACATTCTCGACGGCGACGCGCTCGCCGGTGCGCTGGCCGCGCACCGGCCCGACGTCGTGATCCATTTCGCGGCGCTCGCCTATGTGGGCGAATCGGTGCTCGTGCCGGACCGGTATTACACGGTCAACGTGACGGGCACCTGCACGCTGCTGAATGCGATGCGCGAGGCCGGCGTCGGGCGGATCGTGATGTCGTCGTCGTGCGCGACCTACGGGATTCCGGACGCGCTGCCGATCTCCGAGCGCACGCCGCAGCAGCCGATCAACCCGTACGGCTTCACGAAGTATGCGATGGAGCGGATGGCCGCGGATTTCGAGCGCGCGTACGGGCTCAAGTGGGTCGCGCTGCGCTACTTCAACGCGGCGGGCGCCGACCCGGACGGCGAGATCGGCGAGCATCACGAGCCTGAGACGCACGCGCTGCCGCTCGCGATTCGCGCAGCGCTCGGCACGGGCCACGCGTTCCAGGTGATGGGCATCGACTATCCGACGCCGGACGGCTCGGCCATTCGCGACTACGTGCACGTCAGCGATCTCGCCGACGCGCACGTGAGGGCGACCGCCTACCTGAACCGCGGCGGCAACAGCGTCGCGCTGAATCTCGGCACCGGCAACGGCACGTCGGTGCTCGAAGCGATACGCGCAGTCGAAACCGTGACCGGCCGACGCGTGCCGACCGTGACGGCGACACGTCGCCCCGGCGACCCGCCCGCGCTGTACGCGGACGCGACCAAGGCCGAGCTCGTACTCGGCTGGCAGCCGCGCTTCACCGCGATCGAGCGGATGGTCGAACACGCCGCAACATGGTTCCGGAAAGAACTGCAACTCGCATCGATTCAGTAAACGCGCAAGCGTCGTTGAAATTCGTCAAGGGGGTAACCATGAATGTGCGGATCGCCATCGTCGGCACGGGCTACGTCGGGCTGGTCAGCGGCGCGTGCTTCGCGGATCTCGGGCACGACGTCGTCTGCATCGACAATAATCGCAGCAAGATCGCTGCGTTGAACGACGGCTGCATGCCGATCTACGAGCCGGGCCTCGACCTCGTCGTCGCGCGCAACGTCAAGCGCGGCACGCTGCGCTTCAGCAGCGACCTGGCATCGAGCGTGCGCGATCGCGACGCGGTGTTCATCGCGGTCGGCACGCCGACGCTGCCGGGCACCGATCGCGCCGATCTGCAGTACGTCGAGGCGGCCGCACGGGAAATCGCATCGAACCTGAACGGCTTTACGGTCGTCGTCACCAAGTCGACGGTGCCGGTCGGCACCAACCGCATCGTCAAGCGCATCGTCGAGCGCTGCGCGCCGGCCGGCCTCGACACCGCGATCGCGTCGAATCCGGAATTCCTGCGCGAAGGCTCGGCAATCGACGATTTCATGCATCCTGACCGCGTCGTGTTCGGCGCCGAGCATCCGCGCGCGATCGAGATCATGAACGCGATCTACGCTCCGCTCGCGGCCGCAGGGCATCTCGTGCTCGCGACCGAGATCGAGACGGCGGAGCTGGTCAAGTACGCGGCCAATGCGTTCCTCGCCGTGAAGATCAGCTACATCAACGAGATCTCCGATCTGTGCGAGGCGGTCGGCGCCGACGTCGAGCTGGTCGCGAACGGCATGGGCCTCGACCGGCGCATCGGCGCGTCGTTCCTGAAAGCCGGCCCGGGCTGGGGCGGCTCGTGCTTTCCGAAGGACACGCGCGCGCTGAAGGCGACGGCTTCCGAATACGCGGTGCCGCTGCGCATCGTCAGCGCGGCGATCGAATCGAATGCGCGGCGCAAGGAGCAGATCCTCCATCGCATCGAGAATGCATGCGGCGGCTCGATCAAGGGCAAGCGCATCGCCGTGCTCGGGCTGACGTTCAAGGGGCAGACCGACGACGTGCGCGAAAGCCCGAGCATCGACGTGATCCAGCTGCTGGTGGGCGCCGGCGCGCATGTTCGCGCGTACGATCCCGCGCGCCCGCACGAGGCGACGCGCCTGCTGCCGCAGGTGTTCATGGAAGGCTCGGCGGTCGATGCGGTGCGCAGCGCGGACGCCGTGGTCGTGATGACCGAATGGAAAACCTTCGAGGCGCTCGACCTCGCCGACCTCGCGGATCACATGGCCGATCCGGTCATGCTCGACATGCGCAACCTGTTCGACGAACGGCATGCGGTCGACAGCGGCTTTCGCCGCTACGAACGCGTGGGCCGCTCGTGCGGCGAACGCGCACAAGCCCAACCCGTTTCCGACGACCTTCCGGCTGCGCCGCAGCCTGCTTCAAAGCTGATGATCGACTCGCACTGATTGTTGAGGAGAGCACCATGAAGAAGCTGGTTGCATCGCTCGCCGGCGGCCCCGAGGCCGAGACCGGCGACGCCGGGGCCGCGCCCGCCGACACGCTGCGGCGGGAAGCCCCGCTGCTGGTCCCGCTGATGGACAGCGGCACCAAGGTCATCTTTCAGATCCTGGCGCTGTGCTGGTTCGTGGCGCTGGGGATCTTCTGGCGATGGTGGCTGCGCGACGAACACTATGTCGATGCGTTCCGCTTCGGCGTCAACGGCTTTGTGCTGTTCTGGACGACCTTCATTCCCGGCTACTTCATCTTCATCATCCGCTCGGCGGTGGTCCCGAATCCCGAGATCGCCGTGCCGCGCGACTGGCGCGTCGCGATGGTCGTCACCAAGGCGCCGTCGGAGCCGTTTGCGATCGTGCGCACGACGCTGCTCGCCATGCTCGACCAGACCTACCCGCACGACACCTGGCTCGCCGACGAAGACCCGACGCCCGAAACCCTCGAATGGTGCCGGCAGCACGGCGTGCGCGTGTCGACGCGGCGCGGCGTCGCCGATTACCACCGCACGAGCTGGCCGCGCCGGACGCGATGCAAGGAAGGCAATCTCGCGTATTTCTACGACATGTACGGCTACGACAACTACGACTTCGTGTCGCAGCTCGACGCCGATCACGTGCCGACCCGCACGTATCTCGAGGAGATGCTGCGGCCGTTCGTCGATCCGGCCGTCGGCTACGTGTCGGCGCCGAGCATCTGCGACAGCAATGCCGCCGAAAGCTGGAGCGCGCGCGGCCGCGTGAACGTCGAGGGGCCGCTGCACGGCACGATGCAGGCGGGCTACGCGGGCGGGCTCGCGCCGCTGTGCATCGGCTCGCACTATGCGGTGCGCTGCCGCGCGCTGCGTGAAATCGGCGGCCTCGGCCCCGAACTCGCCGAGGATCACTCGACCACGATGATCTTCAACGCGAAGGGCTGGCGCGGCATGCACGCGCTGAATGCGATCGCGAACGGCGAAGGACCGCGCACCTTCGCCGATCTCGCGACGCAGGAATTCCAGTGGTCGAAAAGCGTGATGATCATCATGCTGCGTTACACGCGGCACTATTTCGGCGGGCTGCCGCTGAAGCTGAAGGCGCAGTTCCTGTTCTGCCAGCTCTGGTATCCGCTGTGCGCGCTCGCGATGGCCGGCAGCGTCGTGATCCCGGTCGTCGCGCTGCTGACCGGCCGCGTGTGGGCGCATGTCGACTACCTGTCGTACCTGACGTATGCGCTGCCGCTCGCCGTGCTGATCCTGTGCGTCGTCACCTGGGCGACGCACGCGACGCAGTCGTGTCGCCCGCTGAATACGAAGCTGCTGTCGTGGGAAGGACTGTCGTTCGTGTTCGCCCGCTGGCCGTGGGTCGTGCTCGGCTGCGCGTCGGCGATCGTCGACTGCCTGCGCGGCAAGGAATTCGCGTTCAAGGTCACGCCGAAAGGCGGCGCGATCGAGCAGGACGCGCCGCTGCGCGTGGTCGCGCCGTATCTGCTGATCTCGATGTTCTGCAGCGTGCCGGTGGTCGCGGTCGAGAATGCGCACAACGCTGCCGGGTTCTATCTGTTCTCGACGCTGACGAGCATCCTGTACCTGGTGATCGCGGCCGTCGTCGCGGTCAATCACGGCAAGGAGCAGGGCCTTGCCGCTTCGACGCTCGCGCAGATGTTCTTCAGCCGTCTGCCGGTACGCAATGCGCTGTTCGTGTTTGCGCTCGCGATGCTGCTCGCCGGCATCGGCCTGCGCGCGCCGCAAGGCTGGCGGGCCGTGACGTGGCGCTCCGACGTGCCCGAGCTGCTCGCGCCCGCGCCGGGACAGCGGGTCAAGCAGCCGGCGCTCGGCGCATACGATCCCGACAGCACGTTCTCGGCGGACGCGAACCTGGCCTTCGATCATGTGTTCGTGTCGTGGAATGCGCCCGACCTCGACACGCAGATCGATCGCGCGTACCGCGACGCGCAGGCCCGCCACCGCTCGCTGATGGTGACGGTCGAGCCGTGGGCGCTCGACGGCAGCCGCAAGGGTGCGCTGCTCGACGATATCGCGCAGGGCCGCTACGACGCGCGCATCGCGGCGACCTGCTCGGCGCTCGCCGCGTTGCAGGCGCCGGTGTTCGTGCGCTGGGGCCACGAGATGGAGACCGATACCGGGCGCTATCCGTGGGCGATCGGCGACGCGTCGGGCTATGTCGATGCATACCGGCGCGTCGTGACGGCCTGCCGTGCGATGACCGACAAGCTGCGCTTCGTCTGGTCGCCTGCGGGCAACCGGAACCTCGACGACTACTTCCCGGGCCGCGGCTATGCGGACGTGATCGGCCTGTCGGTGTTCGATTGCCCGCGCTGCGCGGTCTGGCCGGCCGGCGGCCGCTCGTCCGCCGCGAGCGTGCTGCGGGTCAAGTACGCGCGCGTGGCCGACTACGGGCTGCCGGTGATGGTGACGGAACTCGGCGTCGACGGCTCGGACGCGCGCAAGCGCGACGAACTCGACGAATTCCAGCGATCGCTGTGGCGCTATCCGCTGCTGAAGGCGGTGCTCTATTTCAACGCGGTCGATACGCCCGGTGCGTGGCCCGCGCACTACGTGCCGGACTGGCGGATCGAGCCGGCGTTTTTGCCGGCGGAGGTGGTCGCGAAATAGACGACGGGGCCGCAGCACGCGGCCCCTTCCGCTAGGTGTTTACACGTAAGCGTATTGTCAGAGCATTATCGATATGCTGATAATGTTCTCATGGATGTGAAAACCGCAGTGCGCGTCTTCGACGTGATCAACCTCTTTGCCGAAGTCCGGCAGCCAATGATCTACAGCGAGATTGCGCGTCGAACCGAGATCCCGCTATCGAGCTGCCATGCGCTGCTGCAGACGATGGTGGCCAAGGGCTATCTCTACGCACCGGGCGTCAAGGCCGGCTATTACCCGACCCAGCGCCTGCTGCATGTCGCGCGGGACATCTGCAGCGAGGATCCGCTGACGCTGATGTTCCAGCCGCTGCTTTGCGCGCTGCGCGACGCGACCGGCGAAACGGCCGCGCTCGCCACGCTGGCGGGCAATCGCGTCGTCTATCTCGATGTCGTGGAATCGCGCCAGAAAATCCGCTACAGCGACGAGCCAGGCGGCTTCATGTCCGTCGCGAGCGCGGCCGGCAAGGCGCTGCTCGGCGCACTTGCGCCCGCCGCGCGGCGCAGGCTGCTCGACAGCTGCGAACCGCTGACGGTTGCGCCCGGCGGCTCGTTCGTGAATCGCGAGACGTTCGAACGCGACATCGAGCAGGGCGTGATCGACGGCTGGCACCGCTCGACCGGGGAAAGCGTCGAGGATGTGGCCGGCCTCGCGCGCGGCTTCCTGATTCATGGCGAGGCCTTCGCGCTCGTCATCGGCGCGCCCAAGGCGCGCCTTCTGAAGCACGAGCAGCAAGCGGTGCAGGCGCTGCTCGACGTTTATGCACAAATCCCGCCGTCGTTGCTGGCAGCCTGACGGCGCGCGCAACGTTCGTCGGGAGCGATCCAGATCGGCACGGCGGGTACGGCAGCGGCAGCATGGCTGAACGGTAACGGGACTCATGCTGCACGTTGTCCGCGCCGGATATCGAGGGACTGCGCATGCGTTGGAAGAATCGGCCGGAAGGCTCGAACTGGGGCGACTTCGGCCCTGACGATCAGTTGGGCCGCCCGAACCTCATCGGCGCGGAACAGGTGCTCAAGGGCGCGCGCGAAATCCGTGCGGGCCTGAGCTTCACGCTGTCGCTGCCGCTCGACTTCCCCGGCGACAGCAAGCTCAACGTGCGCCGCCATCCGCCGGTGCTGCGCCCGACGATGCGCGACGGCCTGCCCTATGTGAACTTCCCGTTCGCGCGCAACGTGCCGGGCGCCACCGATGTGGTGAGCGACGACCAGGTGCTGCTGTCGCTGCAATACTCGACGCAATGGGACTCGCTGGCGCACGTGGGCGCCCGCTTCGATGCCGACGGCGACGGGCTGGCCGAAAGCGTCTACTACAACGGCTATCGCGCAGACCACGACATCGTCGGGCCGATGCAGTACCGGGCGGAAAGCGGCTTCGCGCCGCACGCCTGCGGTAGCGAGCACAGCCGCGCGAGCGCACTCGGCATCGAAAATCTCGCGGTAAAAGGAATGCAGGGCCGTGGCGTGCTGATCGACTTCGTCGCGCATTTCGGGCGCGAATGCCGCACGATCGGCTACGACGATCTGATGCAGGTCATGCATGCGGACAACGTCATCGTCGAGCCCGGCGACATGCTCGTGCTGCGCACGGGCTTCGCCGAAATGGTCCTGGAGATGAATCGCGAGCCCGACGAAGCCGTGCTCGCGAGCCATTGCAGCGCACTCGACGGCCGCGATGCGCGGCTGCTGCAGTGGATTACCGATTCGGGCATCGCCGCGCTTGCCGCGGACAACTATGCGGTCGAACGCTACCCGGCGCGCGAGCCGGACACGCCGGGCGAGCATCCGCTGTTGCCGCTGCATCACCACTGCCTGTTCAAGCTGGGCTTGCCGCTCGGCGAGCTGTGGTATCTGCGCGAACTCGCCGCATGGATGCGCGCACACGGGCGGTCGCGCTTCATGCTGACCGCCCCGCCGCTGCGGCTGCCGGGCGCGATGGGCTCTCCCGTTACGCCGGTCGCGACCGTGTGAGCGCGGTCCGCACACGGTCACTTTCAGGTCTTTCCATCAGGATTCCAGACATGATCAAAGAACGTGTCCTGATCACCGGCGGCCATGCCGGCATCGGCGCGGCGTGCGCCGCACGCTGCGAGGCGGACGGTTATGAAGCGGTCGTCATCGATCGCGACGGCGACGGCATCGTCGCCGATCTCTCCGACCCGCGGGCGACGGCGGCAGCGCTCGAGCGCGCACTTGCCGGCGGCCCGATCACGCGCCTCATCAATAATGTGGGCGTCGTCTGCCCTGCTGACGCCGAGCACCAGACGCTCGACGAGCTCGAACACGCATGGGCGCTCAACGTGCGCTGCGCGCAGCAGTGCATGCAGGCGCTGCTGCCGGGCATGAAGGCCGCGGGCTTCGGGCGCATCGTCAACATGTCGTCGCGCGCGGCGCTCGGCAAGGAGCTGCGCACCGCATACTCGGCCACCAAGGCGGCGCTCATCGGCATGACGCGCGTATGGGCGCTGGAGCTGGGCCCGTTCGGCGTGACCGCGAACGCAATCGGCCCCGGTCCCATCCGCACCGCGCTGTTCGATCGCGCCAATCCGCCCGACGCACCGCGCACGCGGGCCATCATCGATGCGGTGCCCGTCAAACGCGTCGGCACGCCGGACGACATCGCGCACGCCGCGTCATATCTGCTCGATGCGCGCAGCGGCTTCGTCACGGGTCAGGTGCTGTATGTGTGCGGCGGGTTGACCGTCGGCGTCGCGGGTATCTGACGATGCCGCCCGTCGATCGTCCAGAAGCCGGCCCGGATGACCGTCCTCGCGCCGGCATCGTCGGTGCAGGAAGCATCGGCATCGCGTTCGCGCTGGTGTTTGCGCGCGCCGGCTGGCGCGTACGGCTGTTCGACCCCGATCCGGCGCGACGCGCGGCGGCGTCGGCCGAAATCGCGTCGCGCCTGGCCGACCTCGCGCACTTCGCGCTGCTCGACGAAAGCGCGGACTGCATCGCCGCGCGTATCGCGCTCGTCGACTCGCTCGAAGCCGCCGCAGCCGATGCCGATCTCGTACAGGAATGCGCGCCCGAACGCGTCGAACTCAAGCGCGCCCTCTTCGCGCAGCTCGACCGTACCGCGCCTGCGCACGCGATCCTCGCGAGCGCATCGTCGTTTCTCTGCGTGTCGGCGTTCGTCGACGAAACCGTCGCGGGCCGCGCGCGCTGCGTCGTCGCGCACCCGGGCAATCCGCCCTACCTGATACCCGTGATCGAGATCGTGCCCGCCGCCTTCACGGCCGAGCACGCCACCGCACGCGCGATTGCGCTTTACGAAGCAGCGGGGCTGACGCCCGTTCGCGTGAAGAAGGAAATCGCCGGCTTTATCTTCAACCGGCTGCAGGGCGCAGTGTTGCGCGAAGCGTATTGCCTCGTGCGCGACGGCGTCGCGTCGATCGACGATATCGACACGGTGATGCGCGACGGGCTCGCGCCGCGCTGGTCGGTGACCGGCCCGTTCGAGACGGTCGACCTGAACACGCGCGGCGGGATCGCATCGCATGCGCAGAAGATGGGGCCGTCCTACGAGCGCATGGGTGCCGAGCGCGGCCAGTCCGATCCATGGACGCCCGACCTCGTCGCACGCGTGACCGCCGCGCGGCGCGCGGCGCTACCGCTCGATCAATGGGACGTGCGCGTCGCCTGGCGCGACCGTCGGCTCATGCATCTCGCGCGGCATCGCAAGGCCGCCGCATCCGACGACGACTGATCGACCGGTACGCCATCGGGGAATCCCAGAACAATCACGACACAACGGAGACAAAGCCATGCAGAGATTGACCGCCTTCTTCACCGAGCTGATGCGCCGGTACTTGCCCGACCCGTTCGTGTTCGCGATCGGCCTTACGCTGCTGACGATGGTGCTGGCCGTGGTCGTGCAAGGCCAGGCCGTGACCGCGCTCGCGACGAGCTGGGGCAAGGGCTTCTGGACGCTGCTCGCGTTCACGACGCAGATGGCCGTGATTCTCGCGATGGGCTACGTGCTCGCAACCGCGCCGCTCGTCGACCGCTTCCTGGATCGCATCGTCTCGCACGTGAATTCGCCACGCATGGCCATCGTCGTCGCGACGCTGGTGGGCGGCATCGGCAGCTGGCTGAACTGGGGATTCGGACTCGTGGTGGGCGGCATCGTCGCGCGCAAGCTCGCGCTGCGCGTGCGAGGCGTGCACCATCCGCTCATCATCGCGTCGGCATACAGCGGCTTCACGCTCTATGGCCTCGGCCTTTCCGCAAGCATTCCCGTGCTGATCTCGACGAAGGGCCATCCGCTCGAAGCGCAGATGGGCGTCATTCCGCTGTCCGAAACGATTTTCTCGCCTGCGATGCTGATGACGAGCCTCGCGACCATCGTCACGCTGCCGTTGCTGAATGCGTGGCTGCATCCGAAGCCGGGCCAGCCGGTGAAGGAAATCGACCGCACGCGCGAAGCCGCGCCCGCGGAAGCCGCGCCCGCGCTCGACCTCGACGAGGGCGACACGCTCGCCAACCGCCTGAATCACAGCCGCGTGCTGAGCTACCTGATCGGCGCGATCGGCATGGGCTACGTGGCGCTGCACTTCGTGCAGGGCGGCTCGATCGACCTGAATCTCATCAACTTCTTCATCCTGTTCCTCGGCATTCTGCTGCTCGGCACGCCGATCCGCTATGTCGAGAAGCTCAACGAGGGCATCCGCACGATCGGCGGCATCATCCTGCAGTATCCGTTCTATGCCGGCATCATGGCGATCATGGCGTCGTCGGGACTCGTCGAGACGCTGTCCGCCGCATTCGTCAAGATCGCGACGCCCGACACGCTGCCGTTCTGGGGGCTGGTCAGCTCGTTCGTGATCAACTTCTTCGCACCGTCGGCAGGCGGCCACTGGGTCATCCAGGGGCCGTTCATGATCGAAGCAGCCAAGACGATCGGCGCGTCCGTCGGCCATACCTCCACCGCCGTCATGCTCGGCAATGCATGGAACGATCTCGTGCAGCCGTTCTGGATCCTGCCGGCACTCGCGCTGTCGAAACTCAAGCTCAAGGACATCATGGGCTATACGGTCATCATGATGTTCTGGGTCGGCATCGTCTATTCGGTGGCGATCCTCGCATGGCGCTGAGCGCGGCGCATCACGTCGCGCCGCGCGCGCCCGGACAAATCACCGAACGAGGCATGCAATGCCGTTTCTGATCGAAACTTTCGACAAGCCCGATCATGGCCATGTCCGCGCGCGCGAACGCGACGCGCACCTTGCTTTTCTCGCGCGGCACCGCGCGCTGCTGCTTGCCTGCGGCGCCAAGCTCGACGACGACGGGGCCGCGGCGAGCGGCGGCATCTATATCGTCGACGTGGACACACGGGAAGCGGCGGAACGCTTCATTGCCGCAGACCCGTTCTCGCTCGCGGGACTGTTCGAGCGCGTCGCCATCGTGCGCTGGCGCAAGGCGTATCTGAACGGTGTCTGCCATCTCTGAGCGCGGCCGCGCAACCGCGCGTCAGCCCAGCAGCTCCTTGCGCCGCAAATGCCCGACATCGCGCATCGGCGGCGCGCCGAACAACCGGCTGTATTCGCGGCTGAACTGCGACGCGCTCTCGTAGCCGACGGTCGCCGCGACCGACCCTACGTCCCCGCCCTGGTGCAGCAGCAGCCGGCGCGCCTCGTGCAGCCGCAGCTGCTTCTGGTACTGCAGCGGGCTCAGCGTCGTCACGTGCTTGAAGTGATGATGCAGCGACGACACGCTCATATTGACCGCGTGCGCGAGCGTCTCGACCCGCATCGGCTCCGCAAAGTGATCGCGGATCCATTCGATTGCGCGCGAGATCCGGTGCGTCTGGCTGCCCGCGACGCCCATATGCCGCAGCCGCGTGCCCTGCCCGCTCGTCATCAGCCGGTACAGCACTTCCTTTTCGATCAGCGGCGCGATCACCGGGATATCGGCCGGCGTATCGAGCAGCCGCAGCAGCCGCAGCGCGGCGTCGAGCAGCGGCGGCGTCAGCTCGGCGAGCGCGATCCCCTCGCCTTCCGGGCCCGCGTCGGGCTCCGGCAGCCGCATCTCGGCCGACAGCTCGACGATCCGCTGCGGATCGAGCGTCAGCGACAGGCACAGGTAAGGTTCGGCGACCGACGCGCGCGTCACGCGCGACAGGATCGGCAAGTCGATCGAGGTAATCAGGCAGTTCTGTGCATCGTATTCGTACGCGTTGCCGGCGACGATCACGCGCTTCGCGCCCTGCGCGGCGATCACCAGCGCCGCCCTCGACACGGCGCAGCCGAGATCGACCGGACGCGTATGCTTGTGCAGCAGCAGGCCCGGGATGGCGGTCGGGTGGGAGCCGTCCACCGGCGCAAAGCGGCCGATCAGCGAAGCCAGTTCGCGCCGCCCGGATTCGCGCGACGCGGCGATATCGGTCATGTCCATCACACCTTCCTCGATTCGATTCCTCTTGTCGCGGGAGCATAGCGAAACGCGCCGCGCAATGCCGGGGATTTGCAGGATTGTTCAAGAAATTTGCAGGATTGTGTAGACGCAAAACCGGCGCGTTCGCGCACACTGCCCCCTAACCTGGCCCCAGCCGGGTTTTCCCCATGGAGACATCCAATGCCCACCACGTTTGTCCTGAACGGCAAGAGCGTCACGCTCGATGCCGATCCGTCGATGCCCGTCCTCTGGGCGATCCGCGAACACGCGGGGCTGACCGGCACGAAGTTCGGCTGCGGCATGGCGCAGTGCGGCGCCTGCACGGTCCATCTCGAAGGCCAGGCCGTGCGCTCGTGCGTGCTGCCGCTCGCCGGCATCGCCGGCAAGCACGTCACGACGATCGAAGGCCTGCAGAGCAAGCCCGCGCAGGCCGTGCAGGCCGCCTGGGTCAAGCTGCAGGTGCCGCAATGCGGCTACTGCCAGTCCGGCCAGATCATGTCCGCCACCGCGCTGCTGGAACAGAATCCGAAGCCGACCGACGCCGACATCGACGCCGCGATGAACGGCAACCTGTGCCGCTGTGCGACCTACGCCCGCATCCGGGCCGCGATCCACGACGCGGCCGCGACGCTGGGAGCCTGACCATGACGATCGAACTCGACAACCGCGGTTCGGTGCAACCGTCGCGCCGCACGTTTCTGAAAGCCGCGGGCGCGGCGGCGGCCGTCAGCCTGACGATCGGCTTCGAATGGGCCGGCCTCGGCCGGCGCGCGCTCGCCGCGACGGCTCCCGCCGCCGATTTCGCGCCGAACGCGTTCCTGCGGATCACGCCGGACGGCGCCGTCACGGTAATCGCGAAGCACGTCGAACTCGGCCAGGGCGCCTACACGGGCATCGCGACGATCGTCGCCGAGGAGCTCGATGCCGACTGGTCGAGCGTGCGCGTCGAAAGCGCGCCGGCCGACGCGAAGCGCTACGCGAACCTCGCATTCGGCACGATGCAGGGCACGGGCGGCAGCTCGGCGATGTCGAACTCGTGGCAGCAGCTGCGCGAAGCGGGCGGCAAGGCGCGCGCAATGCTGGTGTCGGCCGCCGCCGCGCGCTGGAAGGTGCCGGCCGGCGAGCTGACGACCGCCAACGGCGTCGTCACGCATGCGAAGAGCGGCAACACGGCCGCCTACGGCACGCTCGTCGCCGACGCGTCGAAGCTGCCGGTACCGGACAAGGTCGTGCTGAAGCAGCCGGCCGACTTCAAGCTGATCGGCCATCGCATTCCGCGCGTCGACGCGTCGGCGAAATCGAACGGCACCGCGCATTTCACGCTCGACACGACGTTCCCCGGCATGCGCGTCGCGCTGCTGCAGCGCCCGCCGCGCTTCGGCGCGACGGTCAAGTCGTTCGACGCGACGGCCGCGAAGGCCGTGCCGGGCGTGGTGTCGGTCGTGCAGGTGCCGGCCGGCATCGCGGTCGTCGGAACCGGCTTCTGGGCCGCGAAACAAGGCCGCGACGCGCTGAAGGTCGAATGGGACGAAACGAACGCCGAAAAGCGCGGCTCGGACGAGATCATGCGCGAATACCGGCAGCTGGCCGCCAAGCCCGGCGTGTCGGCGCGCAAGGACGGCGATGCCGACGCGGCGATCGCGGGCGCCGCGCGCAAGATCAGCGCGAGCTACGAGTTCCCGTACCTCGCGCACGCGCCGATGGAACCGCTCGACGCGGTCGTCAGGCTGACCAGGGACAGCTGCGAGATCTGGGCCGGCGACCAGTTCCAGACGGTCGACCAGGGCAACGCGGCCAAGGTCGCGGGCCTGAAGCCCGAGCAGGTGCAGATCCATACGCTGTATGCCGGCGGCAGCTTCGGCCGGCGCGCGAATGCGTGGTCGGACTACGTCGTCGAGGCCGTGTCGATCGCGAAGGCGCTCGGCGCGGACGGCAAGCCGGTCAAGCTGCAGTGGACGCGCGAGGACGACATCCAGGGCGGCTTCTATCGCCCGATGTACTTCCACAAGCTCGACGCGGGGCTGACCGCCGACGGCCGGCTGGTCGGCTGGCGTCACCGGATCGTCGGCCAGTCGATCCTCGCCGGCACGCCGTTCGAAGCGTTCATGGTCAAGAACGGGATCGACGCGACCTCGGTCGAGGGCGCGGCGAACCTGCCGTACGCGGTGCCGAACGTATCGGTCGAACTGACGACCACCAAGGTCGGCCTGCCCGTGCTGTGGTGGCGCGTGGTCGGCAGCTCGCACACGGCCTATGCGGTCGAGGCCTTTATCGACGAAGCCGCGCACGCGGCCGGCAAGGATCCGTACCTGTTCCGCCGCGACCTCCTGGCCAAGGAGCCGCGTATGCGGGCGGTGCTGGAGCTGGCCGCGCAGAAGGCCGGCTGGGATCCGGCGAAGCCGCTGCCGAAGGGCCGCGGACGCGGGATCGCGGTGGCCGAGGCGTTCAAGAGCTATGTCGCGCAGGTCGCCGAGGTATCGGTCGACGCGGACGGCAAGGTGAAGGTCGAGCGCGTGGTCTGCGCGGTCGATTGCGGGATCGCGATCAACCCCGACATCGTCGCCGCGCAGATGGAAGGCGGTATCGGCTTCGGGCTCGGCGCGGTCATGCACAGCGCGATCACGCTGAAGGACGGGCGGGTCGAGCAGCGCAACTTCGACGGCTACCACGTGCTGCGCATCTCGGAGATGCCGAAGGTCGACGTGCATATCGTGCCGTCGGCCGAGGCGCCGACCGGCGTCGGCGAGCCGGGGGTCGCGCCGATCGGGCCGGCCGTCGCGAACGCGATCTTCGCGGCGACCGGCAAGCGGCATTACGTGCTGCCGTTCGATTCGGGCGATAGCGCGAAGGCGTGATGCCGGATGCGCCGGCTGCGGGGCGGGGGTGCCTTGCGGCCGGCGTCATGCGCAATGGCATGCCCGCTCATCCCCTTCACTCCTGTTCGACTTCCGGCCACAGTTTCGGAAACAGAAATCGGAGGCTGGCCAGCGGCAATCCCAACGACAGCTCGCCTCGATGCGAAGGCGAAGTCAGCAACCCGAAATCGAGCAACGACCGAACGATTCGACGCGCCAGCACGTCGCTCACCCCGAGCATCTGCGCGAATTGCGCGCGCGTCACGGTTCGGCGCAGGGCGACAAACTCCATGGCGAGCGCCGTGGCTTCCGGTTTGATGACCGATTTTTCCGATCGAATGGTCCACGGATTGGCTTCCAGGTATCGCAACAGATCGAGCAAACGTCCTGCCACGCCGTCGAACTCGGTCATATGGATCATGAAGCTGACCTGATCCAGACAGCAGTCGAGAAAAAAACGCGCGAACTGCACCAGGCCTTCCTGGGACAGATTGCCCCGACCATCCAGATCGTTGCGCCGCGTCTGATCGGCTTCGCTCAACCTCGCATAATATTGCTCATGCTCGCGGGCAAGACCGCGGAGCGGCGACCAGAGCCCGTGGGTCAGGTCGGCCGCGCGCAATCCGAGATGTGAATGCAGTCGCGCAACCCTGCCATTGCCGTCCATGAAAGGATGAACCCACGCCAGACGATGATGCGAACAGGCAATCGCGATCAGTTGATATTCCTTGGCCCGGATGCGGCCATAACGAACCGCCCACGCATTGAGCAACGGTTCGATCATCTCCGGCTCCGGCGCCAGATGCCGTCCAACTGTCACGTCCGCTCGACGAATCTCGCCCGGAACAATGACCGCGCCATCCCCGGTCAATCGCTCGTCTTCAGGCAGGCAGGAGAAAAAGCGCTCATGGATGGCCGAAATGCGCGCCGGATCGAATAGCGCGGCCACCGGCAGCGTCCCCCACTCCTTCTCCAGCATCGTTTCCGTCGCGATATGCGCGACCGCGAAGCGCTGCTTCTTGCGCTCGACGGCATCCGCGGAATAATCGCGATGAAGCGCAGCCTCGATCTTGGCGGGCGTCGTGTGCTGACCTTCGATCTTGTTCGTGTAATACGAATTCATCGCGCGCAGCTGCGGCACGAGCGCGCTGGCGAGCGGAGTGTCGCGCACGGCAAGCAGCTGCCGCGACGTGTCGACGAGCTGGGCAGCCCGTTCGAGCAGCGGATCGAGTACGCGATCCTCGGGAAACAGCGGTTCGAAGGTAACGACGCTTGTCATGCTTCCGTGTCGGGTTCCATGTAGGGTTCAATGTCGGCAATTATAGTCTCTTATCCTTCTGATTTACCTGCGTTTTTCGCATATCCAGGTAGAGTTCCATGTAGGGTTCCGAGTAGGGTTTCGCCGGCCGTTTTCACGCAACGCGACTGCCGCAGGCACCGGGCCTCATCACACGTTACGTCAGCCGTAACGCCCGTAACGTCCGCGTGCGATGCTACGTAACAATCCTTCACTTCCGCTCCGACCCTTTCGCCTTCCACCTGCCCCCGGCGTTAAAAATTCTTTGAGATTCAAGGCCGGCGGCGTCGCCCGCTCCGCCATCGTCAACCCACATCATCCTGGCCCGAAAGTTGCAGTATCTGACTCGCAACACTCCTTTAAGGACATGCGAGGGCCACCATGGATTGCAAATATCTGTATATCGACGACATAAAAATCAACTTCGTGCGCCGCACGATCGAAATCGCCAATAAACCCGTCGACGTCACGCCGCGCGAATTCGACGTCGTCGAATTCCTGCTCGACAACATGAACAAGATCGTGCCGCGGCAGGCGATCCAGGAAGCGGTCTGGGGCCGCGAGCTCGGCGTGTCTTCGCGCACGCTCGACACGCATATCTCGCGCATCCGTTCGAAGCTGCAGCTCGATCACGACAAGAACCTGCGGATCATCCCGATCTATGCGGTCGGCTATCGCCTGGTGCTGTTCGGCGCAGCGATGACGCACGTCGAACGCCACGAAGCCGCGCCGATCCTGCGCGCCGCGCCGCAGCCCGCGATGGCCGCCGATTACGCGTAACGATTCGTTCGTGCGCCGCGCTGCCCGCGGCGCGCCGAAGCCCGTTCCCCCCGCCGCGCCGCGCGCCTGACGCGCAGCGCGTCGCGGCCCGGCTCCGACCGCGGCACGCCAGCCGCCGTCCACGCGCCGCGACACGACCGCCGCCCCAGGGCGGCGGTCGCATTTGGACGCACCGCTGCGCACACGGCGGCGCAGCACACCTCGTAAAACCGCGCCCGCCACGCCGCCGCCCGCGACACGCGACTACGGATTCCGGCGCGGCACGCGCGCATCGCCGTCCCTACAATCGACGCAGCAGCCGCGCGCCCTTCTCGCGCCGTCGGCCAGAACAATCCGTCGAACCAACGCCGAATCCGCCTCGATCCCGCCGTGCCTGCGCTGTTCCTGACGAATGCCGACACCGGCGACGCCGCGAATCGGGCCGCCCCCGCCGCGCCACCGGCGACAGGCGCGCTCGACGCGTCGCCGTACCTGCCGCGCCTGTCCGCCGCCGCCGCGCGCGGGCTGTCGCATGCGTACTGCGCGAGCGACGCCGTCCCGGTCACGCTCGGCGAGCACGCCTACCAGGTGCGCTGGCGCGTCGATGCCGAACCGGCCGCCGATGCGCATGCATACCGCTTCGTCGTCGGCCCGGCGGCCGGCACGCTGTGGATCGACCCGCTCGCGGAAACCGAATGGCTCGGCGATGCCGCCGACCCGGCCGTGCCGGCCGTGATTCGGGCGGCGCTGCTCGCCGACCTGTGCGCCCCGCTCACGGCAGCGCTGCAGGCCGCGACGCGACAGCGCGTCGAGCTGCTGCCGCCAACTGCCGCGTCGCCCGCCTGGCAGGCATCGCCGGCCGCACTGCGTTTCGAGCTGCGCCGCGCCGACGGTGCATGGCGCTGCCACGGCGCCCTGTCGTTCGACGCGCCGGACGCGCTCGCGGTGTTCTTCGCCGCCGCGCCGGCTGCGCCGCCCGACGCGCGCGCCGCGTACGCGACCCTGCCGGTGCCGCTCGTGTTCGAGATCGGCCGCACCGAACTGACGATGGCCGAGCTGGCCGACGTCGTCGGCGGCGACATCATCGCGATCGAACGCTGGCATGCGCAGGAGCAGAACCTGCTGTGCGTCGCGCGGCTGCCGGCCGTGCCGGCGTGGGAGATCACCGGACGGCCGTCCGGCAACCGGCTGACCGTCCAACGAATCAGGGAGATGCCTTTGGAACCGACCCGCACCGACACCTCGCATACCGGCGCGCCCGATGTGTCGGGCGCCGCTGCGTCGACCGGCGACACGTCGCGCCCGCTCGACGGCCTCGCGGTGGACCTGCGCTTCGAGCTGCCGCCGACCTCGATGCCGCTCGGCGAACTGAGCGCGCTGCAGCCGGGCGCGGTCATCGAGCTGCAGCAGGGCATCAACCAGAGCGTGATCCATCTGGTCGCGAACGGCATGCTGATCGGCACCGGCCAGCTGATCGCGGTCGGCCAGAAGCTCGGCGTGCGCGTCGTCACGCTCACGCAGCCGGCGCCGCGCGAGCGCTGAGCGATGGGCAACCTGCCGAATCCGGTCGCGCTGATCGCGGTCATCGCCGCGCTCGGCATCGCGCCGTTCGCCGCGCTGATGGTGACCAGCTATACGAAGCTGGTGGTCGTGCTGGGGCTGCTGCGCTCGGCGCTCGGCATCCAGCAGGTGCCGCCGAACCTCGTGCTGAACGGCATCGCGCTGATCCTGTCGCTGTTCATCATGGCGCCGGTCGGAATGTCGATTCGCGACGCGCTGCAGGCGCGCCACTTCGATGCGTCCGGACAGCTGTCGACCGCCGACGTGGGCGCGCTCGCCGACGCCGCGCTGCCGCCGATCAAGGATTTCCTGGTATCGCACACGCGGCAGCGCGATCGCGAATTCTTCGTGCGCACCGCGACGTCGGTCTGGCCGAAGAACCGCGCGGACGGCATCAGGGACGACGACCTGCTGGTGCTGGTGCCGAGCTTCACGCTCGCCGAGCTGACGAAGGCATTCCAGATCGGTTTCGTGATCTATATCGTGTTCATCGTCGTCGATCTGCTGGTCGCGAATATCCTGCTCGCGCTCGGCATGCAGATGATCTCGCCGACGACGATCTCGGTGCCGTTCAAGCTGCTGCTGTTCGTTGCGCTCGACGGCTGGTCGCTGCTGGTGCACGGGCTCGTGCTGTCGTATCGCGTGGCGGGGGCGGGATGAGCGCGCGCGGCCGGCGTGGCATCGCCGCGTGGCTGTGCACAGCCGCCGCGCTGGTATTCGCATGTGCGTTCGGCCAGCCGCCCCGCGCGCACGCGGCACGCGACGGCGCGGGCTTCGCGCAGCTCGCGCGCGCCTGCGCACCGAACGTCGATCCCGAAACGCTGGCCGCGCTGGTACGCACCGAATCGGGCTTCAATCCGTACGCGATCGGCGTGGTCGGCGGCCATTTGACGCGCCAGCCCGCGTCGCTCGACGAAGCGCGCGCCACGGCGCGCGAGCTCGCGGCGCGCGGCTTCAGCTACAGCGTCGGGCTTGCGCAGGTCAACGAGCGCAATTTCGCGAGATACGGGCTCGACGAAGCGACGATGTTCGAACCGTGCCGCAACCTGCGCGCCGGCGGCGCGATCCTGACCGAATGCTTCGCGCGCTCGTCCGGCACCGGGCGCGCCGTGCAGGCCGCGTTGCGCGCGGCGCTGTCCTGCTACTACAGCGGCAATTTCACGACCGGATTCTCGAGCGGCTATGTGAGCCGCGTCGTCGCGAGCGCGCAAAGCAATGCCCGCGAGGGCGGCGTCGCGCCGATCCCGATCGTGCGCGATGCGCCGCCGCCCGCGCGCCAGCGACGCATGGACGCGGCCGCGACCACGCCGCCCGAACGCGCCCGACGGCAGGCATCGCCGGCGGCATCCGCCGACGCGCCGTCGTGCCATGCGCGCCCCGTCGTGATGATGTGCCGCGGGCTGCCGGCCAGCCAGGCGAAGCGGCTGTGCGTGCGCTGCCTCGACGAGTGACCCGGCGCGCAGCTTCAGAGCGCGGCGCGCTGCGCATCGAGCCACGCCTGGAACATCAGCACCGTCCATAGCTGGTGCTGCCAGTTCATCCGGCCGGTCTGGTGCTGGCGCCACAGACGCTCGACCGCGGCGGCGTCGAAAAAACCCTCGTCGCGCAGCCGGGACGGCTGCAGCAGCGCATCGGCCCAGTCGCGCAGCGCGCCGCGCAGCCAGTGATCGACCGGCGCGCAAAAGCCCTGTTTCGGCCGGTCGATCAGCGACGACGGCACATAGCGATCGAGCAGCCGGCGCAGCATCGCTTTCGACTGCCCTTCCGGCAGGCGTATCGACGCCGGCAGGCGCCACGCGAATTCCACGACGTGATGATCGAGAAACGGCATGCGTGTTTCGAGACTGACCGCCATCGCCGCGCGATCGACCTTCGCGAGGATGTCGGTGGGCAGATAGGTGAGCGTGTCGATCGCCATCGCCTGCTCGGCGAAGCTCAGGTGCGCGGGCCAGGCGGCGGCCGTATCGAGCGGCGTCGGCGGCTCCTGTCCGGCGAGCGCGATGCGCTCGGGGTGATGCACCGACGACATCAGCAGCCGGTACAGGCCGATGCGGCTCTCCGCCGTCATCACGTGGCCGAGCTTGTGCAGGCGATCGCCGATCCGCGACGCGGTGTCGCGCGCCTCCACGCCGCCCCATGCGCCCTGCGCGACCGCCGCGAGCTGGTCCGCATGATCGGGCCGCAGCGCGTGCAGCGCGGCGGCGATCCGCGCCCGCACGGCCGCCGGCACGCGATGCAGCTTGCGCCACAGGCGCGGCGTCAGAAAGTAGCGCGTATAGCCGCCGAACAGCTCGTCGCCGCCGTCGCCGGACAGGCTCACCTTCACGTGCCGTCGCGTCAGCTCCGCGACCAGGAAGGTCGGAATCTGCGAGGCGTCGGAAAACGGCTCGTCGTAGATCGACGGCAGCTTCGGCACCACCTCGAGCGCATGGTCGGCCGTCACGTAGAGTTCGGTATGCCGCGTGCCGAGATGGCGCGCGACGGCCTTCGCATAGCCCGCCTCGTCGTAGCCGGCTTCGTGGAAACCGATCGTGAACGTATCGACCGGCGTCGTCGACTGCGCCTGCATCAGCGCGACGATCGCCGACGAATCGATGCCGCCCGACAGGAACGCGCCGAGCGGCACGTCGGCTTCCATCTGTCGTGCAACGGCGCGGCGCAGGATCGCATCGAGCCGGCCGACCGCATCGTCCGCATCGCCCTCGAACGGCTGTTCGCGGCCGGCCGCGATCGCCTGCTCGAGCGTCCAGTACGCGCGCGGCCGCGGCGTGTCGCGCGCATGCTCGAACTGGATCCAGGTGCCCGGCGGCAGCTTGCTGATGCCGCGATAGATCGTGTAAGGCGCCGGCACGCTCGACTGACGCAGGTACAGGCACAGCGCGTCGCGATCGATCTCGCCGCCGAAACCCGGATACGCGCGCAGCGCCTTCAGTTCCGACGCGAACACCAGCGCGTCGCCGACCCGGCCGTAATAGAGCGGCTTCTCGCCGATCCGGTCGCGCGCGAGCGTCAGCACGCGCGACGCGCGATTCCACAGCGCGAACGCGAACATGCCGGTCGCGCGCCGCAGCGTCGCCTCGACGCCCCATGCGGCGATCGCCGCGATCAGCACTTCGCTGTCCGAATGGCCGCGCCACGCAGGGGCGCGCCCCGCACGCTCCAGCTCCGCGCGCAGCTCGCGATGGTTGTAGATTTCGCCGTTGAAGACCAAGACGTAACGGCCGCACGCGGACGCCATCGGCTGCCGGCCGTGCACCGACAGATCGACGATCGCGAGCCGCCGGTGGCCGAGCGCGATGCCGGCCTCCGGATCGACCCACAAACCCTGCCCGTCCGGCCCGCGATGCGCGAGGCTCGCCGTCATGCGCGCGAGGGTGCCGCGCGCTGTCTCCTCATCGAAGGCGACGCTATTCAGAAAGCCGTCGATTCCGCACATGTAATCTGTCCGCCCTGTTGACTTGCCCGCCATGCAGGGCCGACCTTGCGGCCCGCCGTCCGGCATGACGGTCGGGCCATATTACGAAGAAATAATTCAGCAATAATTCGCGGACGAATGCCGGCAGGCACCGGAAAAAAAACCGCGTCAAGCGCAACGTGCGCGCGCGGTGAAAGGGCCGCATCGAAACCGCGTTCGCGCATTGATCGGACGAATCATTCAGATCGCGCCGGTCGCCCACTTCAGCAGTTGCGCCACCTCGCGGAAATGCTGCTGCTGGATCGTGCCGTTCTCGGGCGTCGTGTCGTACAGCGACTGCGCGAGCCCGGCGTTCGCGAGCGTCGGGCGCAGCGCGTCGCGCGCGAGCCGCACGATCCGCTCGGCCGCCTCGCCTTCGCCGCGCGCGAGCACCCACGGCAGCGTGCCGACGCCGCCGTAATAGAGCGCCACGGCGACGCGCGGCGAATAGACGACCACCGATGCAAAGCCGATCCGGTCGGGCAGCGCCGCGAACTGCGCTTCGCGCGCAAGCTGCCGGCGCTTCGCCTCGATATGCGGATCGCCTTCGTCCTCCTTGTGCTCGCGCCGCACTTCGTCGATCGACATTTTCATTTTCTGATTGAATTCGCGCCGCTGGTGCACGATGTCGATCAACGCCATCACGATATAGATCAGCGCGGCCCAGCCGAACAGCAGCATCAGCAGCTTCACGATCAGCGCGAGAATCGATATCGGCCGCGTAAAGCCCGACTGCACCGCGGCATCCAGCGACTCGACGATCACCCAGCCGAGCGTCGCGACGAGCAGCGTCGTCTTCAGCAGCATCTTCGCGAGATTGACGAGGTTGCGCAGCGACCACAGGTTCTTCAGCCCTTCTGCAGGATTGAGCCGCGACAACTGCGGCATCAGGCGGCCCCACGCCATCACGCCGCCGACCTGCACGAAACCCGCAAGCACGCCGAGCAGCAGTCCGGCCGCGACGATCTGCGCGGACAGCGTCGCCCAGTCGCGCGCGGCGCCGTCGATCAGCACCGCGATCCGTGCGGACGGATCGGCCGCGCCGGCCGCGTCGAACACGAGCCGGAGCAGCGCCTGCAACCGCGCGAACAGCGCGCCGATGCCGACCGCCAGCGCGATGCACACGCCGGCGAAGCATGCCGACGAGATCGTCTCGGCGCTCTTCGGCACATCGCCTTTTTCGCGCGCCTCGCGCAGGCGTTTCGCGGTCGGCTGCTGGTTCTTTTCGGCCATGTGCGCGCCCCGGTGCCCTGACGTGCGGTCACGCGCCGCCGTGCGCGGCGAACAGCGCGCGCAGCAACGCGACCAGCCCGCTGTCGGGGCTCAGCAGCGCATGCAGCGACGCATACACGACCGGCAGGAACAGCGCCATCATCAGCACCGCGAGCGCGCTTTTCACCGGCTGCGCGAACACGAAGATATTGAGCTGCGGCACCGCGCGCCCGACCAGCCCGATCCCGAGTTCGACGAGCACCAGCACGATCGTCACCGGCGCCGCGAGCTTCACCATCCATTCGAAGATCGTGTCGGTCTGACGCACGATGAAGGTTTGCAGCATCGACGAGAAATCGGGGCCGAGCGAGCCGATCGGCCACCATGCGTACGACTGCGCGAACAGCTGCACCAGCACCTGCAGGCCGCCCGCCGTGACGAACAGCGCGATCGCGACGAAATTGAGAAAGCCCGACGTCGGGCCGCCTTCGTGCCCGCCCATCGGATCGAAGAACGCGGCGCTGCCGCTGCCGGTCTGGAAATCGATCAGGTAGCCGACGCCCTGGATCGCGAACAGCACGGCGCTGAACGCGCCGGCCAGCAGCATCCCGACCACGGCCTCCTTCGCGACCAGCACGCACCACATCAGGAACGGCAGCGCGGCCACCTGCGCGGCATCGATCGCCGGTGCGACGAACGCGGCGATCACGACCGCGATGCCGTTGCGCACGAGGCCGGTGACGATCTGCTCGTTGAATACCGGCACGACGAACATGATCGGCAGCAGACGCGGCATCACGTAGAGCAGCGGGCGCAGCATGCCCGCGATGTCGTTGAAGCCCGAGGCGTGATCTAGCATCGGCGCTCCGAGGCGTCGGGCGGCGTGGCAGGCCGCGGTCCGTCGGCCGTCGCGCCGGTTTCTGCGCCTGCGGGATGCGCGCCCATCTGCGCATCGAACGCGGCGGTCGCTTCCGGCTGCGCGCCCGCATGGCCTGCCGCATGAGCAGCCGCATCGACGCCTGCATCGCCTGCCCAGCCGCCGGCAGTCGCAAAGCGCCGCACCGCATACCCGTCCGCGACTTCGTCGGCGGCGCGTTCGAGCCGCGCCGCGCGCGCATGCAGCGCCTTCTCGCCGGCCCTGTCGAGCTTGTCCTCGGCGGCCTTCGCCTTGCGCGCGGCGCGCTGCAGGTCCGCCAGCGTCGCCTCGTGGCCGCGATGCACGTGCGCGGCCTCGCTGACCGACGCGCTCGCGCTGCCGATCCGCCGATCGAAGGTGCGCGTATCGGCCGCCGCGTCCTGCAGCGCGCGCGCCTCGCGCACGTCGCCGGCGAGCCGCGTCTGGATCGCGGCCTTCGCGGCAAGCTGCTGTGCGAGCTGCGCATGCGCGTCGTCGAGCGCGCGGCGGCTCTGCGCGGCGACGCGCTGCTGCCGCGCGGCCGCGACGCGCGCGATCTGGCTGCGCATCTCGCGCACGCGCCTGAGCCGCGCGAGCGTCGCGAGCACGAGACGGTCGTCGGCTTCAGACATGATCGTTCGCCAGCCGTGTCAGCTGCGCGAGCAGTGCATCGAAGCGCACGTCCTCGTGCGACGCCTGCGCGCAGAACGCGGCAATCGCGTCGCGCGCGCGCAGCGCGAGATCGCCGAGCCGGTCGCTGCCTTCCCGATACTCGCCGATCTGCACGAGCAGCTCGATCTCCTGGTACTTCGCGATCAGCTCGCGCACGCGCGCGGCCGCCTGCTGATGCCCGCGGCCCGCAACGAGCGGCATCACGCGCGACAGGCTCGCGAGCACGTCGATCGCCGGATAGCGGTTCGCGAGCGCGATCTTGCGCGACAGCACGATATGTCCGTCGAGAATCGAGCGCACTTCCTCGGCGATCGGATCGGACTCCTCGTCGCCCTCGACGAGCACCGTATACAACGCGGTGATCGATCCCTGCGCGCCCTGCCCCGCGCGTTCGAGCAGGCGCGGCAGCACCGCGAAGGTCGACGGCGGGAAGCTGCGCCGCGTCGGCGGCTCGCCGCTCGCGAGGCCGACCTCGCGCTGCGCGCGCGCGAAGCGCGTCAGCGAATCGACCAGCAGCAGCACGCGCCGGCCCGCGTCGCGGAAATGCTCGGCGATCGCGGTCGCGACCAGCGCCGATTTCACGCGCTCCATCGCGGGCCGGTCGGACGTCGACACGACGACGATCGAACGCGCGCGCACCTCGGGCGACAGACTGTGCTCGATGAATTCGCGCACCTCGCGGCCGCGCTCGCCGACCAGCGCGATCACGTTGACGTCGGCCTGCGCGCCGCGCGCGATCATCCCGAGCAGCGTGCTCTTGCCGACGCCCGACGGCGCAAAGATGCCGACCCGCTGCCCGACGCCGAGCGTCATCAGCCCGTCGATCACGCGCACGCCGGTCGGGAATGGCGTGTCGATCATCTTGCGCGCGAGCGGATTCGGCGGATCCTGCTGCGTCGACACCCACGCCGCGCCGGTCACGGGCCCGCGATCGTCGAGCGGCCGGCCGAGCCCATCAAGCACGCGGCCGAACAGGCCGTCGCCGACCGGAAACACATGCTCGCGCCCCGACGGCACGACGGTCGTCTCGGGCGACAGACCGGCCACGTCGCCAAGCGGCGTCAGCAGCGTCGTCTGCCGCGAGAAGCCGACCACTTCGGCCAGCAGCGTCGGCTGGTTCGGCGTGCGCAGCTCGCAGATCTCGCCGAGCCGCGCGCGGATGCCGGTCGCGTTGAGGATCTGCCCGACCGCGTGATTGACGCGGCCCTGCACCGACACCGGCGAAAAGAACGCGAGCCCCGCATCGAGATCGCCGACCAGCCGGCCGCGATCGAGCGGGACGTCGTCGTCGCCGGCGAACGGCTGCGTGTCGTCGAGCGGCGCGTTCATCGCGCGGCGCCCTTCAGCGCATCGCGGCGAATCGCCTGGCGCAGCGCGTCGATCTGCAGGTCGAGGCTCGCGTCGATACGCCCGGACGGCGTCTCGACCGTGCAGGCATGACGTTCGAGCTGCGCGTCCTCGACGATGCGCAGCTTCTGCCGGTTCGTCTGCCCGGCGAACGCGCTGTCGAGCGCCTCGCGCATTTCGTCATGACGGCCGGGCGCGACGCGCACGGTCACGAACGCTTCGTCGCGCACGAGCGGCGCGATCCGCGCCAGCGCCGCCTCGTACAGCTTCTGCGTGCTCATCTCGCCGACGATCGCGCGCACCGCCTTGACGACGATCTCGGCCATCGCGTCCTTCATCGATTCCATCGTGCGCGCGGCGGCGAGCGCCTGCGTATAGGTCTGCGCCGCATGCTCGCGCTGCGCGCGGCGCATGCCTTCGTCGTAGCCGGCCGCCTGGCGCCGGTCGAATTCGCGCTGCGCATCGGCGACGATGCGCTCGGCTTCTTCGCGCGCGGTCGCGATCACCGCGGAGGCGTCGAGCAGCGCCGCATATTCGCGCTCCTTGAGCACCTTGCGCTCGGAAAGCAGCTGCAGGTTGTCGCTCGTGATCAGAAAAGCCAGTCCCATGACGCAAGCCTCTCGGGAATCAGAAACAGGAACAGCAGCTCGCCGAACTGGTCGCGCTGCGCGCGGTTCAGCCAGTAAGGCGCTTCGTCGTCGATCGCGCGATTGAACTTCAGCCGCACGCGCCGCGCGACCGCCTCGCCGGCCGCGCCGATGAAATCCGCGAGCAGCCGTCCGCCGCGCGCGCGGATCACGACCGGCAGCGCGGCCGGATCCGCGCGCCACGGTTCGAGCGTATCCGCGAGCATGCCGAATTCGGGCGCACGTTCGAGCGCCAGCGCCAGCGCGTCGGCGCCGAGCTTCGCGGCGACTTCCGCACGAATGCGCCGCGCCGCGAGCGCATCGCGCAGCCAGCCGCGATGCAGCAGCAGCCCCGCATACGACGCGAGCTGTTCGAGCGCCGCGCCCGGCAGCAGCGCAAGCCGCGCGCTCGGCGTCGCCACGTCGAAGTCGTGCCGCTCGGCCACGCCGTGCGCGTCGAGCAGGTGTCGCGCGATCAGCTTGCGGCCGGCCGCGCCGAACGCGTCCGGCGAACGGTAGCGAGCGGGCCAGTCGGACGGCACGCGCGTCACGTGCAGATAGCGGTCGGGCCGCAAATTGAAATCGCAGACCAGCGCATGAAACGCGCCGCGCCGCGCGGCTGGCGGCGGCGCAAGCGGCTGCAGCCACGGCAGCGGCGCGGCGGCGTCGGGCGCATCGCCGGGCGACGGTGCGTGCGGCTCGCTCATGCGCCGTCGCGCGCGCCGTCCGGCGTGCCGAGTCCGCCGTTCGGGCCCGCCGCCGCACCCGTGCCGCGCGTCGCGCCGAGCAGGCCCGCGAGCCGCGCGCCGAACATCCCGCGCCGCGCCGCAGACAGCGCGATCACCGCGCAGGTCAGCAGGATCAGCGCGAACACCAGCCAGCCAAGCGGCGAGCGCAGCCGCACGATATCGGTCAGCGCGCTGCCGACGCCGTCCACGCGCGTGGTGCGCGCAGCGGCCGGCTGCAGGAACAGCGACACGTTGTCGTACTGCAACCCTTCGATGCTGTGCGCGACCAGGTCCTTGACCATCGGCGCCATCGCGCGCAGGTCCACGCCGGGTCGGTAGCGGATATAGACGGCGGCCGACGAGGGCTTGATCTTGTCCGCGAGCGGATCGTTCTCCGGAATCACGACCTGCACGCGCGCGACCACCACGCCCTCGATGTCCTGCAGCGTGCGCGACAGGTCCTGCGACACGCCGTACAGGTAGCGCACGCGCTCCTCGGCCGGCGTCGACACGAGCCCCTGCTTCTGGAACAGCTCGCCGAGGCTCGCGTAGCTCGGCTTCGGCAGCCCGTTCGCCTGCAGCACGGTCAGCGCCGACTGCATGTCGCCGTCCGCGACGCTGACCTGCCACGCGTTGCGGTCGGACGTGTCGCGCGCATCGTTGTCCTTCGACGCGCTGATGCCTGCGTCGCCGAGCACCGCGACCATCTGGTTCGCGTCGCGCTCCGACAGGCCCGAGTAAAGCTCCTTCTGGCAGCCGGCCAGCAGCGCGAGCAGGCCCGCGAGCAGCACCCGCGCCGCCCGGCTGCGCCACGCGCACGCGCGCGGCGTCGAATCGATCGTCGTCATCGTTTGTCCGCTTCGTGGCACGCGCGGCTGTTGCGGGCCCGCGCACCGGCCTGCATCACTCCTGCGTCTTCAGCACGGTGTGCGTGAAGCCGTTCGCCGCCTGCGCGACCGACAGGCTCAACTGATATTCGGAAATCGTGGTGGTCGCCGTCCACTGGAAATCCATCGCCTTCACCATCGTCATCATCGGATCGCTGCGGCTGTCCGCCATCGACGTCAGCATCTCGGTGCGATGCTTGTCGATGCTCGCGTACCGTGCGTCGAGATCGTTGCCGTACGTGCGCAACCGCTCGACGAGCGATGATGCATTCGCCTGCGCCGGCGTCATCTGCACGGCCGGCGCTGCGTCCGCGCTCGCGCGCGACACCGCCATGCCCGACGACGACGCCGTCTGCGCCGGCGACGCGCCCGGCTGCATCAGCGCGTCGAACTGGCGCACCTGCGCCGGATCGGACGCGGCGCCCGTCTGTTGCGCGGCGCCCGCGAGCGCGGCTGCGCCCGGCGCCGCCGCGCCTACGCCTGTCACTGACATCGCTTGCCCTCCTTGGCTAACGGATCGGAACCGGCCGGCCGGCACGCGCGCAGGCTGCGCCGGGTTCGCCCCGACGTGCGATGCGACGCGGCCGCGCCGGCTTCCGGCGTCATGCGCGGCCGGCGGAACTCAGATGTTGCGCGACCTGGGCATTCGCCGTCCCCTCCTGCGCGGTCACTGCGTTGCTGGTTTCGAACGTCGCCGTCGACTGCTGCACCTGGAAGTTGATCTTGGTCAGCTCCAGCTGCGTCTTGGTCAGATCGTTCGCCTGCTGCTGAACGTCGTTCGTGTTGGTCGCACCAGTTGTGGCCGAGGCACCCATGTTTCGCTCCTTTGCGTGAAGTTCATCCACCTTGCGGCAGCGGCCCCATGCCGCTGCCCGCCACGTGACGCGCCGCCCGTCGGCGACGCGTCGCGTCATGCGCGCACCGCGCGATACGCGATGCGCCCGATTCATCGCGGCGCTAATGCGCCGCCGCCTTCGATGCATCCGCCGTCGCCGCGGCCGGTGCATCCGGCAACAGCGTCGGCCCCGGCACCGGCTGCGCGACACCGGCGGCCGCGCCGCTGGCGAGCGGCGCCACCGGCGGCGCCGGCGCCGGCGCCTGCTCCGGCGCACGCGCCGACGGTGCGCCGAGCGGCATCGTGATGCGCTGGCCGTTGCGTTCGAACACCACCTCGTCCGGGCCGATCGATACGACGGTCGGCCCCTCCTTCAGCCGCGCGCCTTCGAAATAGCGGCTGCCGTCGGCCGTCTCGATATAGCGCTGGTCGCCGTCGCCCGCGAACACGGTCGTGATCTCCGGAATGCCGGCGACGCCGCCGAGCGTCGTCGTCGTGCGCGGCGCGGCCGCCTCCGCATCGCTCACGTGATCGACGACTTCGAGCGCCGGGCGCGCGTCCTTCATGTAGTTGCGGATCCGCGGCTCGATCTGCGCGCGCGCGGCCGCGCCGGTCAGCTCGATGCGGCCGCGGCCGAGATAGGTGACCGTCAGTGCGGTATCGCTGAAATAAGTCTGCGCGGTCGCGACGAGATCGCTGACCACGTAGAGGTTGCCGAGCGCCGCGTTGTCGACGCCCGACACGATCTGCGCGACGCGTTCGCGCGCGGCCGGATCGCTGACGTAGCCGGACACGATCACGCCGTCGTCGCGCGGCGCGACCGTGAGCTCCGGATACGCGTGCAACAGCTGCTGCAGCCGGTGCGTGCGCGCCAGCACCGATTCGTGCTGCCACGGCAGGCGCCCCGACCACGCGACGAACCCGTAGCCGAGCGCGCCGAGCAGCACGCCGACCCATAGCGCGACGAGCGCGATCACGAGCCGCCGGCTGCCGAGGCGGCGCAAGCCGCCCGTCAGCCAGCCGAGCCACGGTGCGGTCCGCTCGGCGTCCGGCGTGCCGGTCTCGTCGGGCACCGCGACGCTCGCCTGCGCGTGCCGCGCGATGCCGAGCTTGATCGAGCCGATCGTCACGACGTCCTGCGGCGTCATCGAGCGGCGGCCCGCGCCGATCGGCTCGTCGTTGAACAGCACGGGCGCGCCCGCGTCGCCGCCGTGGTTCTGCACCGTGACGGCCAGCGCGCCGACCTGCAGGCACACCTGCTTCGCGCCGATCTCGCGATCGGGCAGGATCACCTCGCAGTCGGCCGCGGTGCCGACCCAGTTCGCGCCGCGCGCGAGCGACATCGTGCGGCCGTACATCGGGCCGCTCAGGAAGCAGAGATTCCACGGCGACGCGAGCGCGGCGGCGCCGCCCGCCGCGCCGCCGCCGGGCAATGCGCCGTCGCCGTGCGGTTCAATGATGCTCGTCGACATGGACAGGCGCTCCTGCGGTCGTCGCCGCGGGCTGCGATGCCGCATCCTTCGGCGGCGGCAGCGCGGGCGGGCCGAACTTCGTGCCGGGCAGCGGCTGCGGCGTCAGCGGCACCGCGATGTCGTTGTCCGGCGGGCGATACATCGACACGCCGCTCGCATCGGCCGGCGCATCGACGCCCGGGTTCACCGGCGAGCCGTCCGGCGCATACATCGACGCGGTCGACACCACGCGCGGCGTCAGCAGATAGAAGCGCTCCATGTGATTGCCCGACTTGTCGGTGTACTTGAACAGGTTGCCGATCAGCGGGATGTCGGACAGCCAGGGCACGCCGCTCTTGTTGAGATGCACCTCGTCATCGTTGAAGCCCGCGATCAGCAGGCTCCGGCCTTCGTCGATCATCGTCTTGGTGACGATGTTGCGCTGCTGGATCACCGGCACGTTCGACACGGCCTGCCCCGGCACGATGTTGCCGTCCTGGATGTCGATCGACATCATCACGCTCTGCGGATTGCTCGCCGGACTGCCGGACACCGCGGCCGCATTGCGGATCGCGTCGTCGACGATCATCGGCGTCACCTTGATGCTCGTGCCGGTCGTCACGCTGTACAGCGACGAATCCTGGTAGCCCTGCACCTGCACGTAGAACTGCGTGAGGTTCTCGAGGATCGCCTCGGTGTTGTCGAGCGCGAGCACCTTCGGCTTCGAATGCAGCTGCGCCTGCCCCTTCTGCGCGAGCGCGTTCACGCGCGTGAGCAGATAGTTGCGCAGCGAGCCGCCGATCGATGCGGTCAGCGCGATGCCGGTCGGCATGAACGTGCCGGTCTGCCCGGTCTCGCTGGTGCCGATGCCGAACGTCAGCGGCGGGTTGCCCGAGCCGTTGTACTGCGTGTTGCCGTTCAGCGGGCTCGAGCCGTTGCCGATCTGCACGTCGCCGTGCGTCGTGTGCAGGCGCCAGTCGATCCCGAGGCTGTCGAGCGAGTCCTCGTTGATGTCGATGATCGTCACGTTGATCTCGACGATGCGCGGCCGCTCGTCGAGCTGGCTGATCAGCGACTGGTAGCGGTACATGTTCTCCGGCAGGTCGCGCACGATCACCGCGTTGATGGCCGGATCGGCCTCGATCTGCGGCAGCGAATCGCCGCCGCCGCTGCCCGCGAACGGCGAGAACGCGCTGCCTGCGCTGCTGTCGCCGCCATAGCCGGCCGAACGCGGGCCGCCGGAGATATCGGGGAAGTCGAGGCGCGGCACCGCGATCGTCAGGCCCGAGCCGAGCTTCACCTGTCGCGCGGCCTGGCCGAGCGGCGCGCTCGACGGCGACGGCCCCGTGCCGCCGCCCTTGCCGAACAGCCGGCGCAGGATCGTCGCGACGCCCGGCACCGTGACTTCCTTGCCCGAGCGATTGATCGTGAAATCCGAGGCCCAGCCGTATTTGAGCCGGAACGCGCGGATATCCGCATGCTGGCCGTTCGCCGACGGATCGCCGACCGTGCCAACCGCCTGTCGCACGAGTTCGACGTAGCGGCGCGGGCCGGCCACGTACACGCTGTTCGCGCGATCGTTGATCACGAGCGTGTAGCGCTTGTCAGGAATCTGCATCGCCTGCAGCGCTCGGCCGATTTCGCCCGCCGCGTTCGGCGGGATCGGGATCATCTGCGTCTGCGACTGGTCGGCCGGATCGACGTAGAGGAACGAGCCGTCGTAGTACCACGTGAGCCCGTAGGTCGAGCAGATCGTGTCGAGCGTCTGCTGCGGCGTGCCCGAGAAGCGGCCGCTGATCACGCCGTCGACCTTCGGGTCGACCACGGCCGTCACGCCCTGCGACGACGCGAGTTCGCGAATGAAGTCGCCGATCTTCTTGCCGTTCGCGACGATCGTAAACGGCTTGTTGCGCCAGCGCAGATCCGCGGCGCGCGCGGGTTGCGCCGGCGACAGGCACAGCGACGCCGTGAGCAGCGCGGTGGCGCACATGGCGAGCGCGGCCCGTTGCAGGCTGCGCGATGGAAGGCGGATCGAGGCGACGCGTCGACGCATCAAAAAACTCCCGTGGAAGAAACGAACATGCGCTCCAGCGCCTGCTGCGCGAAGCGCAGCACTTCGCCGCCCAGCCAGCCCGACAGCAGCACCAGCGCGACCATCACGGCGATCAGCCGCACCGCAATGCCGATGTTCGCGTCCTGCACCTGCGTGACGGCCTGCAGGATCGCGACGACGAGCCCCGTCACCGTCGCGATCAGCACGATCGGCAGCGACAGCAGCAGCACCAGCATCAGCGCCTGACGCGTCAGGTCGAGAATCGTCGAGCTCGTCATTGCGCGACTCCCGGCGCGCGCACTTCGGCGCCCGCGCCGACCGTGCCGTCGTCGGGCGGGTTCTTCACCCAGCCGACCGTATGCAGCTGCACGTCCTCCTCGATCTCCTGGTACGACAGCACCGCGAGGTCGGGCAGCACCGGCTGCAGGATCGTCTTCACGTAGCGGCGCGCGCCGAGCGCGACCATCACCGCGAGCCGCGCCGCGCCCTGCGCATTGCCCTGGCCCGCCTGCGCAGCCTGGACGATCGCCCGCACCTGCTCGCCGATGTCCTGCTTGACCGCGCTCGACAGCGCGAGGAAATTGCCCTGCTTGGTGCGAATCACCGCGCTCTCGATGCGCTCCTGCAGGTTCTGCTCGAACAGCACCACGCGCAGCTGGCGCGCCGCGCCTGCATGGCGGTCGGTGATCATCCGGCGCAGGTCGACGCGCACCAGCTCGACGAGCGCGATCACGTCGTCGGGTTCGTTCGGCGCCCACGTGATCAGGCTTTCGAAGATCACGCGCAGGTTGCGGATCGGCACCTGCTCGGCGAGCAGCCGGCGCAGCACCTCGGTCACGCGCTGCAGCGGCACGAGCCGCGTCAGCTCGCCGACGAGTTCCGGGTGATCGCGGCGCACCAGGTGCACGAGCGCCTGCGTCTCCTGGATGCCGATCAGCTCATCGGCATGCTGACGCACGATCTGCTCGACGTGCGCGGCCAGCGCGGCTTCGCTCGTCAGCCACTTGCCGTCCGGCGCCGCGCCGTCGGGCTTGATCCACAGCGCGGTCGCAAACGGTCCGAACGCCTCGGCCGGCTGGCGCTCCGCATGCTCGGGCAACGGCGCGACGCCGTCCCACAGCAGCCAGCCCGGCTTCAGCGCGCCGTGCGCGGCAAGCACGTCCTGCAGATAGATCCGGTAGCTGCCGGCCGGCGCGCCTTCGTCATCGTTCAGCGTGATGCGCGGGAACACCGTGCCGATGTCCGCGTCGACGCGCGCCTTCGCGCCCGACAGCGCGGCCTGCAGCTGCGCGAGATTCAGCGTGGTGCGCAGGTCGTCGGACAGCGATACCGCGATCAGCGACGTGACGCCCGCCGCATGCGATACCTTCGCGGGCTGGCCGTCGTCGAGCGCGCCGACGCGCCCGGCGATATGGATCAGGTTGAAGCTCGGCGCGGCCGTCTTGCGCTTGAGCTGCGAGAACGCGAACGCGCCGAGCGCGAGCGCGATCAGCGCGAACGACCATTTCGGGAAGCCCGGCACGGCGAGGAAGCCGGCCAGCACCAGTGCGGCGATCAGCAGCGCACGCGGATGCGCGCCGAGCTGTTCGCCCAGCTGTTCGCCGAGCTGGCGCTGGCGCGCGTCGCGCGTCGCGACACGCGTCGTCACGATGCCGGCCGCGATCGAGACCAGCAGCGACGGAATCTGCGACGCCATCCCGTCGCCGACCGTCAGGATCGCGTAACGCTGCAGCGCCTGCGCGATGTCCATCCCGTGCATCAGCGTGCCGACCGCGATCCCCGCGACGATGTTGATGAACGCGATCACGAGGCCCGCGATCGCGTCGCCCTTCACGAACTTCATCGCACCGTCCATCGCGCCGTGCATCTGCGATTCCTGCTCGAGCTTCTCGCGGCGCTCGCGCGCCTCGTCGGCGCTGATGATGCCGGCGCGCAGGTCCGCGTCGATGCTCATCTGCTTGCCCGGCATCGCGTCGAGCGAGAAACGCGCGCCGACCTCCGCAACGCGCTCCGAGCCTTTCGCGATCACGATGAACTGCACGACGGCGATCACGAGAAACACCACGCCGCCGACCACGACGTTGTTGCCGACTACCAGCCGCCCGAACGCGTCGATCACGTGACCGGCATTCGCATGCAGCAGGATCAGCTTGCACGACGCGATGTTCAGCGCGAGGCGGAACAGCGTCGTAAACAGCAGCAGCGCGGGAAACGACGAGAAGCTGACCGCCGAGGGCACGTAGGTCGACACCGTCAGCAGCACGACGCTCGCGGCGAGGTTCAGCGAGATCATCCCGTCGAGCGCGGCCTGCGGCAGCGGCAGGATGAACAGCGCGACGACCGCGACGATGAACGCGGCGAGGAACAGGTCGGCGCGCGGCGACGCGCCGAGACGCCGCCCGGACACGCCGCGGCCGGCGGAAAACATCCGCTGCCAGTCGCGGGAAAGCGCCTTCGGTTCTGCCATCGTGCCGTCGTCCTGTCGTTGTCGCCGGCGGGCGCGGGCAATCGATGCCCGCGCGCCGCGCGGTGCTGGAATGGGACGAGTGTAGCGACGCGAAACCGCGTAAAAACCGATCCGCCTCGTAGCGCGAAAGCGCGTTTCCCGGCGGCATTCGGATCGGACTACGAAACCCGGCGAGGCATCCGGCCCCGCCTCCACGGAACCGCTTCCATGGCGAACCGGCCCGCGCGCCGGGCTGCGGGCCGGGCCGCGGAAAGCCGCGTCAGGACGGCAGCCGGCGCGCGGCGAGATACGCGAGTTGCGCGCGATTCTGCACGTTGAACAGCTTTTCGAGCGAGCGGATGTGATGGCCGACCTTGTGCAGCGAGGTGCGCAGCGCGCTCGCGATTTCCTGGTCGGACAGCCCGTGCACGAGGCGTTCGAGCACCTGCTGCTGCTCGTCGCCGAGCGAGAAGCCGCGCAGGCGCGCGATGCGCGCCTCGAGGAACGGCAGCGCGACGCGATGCACCGCCAGGCTCACCGACAGCGCGCCGCCGATCACGCGGTCGTCGATCCATTCGGTGCCGTGCGCCTCCGACGACACGTTCACCGCGACGCGCAGGTCGAGCCGCGGCGCGGACAGGCTGAAGATCACGCCGCTGTTCATCGCATGCGCGCGCAGATGGCCCGCGAGCGCGAGCACCTTGCGGTCGCCGTCGCGCTGCGCGGCCGCCTCGATCTCGTCGAGCCGCCACGCGACCGGAAACCCGCTTTGCCGCACCTGTGCGAAACGCGGATCGCTCTCGTACAGCATGCCCTCGATGTACGGCTGCATGAAGGTCGCCGGCGCGAGATCGCGCAGCAGATGCGCGCACAGAATGCGCCGCCCGATCATTTCATAGGCGCCATATCCGAGCGTGCTGAATCCGATTTGCCTCAAGCGCTCGTGGCATTGCGCGAAATCGACCGAACCCAGGTCGGATTTACCGGACGCAATTTGAATCGCGGTAAAAACGTCGCGATCGATTGCCTGAATTTCATTCGAATAAGCGGCAGCCGCCGCGATATCGGCTTGCGAAAACCATTCGACGCGTGGCGCGCCGTCAGCGTATGTCATGAGGAGCCCACCCCTTCCCAATATGTGAACAAGCCCCGTCACATCATGGTCTTTTCTTTATGCTTTTCTGGTAATCGTCATTGCCGGGCGAACATGAAACTTTCGCCGCGATTAGTATTACGGCATATTACGCGCACGCCGGCATTTTTGTACAATGCCCCCGCGTTTCGTCAGGATCACGACCGGCGCATATCAATACGATGCTTCGATCGCACCGTCGCCCGCCGTGCACGACACGGCGGCCATCGCGCGGCGTGGCGCGTCGATTCCGAGGGATGGGTCATGTCCGATATTGCCTTGCATGAAGCAGCCGTCGCCCCAGCCGTTCCCTGCCCGCCGCGCGGACCGGGCGCACTGCGCGAGCGCCCGGTGCAGGTCGTCTGGTGCGACGACGTCAAACGCAACGAGATCGCACAGCCGCACGCGCCGAAGCTCGGCGTCGCGGACACGCTCGCGCATGCGCAAAGCACGGCCGAGCGCAACCGCATCGTGTCGGGCCTGCTGCATCTGACGGGTTTCTCGACGTTCGCGTACTTTGCGCTCGAATTCGCGCACGAACGCGTCGAGAGCCTTTACCTGCACGAAGCGTTTACGCCGGCCACCTATCGCGGCGACTATGTGCGGCACAACCACCACGACGTCGATCCGCGCACGCTCGGCGCGCGCGTGTGCAACATGCCGATCGTGTGGGACCTGCAGCAGTTGCGCCGCGAGCATCGCCAGCGCGACGACGGGTGCGTGACGCCCGCGTCGCTCGACGGCTTCCTGCAGACCATGCAGGACGACGGCATGTGCAGCGGCATCATGTATTCGATGGCCGTGCCCGGCACGCGACTGCATGCGTTCATGAGTTTCACCGCACCGCGCCGCACGCGCGAATGGATCACGCCCGCGACCGTCGAGCAGGCGCTGTCGATCGGGCTGTCGGTGCACAAGTTCGCATCGCCGCAGCTGATCGCGACGTCGCGCGAGCGCGCGGTCAACGGGCTCACGCCGTTCGAGCAGGAACTGCTGCTCGGCATCGCCGAAGGCGCGTCGGACAAGGAAATCGGTCGCCGCCTCGATACCAGCGCGCACAACGTCGACTATCACCTGCGCAAGCTGCGCAAGCGCTTCGGCGTCGCGAACCGGATTCAGCTCACCTACCTGACGTCGAAGCTCGAACTGATCTGACGGCGGCGCGAGCGCCGCACGCGTCAACGCAGATGCCGGCCCCGCGGGCCGGCATCGACGGGTGGCGGCGCGGCACCGCGTGCGGCGCCGCTGCATCGCGCGCGCTATTTCAGCAGCGTCATCTGCACGACCTTGACGATCACGAGACCGACCGCGATCACGAGATAGCCGCGCAGCACGGCCATCCAGATGCGCGTGGACAGCGTCATGTTCTGCGGCGCGAGCGTGTCGAGCGGCGGCATGCGCCACGTGTCGCGCTGCGTGCGGTCGATGCCCGGTTCGATGACGCGCCCGTTGCGGCGGATCAGCACCGTCGCGAGATAGCCGGCGATCGCGAGCACCGTGCCGCCCACCAGCACGTCGAGAATCGCTTCGCCGCTGATGTCCGGATACATCACCGACGCGGTCAGGACGATCGACAGCAGCACGAGCACCCAGACGACTGCGCCCGTGAACACGTTGAGCTTCATCGAGTTGACCCACGGGCCGAGCACCTGGCGGTCGTTGCACAGCACCAGCAGGAACACGGTCGCACTCGGCAGCAGCACGCCCGCGAGCGTCTGCACGGCTTCGGTCAGCAGGCCGAGCGGGCTGCCCGGGATCAGCACCAGCGTGGCCGCGGCCGCGACGATGCCGAAATACACGAGATAGAAGCCCTTCGCGTCGCCCACGCCGCGATGCAGCGAGTGGCGGATCTTGAACACGTCGCCGATCGCATAGGCCGTCGACAGCGACACGGCCGCCGCACCGATGATGCATGCGTCGAGCAGCGCGACCGCGAACAGCGTCGCGCTGGTACGCCCCGCATACTTCTCGAGGCCCGCGATGATGCCGCCTGCGTCGGTGAAATTGCCGGCTTCCGGATGTCCGCTGAACAGCGCGGCGCTGAAGCCGATCATCGCGACCGAGCCGATCAGCACGAATGCGATGCCGATCCACAGATCGACTTTTTCATACTTGATGAAGCGCGGCGTGATGCGCTTGTCGATCACGTAGCTCTGCTGGAAGAACAATTGCCACGGCGCGACCGTCGTGCCGACGATGCCGATCACCAGCAGCATCACGTCCGACAGCTTCGCGTGCGCGGGCCAGTTCGGCACGAGGAAATCGCTCGTCATCTGCGCGACGGGCGGATGGATCGACACGAGCACCGGCACGAGCAGCAGGCTCAGCACGCAGAGCACGACCGCGAAGCGCTCGAAGCGCCTGAAATCCCCGGTACTGACCGCCGCCATCGTCAACGCGGCGGCCACGCATACGCCGGCCACCTTCGGCAGACCGAAGAAGTCGAGCACGAACGTGATGCCGATGAACTCGGTGACGATCGTCAACGCATTGAGCAGGAACAGGTCGATCACGCTGAACGCGCCCCAGAACTTGCCGAAGCGTTCGAAGATCAGGCGCGCATGGCCGACGCCCGTGACCGCGCCGAGGCGCAGCACCATTTCCTGGTTCACGTACAGCACGGGCACGAGCAGCAGCAGCGTCCACAGCAGCGTCGTGCCGTAGTTCTGGCCGGCCTGCGTATAGGTGCCGAACGCGCCGGCGTCGTTGTCGCCGACCATCACGATCAGGCCGGGGCCGATGATCGCGAGCAGCGTGCGCAGGCGGGCGCGCCACGTGCCGCGCGGCGCGGTGTCGTGATGCGCGATCGTGCCGAGCGCGCCGCGGATGTCGCCCAGATGGGCGTCGTCGAGCACGGCGCTGCGTTCGACGGCGATCGGCGGAGAGACGTTGGATGGCGTGGACATGATGGCTTCCGTACGACTGGGGTTGTCTGACAGCGTGTGACCTTGGCATGCGCACGCGGCGCCGCGGCTCGCGGCCGCGCGCGCATGCCGAGGCGCGCGCGGCGTTTCAGCGGATCAAGGATTTCAACTGGTTCAGCAGACGGGAAAACACGCGCGGACGCGCGTCGAGCGTGAGCATCCCGTCGTAGTGGGCGCGCGATTCCGCGACGTGCGGGAGATTCGACAGCAGAAGGCCGAAGTTCATGGTCTGGCTCCGTGCGGCGACGGCAAGACGTGCCGGCCGCGTCGTGGGTGCGGGGCCAGTCCGGCGCCTGTTCGGAATCAGGCTAGTCGGCCGGAGTGTCCCTGCGACCCGGGTTCAAAAGGGTCTGGCGGTATGCATGGCATAAGGGACAACTGTCACTGTCGTTCATGGCGGCTCCTGTACGGTGTTCCGGGGAACACGGTTGGGCGCCGTCCGGCACGGTGACCGGATCCGCGCGCCCTGGCAAGGCATGCGCGAACGCGGCCGCGGCCCGGCGGCGGCGAAACCGGACGGCGCATGCGCGAACGCATCACGCTAACCGGCGCGAATCAGGGTGCACGTAGGAAGTGTTGCTGCGGAGTACTGCTGCGCGCACCGTTTGCCTGGGTGACAAACGGCGGCTTGAAGAGGCGCGGACGTCGGTCGCTCAGGCGGAAATTTCGTTCGAAGATCGACTACTGCAAGCGTCCAAGACGGCTGCCCCAAAAGTGAAGATGCCGGATTCTATGGACCGGCCGAAAGCGAAGTCAACCCCTTGAAACCCTTTTCCGGAAATAAAATTTCGCGGCCGCGACGCTGAAAGTTTTGCCCTCGAAAACACGCGACGAAACCTTTCACGCCGGGCGTCGCGCGCGATGCGCGCACGCAACGGCCGGACCGTGCGCGGGATCGGTTCCACCTCGCGCCGGCGCGGCCCGACCCGGTCGCGGCGACGATTCTTGATGCGTTTTTTACTTGCACTGCAGCAAATCGGCCGTCTACAATCCGCCGCAGTTCAACACAGGAGTCCCTTCGTGGACACATGCTCCAGTTGCAGTTCGATGCCGGTCCAGGCCGGCCAAACCATCGCGAGATAGCAGCCAGCATGCCTGCCGCCGCTAGCTCGCATTCGCCGGGTTAGCGCGCTTCCTCCGGGCCGGCCATCGCCGGTTCGTCCGTCGCACGCTCCGTTACGTTTCAACCGCCGATCGCAGGGCGCGCCGCGCGCCCGGCGCTCGATCACGTCGTCCGGCGCTCGCCGGACCGGACGGAGGCCACGTCATGTTCATTCCATCGTTCGCGGTCAGACTCAGGCGCATCGTGCCCGGTGCGGGTCTGTCGCCGCTTGCCCCCGGGCCCGGCAACCGGCGCGCGTTCGCCCATCTGCCGTCCCCGCCCCGGCTGCTCGACTGCGCACTGGTCGGTGCAATGACCGCCGCCATCGCGCTCACCGCGCTACTGTGCGTCGCCGCATCGCGCGTCGGCTTCGCGGCAGCCGGACGTGTCGGCGGCTGGCTGCCATAGCCGCACGCGACCTGCCACGCGCGCCCGCGCACCGAACCGCACCTTCCCTTCTTCAGCCTGACTAATCGAATCGTCAACGGGATCCACATGAAGCACCACTTCGCACCCGCCCTGCACACGCCACGCCTGCACGCACTGGCCACCCTGCTGCTGTCGCTCGCCGCCGCACCCGCGTTCGCGCAGTCCGCACCGCCGGCCGCGCCGGAAGCCGCCGCCGGCGCCAGCGGCGCCGCACCGGCACCGTCGGCCGACACTGCCGCGCCCGCCGGCCTCTTCGAGCGCTCGAACCTGCTCGGCAACATGGGCGGCCTGCGCGACGTGCTCGGCGCTCATGGCGTCACGCTGAACCTGCAGGAAACCAGCGAGTACCTGTACAACGCGGCCGGCGGCACCGGACGCGGCGGCGCATACCAGGGGCTCACGCAGTTCGGCTTCAGCGTCGATACGGAAAAGGCGATCGGCCTGCCGGGCGGTACGTTCAACGTGTCGGGCCTGCAGATTCACGGGTCGAACCTCACCCAGCGCTATCTGCAGACGCTGCAGACCGCGACCGGCATCGAGGCGAACTCGACCACGCGACTGTGGGAGCTGTGGTACCAGCAGGCGTTCCTCGGCGACAAGCTCGACGTGAAGGTCGGCCAGCAAAGTCTCGACCAGGAATTCATGGTGAGCCAGTACGCGGCGTCGTTCATGAACGCGACGTTCGGCTGGCCCGTGCTGCCGTCGGCGGACCTGCCGTCGGGCGGCCCCGCGTATCCGCTATCGTCGCTCGGCGTGCGGCTGCGCGTGAAGCCGTCCGATGCGTGGACCGTGCTCGCCGGCGTGTTCGACGGCAACCCGGCCGGCCGCCTCGACGGCGATCCGCAGCAACTCAATGCACACGGCACGAATTTCAACCTGCGCAGCGGCGCGCTGCTGATCGGCGAAGTCCAGTATGCGCTGAACGCGCCGCCTGCCGATCCGAAGGCACCGCAGCCGGCCGGCCTGCCGGGCACGTACAAGCTCGGCGTCTGGTATCAGTCGCAGCATGCGAACGATCTGCGCACGGGCGCCGACGGGCTGTCGCTCGCGAATCCGGCGAGCAACGGCGTGGCGGCGACCCATCGCGGCAACTACGGGTTCTATGCGGTCGCCGACCAGATGGTATGGCGGCCGGCCGCCGACAGCCCGCGCTCGGTCGGCGTGTTCGCGCGCGTGATGGGCGCGCCGGGCGACCGCAACGTCGTCGATTTCGCCGCCAACGCGGGCGTGACGCTGAAGGCGCCGTTCGCCGGACGCGACGACGACGTCGCGGGCATCGCGATCGGCTACGCGAAGATCGGCTCGCATGCGCGCGCGCTCGACGGCGACGTCGGCGCCTACACGACGCCCGGCTATCCGGTGCGCCGCGCGGAGACGGTGATCGAGGCGACCTACCAGTACCAGGTCGCGCCGTGGTGGCAGTTGCAGGCCGACCTGCAGCACTTCTTCCGTCCGGGCGGCGGCATCCCGGACGCGACGGGCGCGCGCATCGGCGACGAAACGGTGATCGGCGTGCGCACGACGATCACGTTCTGACGCGCGCGATACGCCTGCGCGGGCAGCACGCGCCGGCCCGCGTTGCGCCGCTGCGCGGCGCATGCCGCGCAGCGTGTGCGCACATCACTCGCCGTACAGCCCGAGCAGCTTCAGCGTGACGCCGTTGGTCCAGCCGAAGCCGTCCTGCAGCGGATATTCGCCGCCGCCCCCGCCGCCCTCGCCGGCCCCCTCGACCACGTATTTCTCGACGAGCTTGCCCTCGGTCGCGTACACGTGCTTCACGTCGGTCAGGAAACGCGTGCCGATGTCCTTCGCGAGCGCCGGCTCGCCATAGCGGCGCAGCCCTTCGATCGCGATCCATTGCAGCGGCGCCCAGCCGTTCGGCGCGTCCCACTGCTGCCCGGTGTTCTCGGTCGTCGTCGCGAGCCCGCCCGGCTGCAGCAGCGTGCGGCGCACTTCGCGCGCGGTCGCTTTCGCGCGCTCGGGCCATGCGACGCCGGTAAACAGCGGATACAGCGTGGCCGCGCTCACGCCGTCGCGCGGCTTGCGCAGCTGCCAGTCGTAATCGCCGTAATAGCCGCGACGATTCCACAGATAGTGATTGATCGCCGCCGCGCGCCGCGTCGCGCGCGCCGAAAAGTCGGTCACGCACGCGACGTCGTGCGTGATCGTGCAGCCCCTCACGATCGTCCGCTCGAGATGGAACATCAGGCTGTTCAGGTCGACCGGCACGATCGACGTCGTGCGGATCGTCGCGAGCGTGCGGCCGTCGCCGAGCCAGCGCGAGCTGTAGTCCCAGCCGCTCTCGGCGCCCGCACGCAGGTCGCGGTAGACCTCGTTCGCGGGGCGGCCCGGCACGGCCTTCGCGGTCGTCACGTCCTCGAGATACGACTCGTCGCGCGGCGTGTCGCTCGCATCCCAGTAGCGGTTCAGCACCGCGCCGTCCGGCATCGCGACCACGTGGCGCGCGGCCTGCCCGCGCGGCGTCGACGTCTCGCCCTGCATCCAGTACGCGTACTCCTTGCGCAGCGCGGGCAGATACTTCTGGTACACCTTGTCGCCCTCCGCCTGCGCGGCCAGCGTGACCATGTACGCGAAGAACGGCGGTTGCGAGCGGCTCGCATAATACGTGCGGTTGCCGTTCGGGATATGCCCGACCGTGTCGATCAGGTGCGCGAAGTTGTCGAGCATGTCGTCGACGAGATCCTCGCGCCCCGACACCTGCAGGCCGAGCATCGTGAAATAGGTGTCCCAGTAATAGCCTTCGCGGAAACGGCCGCCCGGCACGACGTACGGCTTCGGCATCGGAATCAGCGAGCTGTACGGCGGCACGCTCGTGCTCGTGCGCGTGAGTTGCGGCCACAGCCAGTCGATATGCTCGCGCAGCGTCTGGTTCGGCGGCGGCGTCACGCCGCCCGCGGGCGGCGGCGTGAAGTGCTGGTCGACGAACGCCTTCAGCGAGAAGCCCGGCTGCGACTTCTGTTGCTGATACAACTGCACGATCGTCGCGGGATCGGTATCGGGCGTCGCGTCGACGAAGGTCTTCTGGTCGGGATAGAGCTGCGCGGTCTGCACCGCGACGAACAGGTCGCCGTAGAGCTGGCTCGGCGGTGGCAGCAGCGCGCTCGAAGCGGGCGTCGCGACGGCGGCGGACGATGCGGCCGCCTGCACGGCGGCCTGGTTCGCGCTGTCGGCCTGTGCGGCACAGCCGGCGACGGCGAGATAGGCGACCGCCAGCGCGGCGGCCCAACGGATGCGCGGTGCGGCCGGCGCGGGATGCGATGCGGTCGATGCGGCACGACGTGACGTCATGGCGTGTCCCCTCCTTTCGATGGTGAGTGGATCGGCAAGGGTCTCCGCACGCGTGCGCTCGTCTCGATGGCCGTCGATCGATGCGCATGATGATGTGTTTCGCGAGGATTCGACTGTCGCACGAAACGCGCGCGGCGCGCAAGCTTCGCGGCCCGCATTCGCGGCCGGTGTCATGTGTCACGTCATGCGCCGCGGTCCCGCGCAGTCGTCTCTTGTTGCCGGCCGCGCAACAGGAACGACTGTTGCAACATGCGGAACACGCGCGGCCATGCGTGACGCAGCGACCACAATGTGGGCATAATGGCGTCTTTACCGCGCGCCCAGCCCATGTCGCCCGTCTTCCTAGCACCGCTCATCGTTGCCTGTGCGTTGTTCATGGAAAGCGTCGACGCAAACATCATCGTCACCGCGCTGCCGGCGATGGCAAGGGACTTCGGGCACAGCCCCGTCACGCTGAACATCGCGATCACGGCCTACGTGGTCGGCCTCGGCGTGTTCATCCCGATCTGCGGCTGGCTCGCCGACCGCTTCGGCGCCCGCTCCGTGTTCCGCACCGCGATCGGCATCTTCGTCGCCGGCTCGCTGCTGTGCGCCGCATCCAATTCGCTCGGCCTGCTCACGTTCGCGCGCTTCGTGCAGGGCGTCGGCGGCGCGATGATGGTGCCCGTCGGCCGCATCATCATCTTCCGCGCGGTGCCGCGCTCCGATCTCGTGCGCGCGATGAACTACCTCGCGATTCCCGCGCTGTTCGGGCCTACGGTCGGGCCGCTCGTCGGCGGCTTCATCACGACCTACCTGCACTGGCGGATGATCTTCTTCATCAACGTGCCGATCGGCCTGTACGGCATCTATCTCGCCAGCAAGCACATCGCGAACACGCACGAGCCCGATCCGGGCCCGCTCGACTGGTTCGGCTTCCTGCTGTCCGCCAGCGGCGCGGCGCTGCTGCTGATGGGTCTCACGCTGATCGACGGCGCGCTCACCACGCGCGCGAATGCGCTGACGATGTGCGTGGCCGGCGCGGTGCTGCTCGTGCTCTACGTGCCGTACGCGCGCCGCAAGGAGCGGCCGGTGCTCGACCTCAGCTTCCTGAAGATTCCGACCTACCATGCGAGCGTGGTCGGCGGCTCGCTGTTTCGCATCGGGCTCGGCGCGGTGCCGTTCCTGCTGCCGCTCGCGCTGCAGGAAGGACTCGGCATGACCGCGTTCCACTCCGGGCTGATCACCTGCGCGTCCGCGCTCGGCGGCGCGGTGAGCCGCTCGACGGCCACCCATACGCTGCGCCGCTTCGGCTTTCGCACGGTGCTGATGTACAACGCGGCATTCGCGGGCCTGGCGATCGCCGCGTACGGCGTGTTCCATCCGGGCATGGCGACCTGGGCGATCTGGCTGATCGTGCTGGTCGGCGGGATCTTTCCCGCGCTGCAGTTCACGAGCCTCAATTCGATGATTTACGCGGACATTTCGCCGCGCGATGCGGGGCGCGCGACGAGCCTCGGCAGCGTCGTGCAGCAGATGTCGCTCGGGCTCGGCGTGACGGTCGCGGGCCTCGTGCTGCACATCTCGCACTGGCTGCAAGGCCATCAGACGATGGTGTGGTCGGATTTCTGGCCCGCGTTCGTGGTGGTCGGGCTGTGCTCGTTCGCGTCGATTCCGATCACGCGCAAGCTGCCGCCCGGCGCCGGCGACGAAGTCGCGCGCGGCAAGCGGGCCTGAAGCGGGCCTGAAAGCGCTGCATCGATCGGCAGCGCGGAAAACAAAAAAAATCAGCGGACATCCACACGGGGCCGGTGCACAGCCGCATGGATGTCCGCTCAGGGCTCCGGGTCTCCCGTTGGGGGTTGAGAATCCCGGATTCGCTTCCTGCGTGCCATGGACATATCGTGCGTCGGAAGCGGAATCGTTGTGCGCGCATGTCGTCGCGCCATGAGTGCACTATAGGGAATCTTGCGTCGGGCATCTGTCAACCATTGTCAGATGCGTGGCGTGCGCACGTCGCACGCGCGCGCCGCTTTCGCGCTAAAGTGGTGCCCGACCGCCACCCTTTTCCGCCGTTCCGATGCCGACGCTCTCGCCCGCCGCCGCCCGCGCGCTGCATCTCGCCGCGCAGGGCCTGCTGACACCGCCGCGCCGCAAGGCGACCAAGGCCGACGTGCTCGACACGATCCGCCGCATGGCGCAGTTACAAATCGATACGATTCACGTCGTCGCGCGCAGCCCGTACCTGGTGCTGTTCAGCCGGCTCGGCGATTTTTCCCCGCACTGGCTCGACGAGCATCTGGCCGAGGCGCGCCTGTTCGAATACTGGTCGCACGAGGCGTGCTTCCTGCCCATCGAGCAGTTCGGCCTGATGCGCTACAAGATGCTCGATCCCTCCGGCATGGGCTGGCAATACGCGGCCGACTGGCATGCGCAAAAACGCGACGAGATCGAACGGCTGCTCGCGCGGATCCGCCGCGAAGGCCCGGTGCGCTCGGCCGACTTCGTTCGCGAGGACGGCGCGAAAGGCAACGGCTGGTGGGACCGCAAGCCCGAGAAGCGTCATCTCGAAGTGCTGTTCACGACCGGCGAGCTGATGGTGTCGGAGCGCCGCAATTTCCAGCGCGTGTACGACCTGCGCGAGCGCGTGCTGCCCGACTGGGACGATGCGCGCGACCTGCCGCCGCGCGAGGCGGTGCTGCCCGCGCTGCTCGACTACACGTGCCGCGCGCTCGGCATCGTGCGTGCGGACTGGGTCGCCGATTACTACCGGCTGCCGCGCCGCTCGTACAAGCCGGAACTCGAACGGCTCGCGGAAGCCGGCGAGTTGATTCCGGTGCAGGTCGGCGACTGGAAGGAGCCCGCTTACGTACACCGCTCGCTCGAAGCGCTGCTGCCCGCCGCCGAAGCCGACACGCTGCGCTCGACGGTCACGACGCTGCTGTCGCCATTCGATCCGGTGGTATGGGACCGCCGGCGCGCGTCGACGCTGTTCGGCTTCGACTACACGATCGAGTGCTACACCCCCGCACACAAGCGGCGCTACGGCTATTTCTGCCTGCCCGTGCTGCATCGCGGCCGGCTGATCGGCCGCGTCGATGCGAAAGCGCATCGCATGCTCGGCACGTTCGAACTGAAGTCCGTGCATGTCGAGCCCGGCGTGCGCATCGGCGCGGGCGTCGCGGCCGACGTCGCGAAGGCCGTGAAAAAGCTCGCGGCGTGGCACGGCACGCCGGAGATCCGGATCGGCAACGCGCCGCCGGCTTTCGCGCAGGCGTTCGCCAGCGCCGCCTGAGCCAGACCACGCCCGCCGGTTGCAGCGCTAACGCTGCGCAGCGATCCAGCGCGCAATCTCCGGCCATACCGCCTTCAGCGTGCGCGAGCCCATGAACAGCCCGATATGGCCGCCCGGCACCAGCCGGCTCGTCACCTGCGCGGCCGGGGTGCCGACACAGTCGCGCGCATTGAACACCTGCTCGGGCGTCGTGATGTCGTCGGCCTCGCCGGCGAGCAGATAGACAGGACACCGCATGTTTTTCAGATCGAGCGTGCGGCCGAGCGCGACGAACGCGCCCTTCGCGAGCCGGTTCTCCTTGAAGATCTGCTCGATCGCCTGCAGATACCAGCGCCCCGGCAGGTCGATCGGGTTTTCGTACCAGCTCGCGAACACCTCGCGCTTGCGCAGGTAGTCGGGCTCGTCGAGATGCGCGTACAGGTCGACGTGCTCGGACAGGTAGTGCTCGTCGGGATGCATGTTCTTCCAGCCGCGCAGCATGAAGCGCCCGCGCATCAGGCCGCCGCCCATCGCGACGAGTTCCTCGTAGAACGACAGCGGATACGCGTGCGCCATGCGCCTGATCGGGCCGTCGCCCGCGTCCGTGTCGATCGGCGCGCCCGCGAGCACGAGGCTCGCGACCTTGTGCGGAAAGCGCGCGGCATACATCGCCGACATCCAGCCGCCCTGACACAGCCCGACGAGGTTCACGCGGCCGCCGAGCTCGTCGACGCACGCGTTCAGCTCGGCCAGATACTGGTCGATTTCGAAATCCTTCATGTCGTCGGTCGCGGAGCGCCAGTCGGTCAGGTACAGGCGCGTCACGCCGTTGCCGCGCAGCGTCTCCATCAGGCTCTGCCCCGGCTGGTAGTCGGCGATCATCGCACTGTGCCCCGCGTACGGCGCGTCGACGATCGTCGGCAGGCCTTGCCCCGGCACGATCGAGTAGTCGCGAAACGTCATCGTGCGCAATTCGAGCAAGGGCCGGCTCGGCGATGCCAGCGCCGGATGCAGCTCGAAATGCAGTTTCTCCTCTTCCGCGAGAAAACGGAGATTGCGCGCGGCAATCCCGGAGCCGGCCTGCAGCATCGTCATCGCGGCCATCGGCCAGAACATCGGCAACGCAGGCGCCGGGGCCGGTCGGGCCGCGAGATCGTCGGTTCGGTTCATCGTATTCCCGGCTGAATGCATGCTCATGACGGCCCCTTCCTCGATCGCGACACCGCATTCTGGAGCGATCGGCGCGACACAAGCTTGACGGCCGTCAATGGTTTCGGGTGAAGTCCCGATAGCATGGATCTGCACAACGACTTCCGGATCGCCATGCCGCCGCGGGCGATGCGCGCACCTTTGCCCGACGCCGCCATGCACATTCACGAAATCCGTTCGAAGATCGCCAGCACGACGTCGACCCGCAAGATCACGCGGGCGATGGAAATGATGGCGCGCACCCGGATGGCGAGCGCGCAGAAGCGCGCACGCGAATTCCGGCCGTACGCGTCCCGCATCCGTTCGATGGCCGAGCGCGTGCTGCGCGACCGGCCCGATTACGCGTCGGCGCTGATCGCGCGACGCGCGAACGTGCGCCGTGTCGGCCTGATCGTCGTCAGCACGGATCGCGGACTGTGCGGCCCGCTCAACGCGCGTCTGCTGGTGCGATGCATCGATGCGATCGAAACCTGGCAGAACGCCGGCATCGCGTGCGAGCTGAGCGTGATCGGCGCGCGCGGCATCGCGCCGCTCGCGCGCCACGGCGCGACCATCGTGGCGCGCGCCGCCAACCTCGCGGCCGAGCCGCACTTCGACACCTTGCTCGGCGCGCTGCTGGTGCCGCTGACCGCCTTCGTCGACGGCGAGCTCGACGAAGTGCACGTCGGCTACAACCGGCTGACGAGCCCGCTGACCTACGAACCGCGTATCGACGCGATCCTGCCGGTCGCGGGGCTCGACACCGCCGCGCCGACCGACGGCGCGCGCGCTGCCGATTACCTGTACGAGCCCGCGCCGAAACCGGCGCTCGACACGCTGCTGCTGCGCTACGTCGAGGCGATGCTGTACCAGGCCGTCGTCGAGAACTACGCGTGCGAGCAATGCGCGCGGATGTTCAGCATGCAGACCGCGACGGACAACGCCGACCGCGTGCTGCGCGAGTTGCGGCAGCTTTATCAGAAAACGCGGCAGGCGCTGATCACCACCGAACTGTGCGAGATCGTCGCGGGCGCGGCGGCCGTCTGACATGGTCAGTGCGATGAAACTCGACATCCTGAGCGCGGAGGGTGCGCTGTATGCCGGCGAGGCGCACTTCGTCGCCGTTCCGGGCGAAAGCGGCGAACTCGGCATCTAGCCGCACCATGCACCGCTGCTCACGCGTCTCAAGCCGGGCGTCGTGACGCTCGTCGATGCGCGCAGCGGCGAGCGTCGCCGGCTGCCCGTGGCCGGCGGCGTGCTGGAAGTCAGCCGCGAAGGCGTGACGCTGATCGCCGACCATGCCTTGCGCACGCCGGAACTCGATGCATTGCGCGCCCGCGACGCGCGCAGCGCAGCGAACGACTGGCGGCGGCGCTATGCGCAGGAAAGCCGGCGCGCATTCGATTTCGCGGGCGCGCGCATGGAACTGCTGGACGAGATCCGCCGCTTTTTTGCGCTGGCGATGCGGCAGGATGGGATGGGCGTAGTACCGGACGAAACCGGCGCCGGTTCCCGTTCGTGACGGAACCGGCCGGCCGCCGGATCGTCTTGATGGCTCAGTCGCGCAGCTTGCGAAAACGCGGCGTGCCGTCCGGCAGGTTTTCGTTGAACATCGCTTCGGGTCGTACCCATAGTCCGCGCGCGTGCGGCCACAGATGCTCGTAGACGACCACCGCTTCCTCGGTTTCGGAATGGCGGGCCACGCCGATATAGCGATAGAGTCCGCCCTTGTAATGGCGGTGCGTCGCGAGCTGTTCGGCTTCCTGTTCGGTCATGATGCACGTCCCTTCGGCAAATCGGAAAGCGCGTATTGTATGCGCTGCGCCGCGCCCAGGCGTTTCAGCGTTTCGTGTAGATGTCGGGGCGGCGAATCTCCATCAGCCGCTCGGGATTCGCGGACGGCCCGAAGCCGACCGGCCGATACAGTTCGTGCGCGTCGCTCGTCACGAGCATGATGCGGCGCAGGCCCTGCACCATCGGCTGCGCGAACACGTGGTCGATCAGCGCGCGGCCGTAGCCGCGACCGCGCTCGGCCGGCAGCACGAACACGTCGCACAGGTACGCGAACGTCGCGTGATCGGTGACGAGCCGCGCGAACCCGACGAAGCGCTCGCCGACATACGCGCCGAAGCACAGCGAGCCGTCGATCGCACGCTCGACCACGTCGCGCGGGATGCCCTTCGACCAGTACGCTTCGCGATGCAGGAAGTCGAAGATCGCGTCGACGTCGAGTTCGCGCTTGTCGGTGGAAAATCTCAGCGTGGCGGGAGTGGCAGCGGGCACGGCGGCCTCCGGGGCGAGGAAGGGGGAAGCGTGGACGATACCGCGATGCGGGGGGCGAGACAAGCGCGGTCGCGCGGCCGGCATATCGCGTCGTCTTTCATGTCGTGCCCGGGTTGCCGCTTTCCCCTCAAGTTCGGGAGGCGACGTCCGTTAACTACGAGTGGATTATCAAGATCAAAAAATCTTTTTCGCATCCTCTCAAAGCTTAGCATCAACTACCCCGTCAACATGAAACGCATTATAACGCTCGCTTCTTTCGCACTCGCCGTCCTCGGATCTTTTCTTTCCCCTGCCACAGCAATGGCCGATATGGCGCAGAACGCGGACGACGGCTGGATGCTAATAGCGCTCAGTAAAAGTGGTGACAAGTGGTACGCCAAGCGAAATTCCGGCCAACTTGGAACGCTGGATGGAAAATACAAGGATGTCGTGATCACCTACAAGAGAACGTCGCCTTCGACAGATCACATTGAACTCGGCGAGCTTTTCGCCAAGGTCAGCGATTGTGAGCGCGGTGAGGGACTGATTTATTACGCCAATATGGACGGAAAAGCGACTGCGCATGACGACTTTGTCGTGTACGGGGGCACGATTGCGAGCGCCTTGGCGGAATCCGTCTGTGCCACGCTGGACCAGATTGCGGGGACCACTACCGTCCGCCAGGTGGCGCCCGAGTCGATGTGGATTAATGTAGTTGAAACGAACAATAGCACCTTCTATATCAAGAAGGGCAGCGCAAAAATATACAGGGAAAACGGCGTTCGATATATGGGCGCCACGCTCAAGAGCGTTAATACCAACGAAAATCGAACGACTTTCGGAAAAGCCTCCATTTCCGAGCGCAGCTGCAAAAACGAGCAGGGCGAAGTCTTCTATTTCAACATAAACTATGCCGACAAGGAGTCGAGCAATTTCGTGAAAGATGGCGGAAACGGAACCAGCGGTATCGGCGAGGCGCTTTGTGCCCTGTTCGGCAAAAAAAGCTAACGACTCGCGGACGTGTAACGTTCGGCATTTCCGTCGCCAGTGGCCGACGTGTTGACCGGAGAGATCGACCTCAAGAGAAGCTGCCGTTCGAATTGCCGTCGTCGATAGCGAAAATCGCGCTGGCCTCGCGCCGGCGCTTCCGCTAACTTACGCACGGTGTACCCGACGGCGCCACGCCTGCAGTCGCCATGCGTCGCAGGTACGGCAAGGACAACACGACCGGAGAAAACCGATGCAGGAACACACCGCCCTTCGCACCGGCGAACGCAAAGCGGCTGCTCGACTATCTCGCGTCGCCGCATGCCACCCGGCTCGCCCCCACGCCCGCTTCGCATGATCAATGACGCCGCACGACACGGCACGATGACGTGCCGGCTCGTCGCATTCGACTTCGACGGCACGCTCGCCGATTCGCTCGACTGCTTTCTCGCGGCGCTGTCGGAAGCGTCGCGCCTGCACGGGTTTCGCGATGCCGATCCGGCCATGCGCCCGGCGCTGCGCGGCATGTCTGCGCGCGACATCATCCGCGCGCTCGAGGTGCCGATGTGGAAGGTGCCGCGCGTGACGGCCGACATGCGACGCCTGATGCAGCCGCGCATCGCGCACATCGCGCTGTTTCCCGGCGTCGAACCGACCTTCGACGCGCTCGCCGCACGCGGCATCCGCATCGCGATCGCAAGCTCCAATACCGAGGCCGTCGTGCGCGACCGGCTCGGTGCGCATGCGAGCCGTCGCGTTGCCTACTTCGCATGCGGGATCTCGCTGTTCGGCAAGGCGCGACGACTGCGCGCACTCGCACGCGAAGCCGGCGTGCGCCCCGGCGAGATGCTGTATGTCGGCGACGAGATTCGCGATGCCGACGCGGCTCGCCGCGCGGGCGTCGCCTTTCAGGGCGTCGCGTGGGGCTACACCGCGCCCGACGCATTGCAGTCGCATTGCGCGACACCGTTGCTGCCGACGCTCGACGCATTGCTCGATCGCCTCTAGCCCGCTGCGCGACATCGCCGCCCCCACATCACCACGATGAACTGCGTGTGACAGGCGCGTTCATCGCGACGGCCTTCCGCTCGCAAAAATTGCCGGCGTCATGACGCACGCCGGTATGCCCTACCTGAACGCGAGCTTGCATCCCGATTCGTCTTACTAACCGTTACACAAGCCACAGCACCGTTGCACCTGCTACCCGATCGCGCTTCTAGAATCAGTCGGGCCGGAACTCGCTTCGACCGGCGCCGCGGCAGAGCGGCGGTCGAATCCGGTCCGGGCGCGCGCCCGGTCTCTCTCGCACAGCTACGGATCACGCGATCCGTCTTTCAACCAGAGCCCCGATCGAAAGGAGGTCCCATGAACCGCTTTCCCCAAGTCTCGCGCCTTGCCCTGTCTGCCGCTGGCCTGCTTCTCGTCGCCGTGACGGCGACCGCGAACGCGCAAACCGCCCAACCGTCGCCGTCCGCGCCGGCCGCCGCGACCGCGCGCATCCACGAAGCCGACCAGACCTTCATCACCGACGGCACGAAGACCGTGTCGACGCAGCACGACGCGGCGCGCATCGCCGATTCGCGCACGTCGGACAGCCAGGTCAAGGCCTTCGCGCAACGCGTGTCGACCGACGACGAGAAGATCATCCAGGCGATGCGCGCGGCCAGCCCGCGCGGCGTCGACGTACCGGCCAACGATCCGGACACGACCGTGCTGGACGGCATCAAGAACCTGCGCGGCGCGGAGTTCGACAAGGCGTATATCGAACAGGTCGCGCTGGCCGGCCAGCAGAAGGCGATCTCGGCGTTCCAGGCTGAAATCGCGTCGGGCCGCGACGCGAAGCTGAAGGAAGTCGCCCGTCAGTCGCTGCCGATGCTGCAGGCCCACTACGCGGAAGCGCAGAAGCTCGCGCAGCGTCACCACCTCGCATCGGCGCAGTAACGCGATGCCCCGCCGCGCATCGCGCGCGGCACCTCCGTTCCCCGCTCGCGCCGCCGCTCCCCTGCCGGCGGCGCGATGCACAGCGGCTCTCCCGCACGCCCTTCGCGCAGATCACGCGCGCGTCGCAAGCCTCGCGCGCAAGCGCGCATCCACGTCGGGCCATTCGTCGTCGATGATGCTGAAGCGCACCGAGTTGCGCTTGCGGCCGTCGGGCATGATCCGCTCGTGACGCACGATCCCTTCCTGCTTCGCGCCGAGCCGCAGAATCGCCGCGCGCGATTTCTCGTTCAGTTCGTCGGTCGTGAACTGCACGCGCACGCATCGCAGCGTGTCGAATGCATACGCGAGCAGCAGCCATTTCGCCTCGGTGTTCACGCGCGTGCGCTGCGCCGATTCACTGAGCCATGTATGACCGATCTCGAGCTTGCGGTTGTCGCGGTCGATCTTCCAGAAGCGCGTGCTGCCGACCACGCGCCCCGACCCGCGATCGACGATCGCATAAGGCATCACGGTGCCGGCCGCGCGCCCGCGCAATGCCGTGTCGATATACGCATCGACCGTGTCGGCGTTCGGCACGATCGTCACCTTCAGGTTCCACAGCTGGCCGTCCGCGGCCGCATCCAGCAGCGCCTGCCGGTGGGCCGGTTCGAGCGGACGCAGTTCGACGCGCTCGCCGGTCAGGGTCGGTTGTTCCGGTAATGATGCAGCGTCGGTCATGACGGATTCCGTTGAAGTAAGGGCACGCACGGCAAAGCGTCCATCATACGGCCCGTGCGCGCGAACCGCGTCACGACGATCGCGCGCGCTGGCCAAGCAGCGCCGCGAGCCGGCTGCGAATCGCCTTTGCCTCGTCGCGCAGCGCGTCGGCGAATGCATCGACGAGCAGGTTCTTCGGCCGGTGCTCCGGCACGATCACGCTGACGCGGTACGGAAACGACTGCCCGAGCGGCCGCACGTGCAGATCGCGGCCGACGAAATCGAGCGCGGTCAACGGATTGACGATCGCCGCGCCGAGACCCTGCCGCACGAACGCGCACACCGACACCGCCGACGGCGTCTCGACCACCGAACGCGGCGCGACGCCGAGCTGCGCGAACGCGTCGTCGATCATGATCCGGTACGGATCGTTCAGCGACAAGCTCACGAACGGGCGATCGGCGAGATCCGCGAGCGCGATCGCATCCTTCGCGAGCAGCGGATGGCCGTCCGGCAGCACGCATACTTCGTCGACTTCGAGCAGCGGCGCGAGCACGGTGCCGGGCGGCGCGACGTCATGCTCGGTCAGCCCGAGATCGTAGCGCTGCGCGGTCAGCCACTCCTCGAGCACCGGCGATTCCTGCGTCGCGACCGACACGCTGACGCCCGCATGCGCGTCGTGGAAACGCCGGCATGCGCCCGGCAGGATCGCATGCGAGAACGCCGGCAGCGCGATCACCGACAACTGCCCGTCGCGAAACTCGCGCAGCCGCGCGGCGGTCGCCGACACGCGTTCGAGCCCCACATAGGCGAGCCGCACGTCGTCGAACAGGGTGAGCGCGGCCATCGTCGGGCGCAGCCGGCCGTGCGTGCGCTCGAACAGCGCGAAGCCGACCACCTGCTCCATCCGCGCCAGCTCGCGGCTGATCGTCGGCTGCGACGTATACAGCATCTCGGCCGCGCGCGTCGTGTTGCCCGTGACCATCAGCGCGCGAAACACCTCGATGTGGCGGTGCGTAAGCGTAGCCATCTATATCAGGAATGAATCGAATCTCGATAAATCGGCATTTTACTGTATAGCCGATCGCGCGCATCATGACGACTGTCCGTCCATTCGACCCGATCGATCCGCCATGTCCCTCGATTCCCGCCAGCTCGCTGCGCTCGCGCAGCAATACGGCACCCCGCTGTGGGTGTACGACGCCGACGTCATCCGCGACCGCATCGCGCAACTGCGCCAGTTCGACGTGATCCGCTATGCGCAGAAGGCGAACTCGAACCTGCATATCCTGAAGCTGATGCGCGAGGCAGGCGCGTGCGTCGACGCGGTGTCGCTCGGCGAGATCGAGCGCAGTCTCGCGGCCGGGTTCAGCCCCGCCGGCGAACCGGAAGGCGTCGTGTTTACGGCCGACCTGATCGACCGCCCGACGCTCGCGGCCGTGCTGAAGCACGGCGTGACCGTCAACGCAGGCTCGCTCGACATGCTGGCGCGCGTCGGCGAGCAGGCGCCCGGCCATCGCGTATGGCTGCGCGTCAATCCCGGCTTCGGCCACGGCCACAGCAACAAGACCAACACCGGCGGCCCGCAAAGCAAGCACGGCATCTGGATCGACGACGTGCCGCGCGCGATCGAGATCGTGCGCCAGTACGGGCTGAAGCTCGTCGGCATCCACATGCATATCGGCTCGGGCGTCGATTACGGCCACCTGTCGCAGGTCTGCGATGCGATGGTCGATCTCGTCACGTCGCTCGGCCACGACATCGACGCGATCTCGGCCGGCGGCGGCCTGTCGATCCCCTATCGCGACGGCGAGCCGCGCGTCGACGTCGATCACTATTTCAAGCAATGGGATGCCGCGCGCAAACGGATCGAACGGCATCTCGGCCACGCGGTGCGCATCGAGATCGAACCGGGCCGCTTCCTGGTCGCCGAAGCGGGCACGCTCGTTACCGAGGTGCAGGCCGTGAATCGCCGGCCGAAACACGACTTCGTGCTGATCGACGCCGGCTTCAACGACCTGATGCGCCCGTCGATGTACGGCAGCTATCACGCGGTGTCCGTGCATGCGCACGACGGCGCGCTGCCCGAAGGCCGGCCGCTTGTCGACATCGCGATCGCGGGGCCGCTGTGCGAGTCGGGCGACGTGTTCACGCAGGACGCGGGCGGCGTGGTCACGCACCGCCGGCTCGCGCAGCCGCAGATCGGCGATCTGCTGTTCCTGCACGACGCGGGCGCGTATGGCGCGTCGATGTCGTCGAACTACAATAGCCGCCCGCTCGCGCCGGAAGTGCTGGTCGATCGCGGCACGCCGCGGTTGATTCGCCGCCGCCAGACGATCGACGAACTGCTCGCGCTGGAAACGTTCGAGTAACGCGCGCGACGATGAACGGCCACACTCGCCGAAACAGGCGAGCGTGGCCGTTTTGTTTTGCGGCGTGCGGTCGCGACGTCGACGTGCGCAACCCGCGATGCCGCGGCGTAGCAACCGATCCTTCACATCGTGCGCAACCGCAGCACAACGCACGTGCCGCCACCAAAACGCGAAAAATAATTTTCCCCACATCTCAAAAAGTGCGCGCGTTTTTGGAAACACTTTCCCTTTTGACAAAACTAAGATTGCCGTCAGTCGTTCAGCATTTGTGAGCGCCGGGCACGCGCCGATGCGTACCGGTCTACACCACTGACAAGCCGCACGGGCAATCATGAATATCCTGCTTGAACTCCTCGCCGCGCACCGACCCGCGTTCAGCATGAAGCTCGCGCAGTCCTTCACGCGCTTCGCGGTGCACGCGCCTTAACGCGCCTGTCGGCGGGCGGCACGTGCCGCCGTCCGCCGCCCCGCTTCTCCCGCCGCATCACCGCGGCCCGCTTCCCGCCCACGGCGACGCCGCCCGTCGCCGCGGACGTGCACACCCTGAAAGTTTCGACGACAACCAAGGAGACAACCATGAAGCGCCTCACCCCGACGTTCACGCGAGCCTGTGCCGCCGCCCTGCTGTGCGTCGCCGCCACGGCATCCCACGCAGCGGATCTGCTCGATACGGTCAAGCAGGCCGGCGTGCTGAAGATCGCGCTCGAAGGCACCTATCCGCCGTTCGACTATCGCAACGCCGACGGCCAGCTCGAAGGCTTCGACGTCGATGTCGCCAAGGCGGTCGCCTCGCGCCTCGGCGTGAAGCCGCAATTCGTCACGACCGAATGGAGCGGCATCCTCGCCGGGCTGCAGGCCGGCAAGTTCGACGTGATCGTCAACCAGGTCGCAATCACGCCGTCGCGCAGGCAGGCGCTCGATTTCAGCCAGCCGTACGTGTATTCGTCCGCGCAGCTGCTGCAGCGGCAAAACGATGCGCGCGCATTCCGCTCGCTCGACGAACTGAAGGGCAAGAAGGTCGGCGTGACGATGGGCAGCAACTATGTCGATCTCGTGAAGCGCGTGCCTGCGATCGATCTGCAGGTCTATCCGGGCACGCCGGAAAATCTGCGCGATCTCGCGGCGGGCCGCATCGACGCGGCGGTCAACGATCGCCTGATGCTGAACTACCTGATCAAGAACTCGCACCTGCCGCTGCGCCCCGGTTCGGTGCTGGCGGACGGCGCGGACGAGATGGGCATTCCGTTCCGCAAGGGCAACCCGAAGTTCGCGAAAGCGCTCGACGATGCGATCGCGTCGCTGCAGCAGGACGGCACGCTGAAGAAGATCTCGATGCAGTGGTTCGGCAGCGACACCACGAAGCCCGTCACGCAGTAAGCCGGCTCACCGGTGCGAGGCCGCGCGCAACGATGCGCGGCCCCTATGCATAAACAGTCTGGAGACATGCGATGGAAGCACTCGATCTCGTCATTCATACGCTCCCCGTCATGGTGCAAGGCGCGGCGCTCACGCTGAAGTTCGCGGTGTCGTCGATGATGCTCGGCCTGCTCGCGGGGCTCGCGATCGCCGTCGTGCGCATCGGCGGCAACCGCTTCGCGGCCGGCATCGCGCAAGGCTATGTCAGCGTGATGCGCGGCACGCCGCTGCTCGTGCAGATGTTCGTCGTCTACTACGGCCTGCCCGACCTCGGCATCACGCTCGATCCGACCACCGCCGGCATCTTCACGCTGACGCTCAACGCGGCCGCGTATCTGTCCGAAAGCATGCGCGGCGCGATTCTCGGCATCGGTCGCGGGCAATGGGCGGCCGCGCACAGCCTCGGCCTCACGCACGTGCAGACGCTGCGCTACGTGATCTGCCCGCAGGCGCTGCGCCTCGCGGTGCCGAGCCTCGGCAACACGCTGATCAGCCTGATCAAGGATACCTCGCTGGTGTCGGTGATCACCGTGACCGAACTGCTGCGCTCGACGCAGGAAGTGATCGCCGCGACGTTCCAGCCGCTGCCGCTGTACCTGGCGGCCGCGGCGATCTACTGGGTGCTGAGCACGCTGCTGTCGCGACTGCAAGGGCGCGTCGAATCGCGCCTCGCGCTGCCGGCCGCGCATTGAGCGCGCCCGCCACCCAACCCGACATCGACAACGGACAGAACATGATTACGCTCGACAACGTATCGAAGTGGTATGGCAGGCATCAGGTGCTCGCGGATTGCAGCGCCGCGGTGTCGAAAGGCGAAGTGGTCGTCGTGTGCGGGCCGTCCGGCTCCGGCAAGTCGACGCTGATCAAGACGATCAACGGCCTCGAGCCGTTCCAGAAAGGCAGCATCACCGTCGACGGGATGCGGCTCGGCGATCCGGCCGCGAAGCTCGCGCAGCTGCGTGCGCGCGTCGGCATGGTGTTCCAGCACTTCGAGCTGTTTCCGCATCTGTCGATCATCGACAACCTGACGCTCGCGCAGCGCAAGGTGCTCGGCCGCGACAGGGACGAGGCGATCGACACCGGCCGCAAGCTGCTCGACCGCGTCGGTCTCGCCGCCCATGCGAACAAGTATCCGGGGCAACTGTCGGGCGGCCAGCAGCAGCGCGTCGCGATTGCTCGCGCGCTGTCGATGAACCCGGTCGCGATGCTGTTCGACGAGCCGACCTCCGCGCTCGACCCCGAGATGATCAACGAGGTGCTCGACGTGATGGTCGAGCTCGCACGCGAGGGCATGACGATGGTGTGCGTCACGCACGAGATGGGATTCGCACGCAAGGTCGCGCATCGCGTGATCTTCATGGACCAGGGCGCGGTGGTCGAGGACGCGGCCAGCGACACGTTCTTCGCCGCGCCGCGCTCCGAACGCGCGCGCGACTTCCTCGACAAGATCCTGCATTGAGCACGCGCACCGGCATGCCGAAGCTCCCGACCGATCCCCACCCCGACCACAGGACGATATCTTGACCCAGCCCCTTTCACCCGACACGGTCCTCGCCCATGAAGGCCGTTCTCACGGCCAGCCCGGTTCGCCGGTCAACCCGCCCGTGTACCGGCAGTCGACGCTGCTCTTTCACGATACCGATGCGCTCGACACGGTGCGCGGCACGCCGCTTGCCTACGGCCGCCACGGCAGCCCGACCACGCGCGCCCTCGAAAAGGCGCTCGCGCGCCTCGAGGGCGCACATGCGGCGCTGCTGACGCCGAGCGGGCTCAGCGCGATCACGACCGCGCTGCTCGCAGTGCTGAACCCGGGCGACCATCTGCTGATGACCGATTCCGCGTACGACCCGACCCGTTCGTTCTGCGACGAGACGCTCGCGCGACTCGGCATCGACACGACGTACTACGATCCGTCGCTCGGCGCGGACATCGCGTCGCTGATGCGGCCGAACACGCGTGCGGTGTTCACCGAGTCGCCCGGCTCGCTGACCTTCGAGGTGCAGGACATCCCGGCGATCGCTCGCGTCGCGCACCGGCACGGCGCGGTCGTGCTGCTCGACAACACGTGGGGCACGCCGCTGAATTTCCGCTCGTTCGCGCACGGTGTCGACGTGTCGATCCACGCGGCGACCAAATACATCGCCGGCCATTCCGACGTGCTGATGGGCGCGATCCTGACGACCGAAGCGCTCGCGCCGAAAGTCACGCGCTGCTACCGGCAGCTCGGCATGACCGTCAGCGGCGACGACGCCTATCTCGCGCTGCGCGGCCTGCGCACGCTGTCGGTGCGTCTCGAGCGGCACCAGCGCAACGCACGGGTGCTGACCGACTGGCTCGCGACGCAGCCCGAGGTCGCGCGAATCCTCTATCCGGCGCGCGCCGGCGATCCCGGTCATGCGATCTGGCAGCGCGATTTCACGGGCGCATGCGGATTGTTCGGCGTGGCGCTCTATCCGCAGTCCGACGATGCGCTGCGTGCGCTGCTCGACGGGCTGACCTGCTTCGGCATGGGCTATAGCTGGGGCGGCTTCGAAAGCCTGATCATTCCGGCCAATCCGTCGCGCCATCGCACGGCGACGCGCTGGGCGACGACCGGGCCGCTGCTGCGCATCCACGCCGGCCTCGAAGACCCGGGCGACATGATCGCCGACCTCGAGGCCGGCTTCGCGAGAATGCGCGCCGCCGCGCTCGCGACGGCCTGATGCATCGGCCGCCCGTCATTACGTTTTCCTCAACGCACGACCTCAACCTTCCAGCGAGACATATATGAAAGACACCCTGTTCATCCTGCGCCCGGGCTTTTTCAAGGACAGCGACGGTCCGTTCTACTGCGGCGATTCGGTTGCCGTCGAAGGGCTGCTGAGTTTCTATCCGCAACTGCGCGACGCAGTCGACGTCGAGTATGTCGATGCCCCGCGGCCGCGCCAGCTGATCGTCGCGCTGATCGGCGCGGACAACCAGTCGGCGCCGGTCCTGGTGCTCGGCCGCGACCGGACACCCGCCGACGACACGATCGCGACGCGCGAGCACAACGGCCGGCGCTTCATCGACTCGCCGGCCGACATCCGAAGATATCTGTCGTCGCAATATGGCGTTGCGCACGTCGCATAAACGCGTTATGCCCGCTGCCTGACGCACGCAGCAACGCGTGCCGTGGATCGCTCGATCCATGGCACGCGTCGAACCGCACGCGCGTACGTGTGCGTCACCCCGCGCGCCGCATCGGCACCGCCTTCGAAAAATACTTTGCGCCCGCCACGCACCCGACGACGACGACCGTCACGATCACCATCGAACCCGGCACGGCTTCATGCAGCAGTCCGGCCGCGAGCAGCAGCCCGAAGAACGGCTGCAGCAGCTGCAACTGGCCGACGCCCGCGATCCCGCCGAGCGCGAGCCCGCGATACCAGAACACGAAGCCAATCAGCATGCTGAACAGCGACACGTACGCGAGCCCCCACAACGCGCTCGCATCGACGCCGTCGAACGACGCAGGCCGCGTGATCCACGCGAGCGGCAGCATCAGCGGCAGCGACAGCACGAGCGCCCACGAGATCACCTGCCAGCCGCCGAGGTCGCGCGACAGGCGCGCCCCTTCCGCATAGCCGAGCCCGCACGCGACGATCGCGGCCAGCATCAGCGCATCGCCGAGTACCGACGCGTGAGCGCCGTTGCGCAGCGCGAATAGCGCAACCGCGCCGCTGCCGACCAGCGAAAACACCCAGAACGGCGCGCGCGGACGCTCGCCGCCGCGCCACACGCCGAACAGCGCGGTCGCCAGCGGCAGCAGCCCGACGAACACGATCGCATGCGCGGACGTCACGTGCCGCAGCGCGAGCGCGGTCAGCAGCGGAAAGCCGACCACGACGCCCAGCGCGACGATCAGCAGCGAGACGGCTTCGCTGCGCGTCGGCCGCTTCTGCTTCAGCATCGCGAGCAGCAGCAGACCGAGCGCGCCGGCGATCGTCGCGCGCGCGAACGTGAGGAACAGCGGGTCGAGGCCCTGCACCGCGACCCGCGTCGCAGGCAGCGAGCCGCTGAAAATGATGACGCCCAGCAGGCCGCTGAGCCATCCGTCGGTCGTCTTTTGCACGGGAAATCCTGAACGGGTAATAGGTGGATGACCGATGATCCGCCGCCCGCCAAAAGCGCGTAAGCTACACCCCAATACAATTTCGACAAACTGTACTGGACCAACGACCGTACAGTTCATCGCTCGCCATGGCCCGTTCCGCCCCTACCCCGACTCCGCCCGCCGCGTCGCGCACGCGCGTGGAAACCGTGATGGACACGCTGCGCGCGCGGATCGCGAGCCGCGCGCTGATGCCCGGCGCGCGCGTCTCGTCGATCCGGATGATGGCCGATGCGCTGCATGTGTCGAAGTCGACGGTCGTCGACGCGTACGAACGGCTCGCGAGCGAAGGCGTGCTGGTCGCGCGGCGCGGATCGGGCTTCTACGTGTCCGGGCACGCACCGCCGCTCGCGCTCGCGGATCTCGGCCCGCGCCTCGATCGCGAACTCGATCCGCTGTGGCTCACGCGCCAGTCGCTCGAATCGGCGCCGACCGCCGTCAAGCCCGGCTGCGGCTGGCTGCCCGCGTCGTGGCTGCCCGACGAGAGCCTGCGCCGCGCGCTGCGCGCCGCATCGCGCGACGAGCCCGACGCACTCACCGACTACGCGACGCCGTCCGGCCTGCCCGCGCTGCGCCAGCAACTCGCATGGCGGCTCGCGCAGCACGGCGTCCATGCCGAGCCTGCGCAGATCATGCTGACCGACAGCGGCACGCAGGCACTCGACCTCGTGTGCCGCCTGCTGCTGGAGCCGGGCGACACGGTGGTGCTCGACGATCCGTGCTACTTCAACTTCCACGCGCTGCTGCGCGCGCATCGTGCGCGGATCGTCAGCGTCCCGTACACGCCGAACGGGCCCGATCTCGCGCGCTTCGAACAGACGCTCGTCGAGCATCGACCGCGCCTTTACATCACCAACGCGGCGCTGCACAACCCGACCGGCGCGACGCTCGCGCCGCCCGTCGCGCATCGGCTGCTGACGCTCGCGGCCGAGCACGGACTGCTGATCGTCGAGGACGACATCTTCGCGGATTTCGAAACCACGCCTGCGCCGCGGCTCGCGGCCTTCGACGGGCTGTCGCGCGTCGTGTCGATCGGCAGCTTCTCGAAGACGCTGTCGGCCGCCATCCGCTGCGGTTATGTCGCCGCGCGCCCCGAGTGGATCGACGCACTCGTCGACCTGAAGCTCGCGACGTCGTTCGGCCATGCGCAGATCGGCGCAAGCGTCGTGCATCGGCTGCTCGTCGACGGCACCTACCGGCGCCATCTCGACAGCCTGCGCGCGCGCCTCGCGGACGCGATGGGCGAAACGATCCGGCGGCTCGCACGCGCGGGGCTCGCAATCTGGACCGAGCCGCGCGGCGGGCTGTTCGTGTGGGCGGAACTGCCGGATGGGCTCGACGCCGCGCGCGTCGCGCGGCATGCGCTCGACCACGATGTCGTGCTCGCGCCCGGCAACGTGTTCAGCGCGTCGCGCGGCGCGACGTCGTACCTGCGCTTCAACGTGTCGCGCTGCAAGGGGCCGGCCGTGTTCGATGCGCTGGCACGCGCGATGGATGCGACGCGCGGGCCAGGTGCGTCAGGTCAATCGACGTCGGCGGCCGATTCGGGCAGGATCGGCCGGTCGGGCACGCTGGCCTGTGATCCGCGCGATACGGCGTAGTACAGCAGGGCCGGCACGATCAGGCCGACGATCCACGACACATCCACGCCGCCCAATGCATCGACCCACGCCCCGGTGTAGAAGCCGGTCGCGACGAACGGCATCTGCACGAGCACGCCGAGCGCATACACGACGATACCGGCGACGTTCCAGCGGCCGTAGCGGCCGTCGGGTTCGAACAGCGCCGGCACGTCGTAGCGTTCGCGCGTCACGCAGTAGTAGTCGACCAGGTTGATCGCGCTCCACGGCGTGAAGAACACGAGCAGGAACAGCAGGAACGACGAGAACGCCTTCAGGAAATCGTGCTGTCCGGCGAGTGCGATGCTGCTCGACGCGGCCACGGTCAGCAGCACGAACGCGATGCGCGTGCGCGGCGAGATTTCGCGTCGGCCGCCGAAGCCGGTCAGGATCGCCGCAACCGACATCACGCTGCCGTACGCGTTGAGCGTCGTGATCGTCAGCTTGCCCAGCGCGATCGTCAGATAGAGCACCGCGGCGATCGCGCCCGTCGCGCCGAGGCCGACGATGAACGACACCTCGTGGCCGGAGAAGCGGTCGCCGGCCAGCGCGGCAGCCAGCACGCCGAACGTCATCGACACCTGCGCACCGATCACCGTGCCGCAGAACACCGCCGCGAAGGTCTTGCCGGGCGGCGTCGATCGCGGCAGGTAGCGCGAATAGTCGGCGACATACGGCCCGTATGCGATCTGCCACGACGCGGACAGCGATACTGCGAGCAGGAACGATGCAACGGTGAAATGGCGATTCGCGAGCAGTACGCCGAACGCGTGCCCGTGCAGCAGGCTCGCGAACAGGTACAGGAATGCGAGCGAACCGACGATGCTCGACACGCGGCCCATCGCATGGATCGTCCGGTAGCCGAGGCCGGTGAGCAACACGACGAGCGCCGAGAAGATCAGGATCGCGGCCGGCCGGCCGACGTCCAGCAGCTCGGCGATCGCCTGCCCGGCCAGCACGGTCCCGCCCGCCGAGAAGCCGACATACATCACGCAGACGAGCGCGAGCGGTACGATCGCGCCGTACACGCCGAACTGCACGCGACTCGAGATCATCTGCGGCAACCCGAGCTGCGGACCCTGCGCACCGTGCAGCGCCATCACCGCGCCGCCGAGCAACTGCCCCGCCAGCAGGCCGATCAACGACCAGAATACGTCGCCGCCCAGCACGACCGCGAGCGCGCCGACGACGACCGCCGTGACCTGCAGGTTCGCGCCGAACCACAGGGTGAATTGACTGAAGAGACTGCCGTGGCGCTCGGCTTCGGGAATATAGTCGATCGAGCGGCGCTCGATCAGCGACGGATTGGCGACGGATGAAGCGGTACGTTCCATGCTCGGCTCCTGACCGGTGGAAAACTGCGCTTGAGGTTCGCTCGGTGCTCGTGCCGCGCCACCGGCGATTCGTCGTCGGCGCAGACGCTGCCCCTCGCGTGGTTCGCGCGTCGGCCGCAACGATGCAGCCGCGCGCGCAGGATCGACCGATCCTGAACGGGTGTGGAAATCAGAGCGACGCGGTCAGCGCCGGGACCATCTCGTGCAGATCGCCGACCAGACCATAGTCGGCCACGCTGAAGATCGGTGCTTCGGGATCCTTGTTGATCGCGACGATCACCTTCGAATCCTTCATGCCGGCCAGGTGCTGGATCGCACCTGAGATGCCGACCGCGATGTACAGCTGCGGTGCGACGATCTTGCCGGTCTGGCCGACCTGGTAGTCGTTCGGCACGTAGCCCGCGTCCACTGCCGCGCGCGAAGCACCGAGTGCGGCCGACAGCTTGTCCGCCAGCGGCTCCAGCACCTTCGTGTAGTTCTCGCCGCTGCCCAGGCCACGACCGCCCGAGACGATGGTGCTCGCCGAGGTCAGTTCCGGACGATCCAGCTTCGTCACTTCACGGCTCACGAACTGCGACTTGCCTGCATCTGCCGCCGCTTCGATCTTCTCGACCGGCGCGCTGCCGCCTTCAGCCGCAACCGGATCGAAACCCGTCGCACGCACCGTGATCACCTTGATCGGATCGCTCGACTGCACCGTCGCGATCGCGTTGCCGGCGTAGATCGGGCGCTCGAACGTGTCGGCCGAATCGACCGCCGTGATGTCCGAGATCTGCGCGACGTCGAGCTTCGCGGCGATACGCGGTGCGATGTTCTTGCCGTACGCAGTCGCCGGCGCGAGGATGTGCGAATAGTCCTTCGCGATGTTCAGCGCGGTCGCTTCGACGTTTTCCGCGAGGCCCGCTTCGAGCTGCGGCGCATCGGCCAGCAGCACCTTCGCCACGCCGGCGATCTTCGCGGCCGCATCGGCTGCGCCCTGCGCGTTGTGACCGGCGACCAGCACGTGAATGTCGCCGCCGATCTTCTGCGCCGCTGCCACCGTGTTCAGCGTCGCGGCCTTGATCGACGCGTTGTCGTGTTCTGCAATTACCAGAATCGTCATTTCTATCCGCTCCCTTTACAGCACCTTGGCTTCGGTCTTCAGCTTCTCGACCAGCGTCTTCACGTCCGGCACCTTCACGCCGGCTGCGCGCTTCGGCGGCTCGGCCACCTTCAGCGTCTTCAGACGCGGCGCGACGTCCACGCCGAGGTCTTCGGGCTTCACCGTTTCCAGCGGCTTCTTCTTCGCCTTCATGATGTTCGGCAGCGTCACGTAGCGCGGCTCGTTCAGGCGCAAATCCGTGGTGACGACTGCGGGCAGTTGAAGCGACAGCGTTTCCGCGCCGCCGTCCACTTCGCGTGCAACCGTCGCCTTGCCGTCGGCAATCGTCACCTTCGAGGCGAACGTCGCCTGCGGCAGCCCTGCCAGCGCGGCGAGCATCTGACCGGTCTGGTTCGAATCGTCGTCGATCGCCTGCTTGCCGAGGATCACGAGCTGCGGCTGCTCCTTGTCGACCAGCGCCTTCAGTATCTTCGCCACAGCCAGCGGCTCGACGCCGTCGTTCGACTCGACGAGGATCGCGCGATCCGCGCCGATCGCCAGCGCCGTGCGCAGCGTTTCCTGCGCTTGCGCCACACCGACCGACACGGCCACCACTTCGGTCGCGACGCCTGCTTCCTTCAGGCGCACCGCTTCTTCAACAGCGATCTCGTCGAACGGGTTCATCGACATCTTCACGTTCGCGATATCGACGCCCGTGTTGTCCGACTTCACGCGGACCTTCACGTTGTAATCGACCACTCTTTTCACTGGCACCAGAATCTTCACCATTCGTCTCCTCGCCTTGTCTCGTTTCGTTCGCCGTCACGCCAGCATCGTGCGTGCGATCACCGTGCGCTGGATCTCCGACGAGCCTTCGTAGATCCGCAGGATCCGCGCATCGCGCACGAGGCGCTCGATCCGCATTTCGCGCGTGAAGCCATACCCGCCGTGGACCTGCAAGGCGGCGTCGGTCACGAACGCGACCATTTCCGACGCATACAGCTTCGCCATCGACGCCAGGTCGGTGAACGGCTCGCCGGCCGCACGCCGTGCGGCGGCCTGCAACGTGAGCAGCCATGCGGCTTCGAGCTGCGTCTTCATGTCGGCGAATCGCCACTGCAGGCCCTGCTTGTTCGCCAGCGGCTCGCCGCCGACGTGGCGCTGCTTCGCCCAGTCGATCGCATCGCCGAGCGCCGCTTCGGCGATCCCGAGGCTCGTCGCCGCGACATCGAGGCGGCTGTTGTCGAGCACCTTCATTGCGGTGCGAAAGCCGCTGCCCTCTTCGCCGAGCCGGTTCGACGCCGGCACCACGCAATCGAACGCGACTTCGTGGGCAGGCGCGCCGTGAATGCCCATCAGTTTCTCCGGCGCGGACACCGACACGCCCGGCGTGTCGCGATCGACGACGAATGCGCTGATCCCGCGTGTGCCGAGTTCCGGCGCGGTTTTCGCATAGACGACGATGAATTGCGCAGCATCCGCGTTCGAAATGAAATGCTTGACGCCGTGAATGCGATAGCCGTCGCCGTCGCGCACCGCCTGCGTGGTCATGCCGGCCGGGTTCGAGCCGGCCTGCGGTTCGGTCAGCGCGAATGCGCCGAGCTTCGCACCGGTCGCCGCGTCCGACAGATAGCGCGCACGCAATGCGTCGTCGCCGCCGATCAGCACCGAGTCGGTCGCCAGATAGTGCGCGCCGATCATCGACGACGTCGCCGCGCAGGCCTGCGCGATCTCGGCCAGCGCGAGGATGATCGCGGCCGGCGATGCGCCGGTGCCGCCCCATCGTTCCGGCAGGTTCATCCCCATCACCCCGAGTTCGGCGAGTGCCGGCACGTAGCGCGTCGTCGACGTTTCGTCGCGATCGACCTGCGCCGCATGCGGCGCAAGTTCGGCTCGTGCAAAGCGACGGATCGCATCGGCAATTTCGAGGTCGGCATCGCCGACGCCCAGTCGTTTAAGCATCGTTCATCTCCTGGTGGGTGTTGGTCCGGCGCGACGTCGCGGCAGGCGTGTGGATCGCGCCGGCCTGCGCCAGCGCGGCGATCGCGGCCTCATCGAGGCCTAGCACGCGTTCGAGCACTGCGCGCGTGTGTTCGCCGAGTTGCGGCGCGCGTGTCGTGCGCGTGTCGGGATAGGCGGAAAACTTCAGCGGCTGCGCAGGCAACCGGATCGTCGAACCGTCGGCTGCGGCCGTCTCGACGAGCACGCGCCGCACGCGCGCGTGGTCGCTCTCGAGCGCCTGCTGCACGCTGCGGATCGGCGCGACCGGAATGCCCGCCGCACCGAGTTCCTCATTGACGTCCGCGACCGAGCGCGTGGCGGCCCACTGCTCGATGCACACGCGCAACGCAGCCTCATGCGCGCAGCGCGACGCATCGGATGCGAAACGCGGATCGTCGATCAGCGCCGGATGACCGATCGTCTCGGCCAGCAGGCCGAACAGCTTGTTGTTGAGCACGGCAACGACGAAGTGCCCGTCGACCGCGCGATACGCGCCGAACGGCGCGGAAGTCGGATGGCGATTGCCGACGCGCGGCTGCGCGACGCCGGTGGTCGCATAGCGCGCGACCAGCGCCGCGGTCAGGTTCAGCGTCGCGTCGAACATCGACACGTCGACATGCGTGCCGGCGCCGGTGCGATCGCGCGCGACGAGCGCGGCCAGCACGCCCCATGACGCGAAGATCCCGCTGATCACGTCGGATACCGAATCGCCGACCAGCGTCGGCTCGCCGTCCGGTGCGCCGGTCGCATCCATCAGTCCGCACATCGCCTGCAGGATGATGTCGTACGCGGGCCGGCGCGATTCCGGCCCGGTCTGCCCAAACCCCGACACGCTCGCGTAGATCAGCCGCGGATGGCGCGCCGACAGCGCCGCATAGCCGATTCCGAGCCGCTCGGCGACGCCGGGCCGGAAATTCTCGACGACGACATCGGCCTGCGCGCACAGCGCTTGCGCGAGCGCCTGCCCGTCGTCGGTCTTCAGGTCGATCACGACGCTGCGCTTGTTGCGGTTCATTGCGCCGAACAGTCCGCTCTCGCCGTTCGCGAACGGCCCGATCGCACGATAGTCGTCGCCCGCCGGCGGCTCGATCTTGATCACCTCGGCGCCGAGGTCGCCGAGCAGCGCCGAACACAACGGCCCCGCCAGTACCCGGGAAAAATCGATCACGCGTATGCCGTCGAGCGGCAGCCTGGACACAGTCACGGCATCTTTCTCCTGAAGGTCGGGCCAAGTTGGCCGATGCGGTGATTCTGGTCGAGCGGGGCAATCAGATAAAATACTGGAATAAATTAACGCCTATAAGTTTTTCGTATGGGTTCGACATGGCGCTATCGCTGAGACTGTTACGCTATTTCGTCGCGGCCGCCGAAGCCGGCAGCACGACCGCGGCCGCAACCCGGCTCAACGTGTCGCAGCCGTCGATTTCGGTGGCGATCCGCGAGCTCGAGGCGCTGTTCGACGATCCGCTGTTCACGCGCGGCGCCGGCACGCGGATGACGCTTACCCATTTCGGCGAACGCAAGCTTGCCGAAGCGCGCCAGTTGCTCGCGTCGGCGTCCGCGTTCGCGACCGACGACGTCGGCGACGAACCGGGCGGCGTCGTGCAGATCGGCGTGTTCAGCACCATCGCACCCGTGTATCTGCCGCGCGTGCTGGAACTCGCGCAACAGCGCCATCCGCGGCTCGCGATCCGGTTCATCGAAGGTGATCTCGCCCAGCTCGACGTCGCCCTGCACAAGCAGCAGATCGATTTCGCGCTGATGTATGACGTGGGCCTGCCCGAAGATATCGAACGCGAATGTCTGGCCGAATTGCGGCCGTACGCGCTCGTGCCGGCGAATTCCGCGCTCGCGAAGCGCAAGCGCGCGATTTCGCTGCGCGATCTCGCGGCACAGCCGTTCATCCTGATCGACCTGCCGCACAGCCGCGATTTTCTGATGGCGCCGTTCTGGCAGTGCGGGCTGTCGCCGAACGTCCGCTATCGGGCTGTATCGATCGAACTCGTGCGTGCGATGGTCGCGAGCGGGCTCGGCGTGTCGCTGCTGATCACGCAAAGCCCGGCCGTCACGCGCTCGCCGCTCGTCGTCGAATGTCCGATCCGTGAATCGACGGTGATCCAGCCGCTGGTGATCGCGCGGCTCGCGCGCGCCGCACGCACGCGCGCATCGGAAATCGCGGCGGCCTGCGTGCGCGACGCGGTCGCCGAAGCGATGCGCACGCGCATTCGATCGGTCGGGCGTCAAGCTGTATCTTGACGTCCGACGCAGCACAAAGCGCCATCGCGCACCCCGTAGCCCGGCTTATGCTTCGCCCGCGTGCGCCCTCGCCCGCACCTCGGCGAACGATGCGTCGACCAGCAGCCGTCCCGTATCGAACACCGTTTCGAGCGCCTCGGCCCACTCGCCTTCCACCGCGCGATCGTCCCATGCGACGGGCAGCGTCGCAGTCCGGTACTCGCCGGTGCGGCGATGACGCAGCAACGTGAGCCGCCCTTTCTTCGAGCGCTTGCCCTGGTCGGTGACCGGATCCTTGCACACGTCGTGCCACACGCCGCCACGCCGGATCGCCGAGCACTTCATCGCGAAACGCTGCGTGTCGCGATTGACTTGCTGCAAGAGCGCGCCGCCCATCCCGAACACGACGTTGCCGGCCGCATAGCCCGCATCATCGAGCGCGGACAGAATCGCGCCGATCGACTGCTCGTCGACCCCGTCGCCCTGGATCACGCGCACGTGATTCAGCACGCGCCGCCCCTTGCCGTTCAACGTCGATCCGAACGACGCATCGAGCGCGCGCACCGTCTGCAGCACGATCGACACCGGTTCGCCCGAATCGGGTCGCACGACCAGCGTCGCCCCCGAGTCGATCACCGCCTGGCGCAGCTCGCCGCCCCACATGTCGAGCGCGGCAAACAAATCGTAGGAATCCGACACGACCGACACGATCGCACCCGGCAGGCCGAACCGCGCGATCATGTTCCGGTACGCATCGACCTCGGCTTCGCGCCCCCACGACGTGATCGTGCTGTGCTCGGCGGCCGGCACCGAATAAGCGGCCATCGGTTCGCGATAGAAGCGGTTCGCGGCCAGCACGCCCAGCACCGTATCCGAACCCATGAAGCTGACCAGGTGCGCGGCCCCGCCGATCGCGGCCGACTCCGCGCTCGACACGCCGCGCGCGCCGAAATCGTGCAGCTTGAACGGCAGTTGCGCGAGATCGTCGTCGGTCTTTTCGAGGAAGCGGCGGATCGTCTGCCGCAGGTGCCAGCTCTGCGTCGCGACCGTCACCGGATACCACACGCGCAGCAGCATCGTCTCGAGATACGACGCGAGCCAGAACACGGCGGGATCGTCGCATTCGACGGTCATCAGCACGTTGTGCACCGGCACGATCGAGCCTTCGGGCACCGCGCGGATCTTCACGGGCAGCCAGCCGTCGTAACGCTCGACGATGTAGCGCCAGCCCGCCTCGTTGAACGGCTCGCCGTGCACCGCGAAGAAGTCGCGCGCCTCGTCGACCATCGCGTGCGTGACCGGCTTGCACAGATATTCCTTCAGCAGCATCTGCAGGCCGAAGAACAGCGTGCGGTCGTAGCGTCCGCCGCGCGATTCGACGTACGAGAACATCGCCGTCGCGTCGGGCGGATATTGCAGGAAGTGGGAAGCCTTGTACGAATCCGTGTTGAGAATCGGATTGGCGAGAACCGCGGCAAAGCCGCCGAGATCATTTTGCATGGCTAGAGCTCCTCTAGGCCGTTGGAATGCCGCCGCGTCTGTCGCGGCGGACGGGAATGCGGGGAATCAGCGGATCACAGCTTCCCCAGAAAGTGATACGCGATGTCGAAGTGATCCTCGAACATCACGTTGCGCATCTGCGCGAATTCGTTGAGCGGCACCCAGCGCGCCTTGTCGGCGTCGTCGCTGCCCTTCACGCGCGGCAGCTCACCGGTCGGGAAATTGAACAGGCACGCGTGCGTGATCGTGCGGCCGCGCAGCGAGCGCGTCGGATGATCGAACACCTGGCGATCCTTGATCGAGCCGCGCAGCACCGGTTCCGGCAGCTTCAGGCCGGTCTCCTCGCGCAGTTCGCGAATGCAGGCCGCATCGAGCCGCTCGTCCTGGTTCACGAACCCGCCCGGCAGCGCCCACAGGCCGCGGCCCGGTTCGCTGCGCCGGCGCACCAGCAGGATGTGGCCCGAGTGCACGACCACCGCATCGACGGTCACGAACGTGACCGGATAAGGCGCGGCGGCCCATGCCTTGCGATAGGCGGCGATGAACTCGGCCTCGGCCTTCAGCTGCGCGAACTCCGGCTGCGTGCGAAAGCGTTCGAGCCAGCCGAACACCGGCTCGGGCACGGCCCACTGCACGAAGCTGTTGGTGCGTTCGGCGAAATACTGGTCGCGGATCTCGGTCGCGGAAATGTCTTCGGTTGCATCGACGTCGACCAGTTCCCATTGCGGAAACATCCGCAGGTAATACGAGGTGGCGTCCTTCTCGTGGCCGATCAGCCCGACCTTGCGCTGCGCGACATCGCCAAGCGCGGACGCGACGGCATCCTGCACCCAGCGCACCCAGTCGCCGTCGTTGTATGTCGAATCCTGCACGGGCGCGATCGTCACGCGCTCGCGTTCGGCTGCGTCGAGCAGCGAAGCCAGCATCTGCCGGCGCTCGTCGAACGAAAACGGATCCTTGATGGTACGAGGCTTGTCGGTCGACCCGATCAGCACGCAGACGCGCTCGGCGCGGCTCAATGCCGATTTCAACACGTTCAGGTGACCACGATGCGGAGGCTGGAAACGACCGATGAAAACGAGCGCGTCGAAGCGCCGGTTCTGTTGCGTACTCATGAGGCTCCCTCAAGAGATGGAAACGCTTCGGGTCTGTCCCGAAGGCATGACGCGTATCGTAGGATTATTTTCGAGATGCGTCAATCGAGCGGCGATTCGACTTGACGAAGTCTGAAGAAGTATCCGGTACGGCCGCGTTACACTCGATTGCATCCACCACCCGCGCGAAGGCGCCCGCCATCATGAGGATCTCAGTCAGCCGGATCGTCGGCGTCGATCGCCGCCGCCTGTTCACGTGGTCGCAAGACTACGGGCGGCGGCTCGTGTGGGACAGCTTCCTCGCCGACGCGTACCTGCTCGACGGCACGGCCGCCGATGTCGGCGTCGATGCATTCTGTCGCAGCAACTCGGGCGCGACGATGGTGTCACGCTACATCTCGTACCGGCCGCCGCAGGTCGCGGCCGTCGAAATGGTCGACGGCCCGAAGGTGCTCGCGCGCTTCAGCGGCAGCTGGAACTTCACCGAGCGCGCGCCGGGCTCGACCGAAGTCAAGTTCACCTACCACTTTCGCGCGCGGCCCGGCTGGCTGCGCTGGCTGCTCGAACCGCTGATCGGCGCGTTCTACCTGATGCAGACGCGCCGGCGTCTCGACTCGTTCAAGCGCTGGGCCGAAGCCGAAGCGCCGCCGCGCTGACGGGCGAGGCGGCGCGATGCCGTCATTGCGCCGCAGCCGGCACCCGCTATAATCGCGCGACATTCCGACTGCGCAAGCAGGCCGACGATGCCGCGCCCTTCGACGCGGCTGTGTGCCCGCCTCGACAACAACAATGACGAACCGAACCCTCCGACGCCTTCGCCCGCTCGCGCGGGCCGCCGCGCACCTGCTGACCTGCGTGCCGCTGCTCGGCGCATCGCCGGCGCTGCACGCGGCGGATGCCGTGACGCCCGCTACCCCGCAGCGCTATATCGTCGTCGATACCGGACACACGCCGGCCCACCCCGGCGCGACAGGCGCGAGCGGACGCGTCGAGTACCTGTACAACCTCGACCTGTCCGCCGCGGTCGCCGAGAAACTCGCCGCGCACGGCGATCGCGTGCTGCGCACGTCGGCCGACGGCCGCGAGATCGCGCTCGACCAGCGTTCGACACAGGCGCCCGACGCGAACCTGTTCATATCGATCCATCACGATTCGATCCAGCAGCAGTTCATCGACGCGGGCCGGCAGCGCGAATTCCGCGGCTTCGCGGTGTTCGTGTCGGCGCGCAATCCGCACTATGCGGAAAGCCTGCGTTGCGCGAAGGCGATCGCCGAACGGCTGGTCGCGGCCGGCGAACGGCCGTCGCTGTATCACGCGCAGCCGATTCGCGGCGAGAATCGCCCGCTGGTCGATCCGCAACTCGGCATCCATCGCTTCGACGATCTCGTCGTGCTGCGCACCGCGCCGATTCCGGCCGTGCTCGTCGAAGCGGGCGTGATCGTCAATCCCGACGAGGAGGCGCGGCTCGCGCGGCGCGAAACGATCCAGCGCCTGTCCACCGCGATCGCGGGCGGGATCGACGCGTGCACGGCGTCGATGTGACGATGCCGCCATCGGCTTCAACGGTTTTCACCCAGTCAGGAGCATCACCATGAAGAAGAAGAATCTGCTCGCATCCTGCGCGCTGCTCGCGCTCGCCGTTCCGTTCGCCGCGCACGCGGCAGGCTGCGCGAAACCGCACAGCGCATTCGACCAGGTCTATTGCAGCAGCACGCAGTTTTCGCAGAGCGACCGCGAGCTCAACGACGAATACGGCCGCCTGCGCAAGCAACTGAGCGGCGATCAGCAGGCGGCGCTGAAGGCCGGCCAGCTTGCGTGGCTGAAGCAGCGCGACGCGCAGTGCAGCGAGACCCGCAACAACGGCTACCTCGTGGATCTCCAGTGCGCGACCGACATGACGCAGTCGCGGCTGTCGTTCCTGCGTGAGCGCGAACGCGAATGCGCGAGCACCGGCTGTGTCGCGTCGAAGCTCGGCGAGTAAGTTCGTCGCGCATGCCGTGCCGCGAGCTGTCGTCCGGCACGGCGCTTTATCTGCGCCACGGGCCGGCGATGCGACGAGCATCCGTTGAACTGCCCGTCGCAGGCCGCCCGTGCCGGCATCATGCCGGCCTCGTCGCGTCGCGACTCACAGAAACCACCGATACTCGCGCGCGCCGATCTCGTTGCGAAAATCCAGTTCCTCCTGCCGCTTGTTCTCGCAATAGACCATCACGAACTCGCTGCCGAGACCGTCGCGCACGGCGGCGTGATCCTGCATCGCCGCAACCGCCGACAGCATCTCCTTCGGGAAATCGATCCCGCTGCCGCGATCGTCGTTGAGCGGCGCGATCGGCTCGATGCGCGCCTCGAGCCCGTGCTCCATGCCGCTCAGGATCGCGGCGAGCACCAGATACGGATTCGCGTCGGCGCTCGCAAGACGATGCTCGATCCGCAGGTTGCGCGCGTCGGACTCCGGAATCCGGATGCACGCGTCGCGATCCTCGAAACCCCAGCTCGCGCGGCTCGCGGCATTCACCATCGATCCATAGCGCCGGAACGCGTTGTGGTTCGGCGCGAACACCGGCATGCAGTGCGGCAGCAGCGCGAGGCATCCGCCCACCGCGTGCCGCAGCGGCCGCTGCCCGTCCGCGGCGAGCAGGTTGCGCCCCGCATCGTCGTACAGGCTCACGTGCACGTGCATGCCGCTGCCCGGCGCATGCAGGTAGGGCTTGCCCATGAAGCTCGCGCGATAGCCGTGCCGCAGCGCGACGCCGCGCGTGCTGCGGCAGAACAGCGCCGACCAGTCGGCCGCGCGCAATCCGTCGTCGGTATGACCGAAGTTGATCTCGAACTGGCCGGGCCCGAGTTCCGCGGTGATCACCGTCGCATCGACACCCTGCTCGCACGCGGCCTCGACCATCTCGTGCAGCACGTCGGAAAAGCGCGACAGGCGCTCGATATGCATGTTCGGCTGGTCATCGCGGTCGTCGCTCAGGCGGTCGCGCGGATACTGCGGCATCCCGTCCGCAAGCTGCGCGGCGAACAGGTAGAACTCGAGCTCGAACGCGACGACCGGCCGGATGCCGCGCGCCGCGAACCGTCGCAGCACGCGCGCGAGCACTTCGCGCGGTTCGAACTCGATCGGCGCATCGGTGCCGTCTGAGCTGATCAGCATCTGCGCGAGCGGCTGCCGCTCCCAGCGCACCGGCTTCAGCGTGCCGGGAATCAGCCGGCGCGGCGCATCGGGGTCGCCGTCGTTGAAACAGTAGTCGCCGATCTTGTAGAGGCCGCCCTGCGTGCCGAGCAGCACGCAGTTCTGCGGCAGCTTCAGCAGCGAGCCCGCGGCGACCTTCTCGAGCGCATCGATCGGATAGCGCTTGCCGTAGAAGTGGCCGGGCAGGTCGAGGCAGATCAGGTCGACGTAACGGATCTCGGGGTGCGCCTGCCGGAATGCGCGGACTTCATCGATCAGCGCGGGAACGACGTCTGCCATGTCTCATCCTTTCCATTTGTATGACGGTGCCGCGCAGCGACACCGAAGTCGTGCGGCATGCACTGCGCCGCACGTCCCACCTCGATCAGTACTGCAGACTTCTGCTTCGAGACGGCGGCCGGTCCGGCCGCCCGAATTACGCGATGTTCAGGTGAATACCCAGATCACGCGCGCCGGCCGGTCGCCGAGGTTCGCATAGCGAAACCGCTTGTGCGCGGGAAGCTGGAAGGCGTCGTTCGGCCCGAGCGTGACGGGCGTGTCGTCGCCGTCGATCCAGATCGTCAGCTCGCCTTCGAGTACGAAGCCGCCCTGCTCGTCGCTGTCGTCGACCGGCCGCTCGCCGCTGCTCGCGCCCGGCGCGAGATGGCTCTCGAGGATCGAAAAGCGTGCGCGCATGTTCGGCGACACGAGGATGTCCGTAATGCCGGCCGCGTAATACACGGTGCGCCGCTCGTCGGGCCGCGTGACCCACGGCACGCTGCGCGGCTTGCTCAGGCTGTAGAAATACGTGGTCGGCACGCCGAGCGCCTCGCCGATCGCGGTGAGATCCGCGACGGTCGGGCGCGACAGGCCGCGCTCGACCTGCGACAGAAAGCCGACCGAGCGGCCGATCCGCTCCGCGAGGTCGTTGAGCGTGACCTTGCGATGCTTGCGCAGGTCGCGGATCAGGATCGCCAGACTTTCTATCTCTTCCTGTTCGTTCATGATGGTTTCCGGTGCGGTCAGACGGTATCGCGCAAACGGTACCAAACCTTGCCGAGCGCTTCCAGCGGCGCGGCGAGCCGGTCGCCGCCGGGAAAGCGCGGGTTGCGGATGCGCGCGTACTGCGCAAGCAGGCGATCGTCGCCGAGCACCGCGTCGGCGACCGCGCGCGCACCGGCCAGCGTCGGCAATACGCCATGCCCGGAAAATCCCTGCAGCCAGAAGCGCTGGCCGTGACGCCCGATGTCGGGCGTGCGGCGCATGCTGATGTCGATATGGCCGCCCCAGGCGAACTCGAGCTTCACGCCGCGCAACTGCGGAAATGCCCGTTCGAGCGGCCGGCGCGTCGCTTCCGCGATATCGGCCGGAATGCCGCCGAGATACGTGCAGCCGCCGCCGAACAACAGCCGGTTGTCGGGGCTCAGGCGGAAGTAGTCGGGTACGAACTGGTTGTCGATCACGCAGCTGTTCTGCGGCAGCAACGATCGCGCGAGGTCGGGCGCGAGCGGCACGGTCGCGACCTGGTAGGTGCCGACCGGCAGCATCCGGCGCGACAGTTCCGAATCGAGCCGGTCGACGTACGCATTGCACGCGAGCACCAGCACGTCCGCGCGCACCTCCCCGGTGGCCGTGCGCGCCACGTAGCCGCTGTCCGTCTCGCGATAGTCGAGCACGCGGCTCTGTTCGAAGATGCGGCCGCCTGCCTGCTCGATCGCCTGCGCGAGGCCGAGCGCGAGCTTCAAAGGGTTCAGGTGCCCGGCCTCCGGGTCGTACAGCGCCGCGAGATAGCGCGGGCTGCCGATCCATTCGGGCATCTCGTCGCGCCCGATCACGCGCAGCCGGTCGTAGCCCCAGCGCTCGGCCGCCTCGTCGCGCGCCTGCGCGAGCATCGCGACGCGGCGCGGCCGCACCGCCGCCCACAGGCTGCCAGGGCGGTAGTCGATGTCGAAACCGTGCCGCTGCGGCAGTTCGCGCACTTCGGCCGCGGCCCAGCGCATGCTGTCCCACAATGCACGCGCGCCGTCGCGGCCGAGCGCCGCCTCGATCGGCGGCATGTCGCACGACCAGCCGAGCAGCGCCTGTCCGCCGTTGCGGCCCGACGCGGCCCATGCGACGCGGCTCGCCTCGAGCACGACCACGCGCCTGCCCGCCAGCGCGAGACGCAGCGCCGTGTGCAGCCCGCTGAAGCCTGCGCCCACGACCAGCACGTCGGCGTCGAGGCGTTCGTCCAGTGCCGCCCGATGCGGAATCGGCGCCGGGTAGGTGCCGGCGTAGTAGCTTGCGACGTGACGGTCGGACTGCATGAACATGCGGGCTCCCGTGAAATTTTCGCCAATTAATTTCATGAAAAATTAGCACGGCAATTTCACGGATGCAAGTGAGGGGATGTGCGAGGGGTTGTCCCGGAGTCCGACGAACTAAAGTTGCGCTCTTTTCAGGCGGTTTTGGTGCGATTTAACATTTCGCACTATTGGAGCAACTTGGGCTGTCAAACTCGACCGCGCAAGAAAAGCTAGATTGGCGGCGCACCGTCCTGGCTATGCGGTTGGCGCAAGTAATCAGATCAAGGCACGATTCACACGCCGTTGCGGCGGCTATGTGCGATGCGATAAGTCTAAGTACCGAGAGGCGACAGCAGTAAAGAATACGACGGACGCTGGCACAGCGGTCGAAAATCAAGGTCCATTCGTCATACCGCCGTTGGAACTAAAGTTACGCGCTTCCTGCTCGAAAGGAACTAAAATTGCACCAATTCTGCGTGCGGCGGCAGGCACAAGCCTCAAATTCGCTCGCTTCCCTGCTAGACCCGCCCTTCCTGACATTAAGGCAGGAACGCTCCGGATAACGCGTGCTACCGTGGAAGGTCACATACGGCCCTTGGCGACGGTATTTTCCGCAAAACTACAGCCTGGCTAGCGTCTGCACACTGACGCCAGGCCAGTGGAGAAATTCGCGATGTCATTGCACCTCTTTGTGGACACCGAGTTCACGGATTTTCTGAACTGTGACCTCATCAGCATTGCACTCGTGGCCACAGACGGCCGTGAATTCTATGGGGAGCGGTCGGATTTCGATCGGGGAAGCTGCAGCGAATTTGTACGGGCAGCGATCCTGCCTCAGCTTGGACAGTACCCGGGCAGGGTGTTTACACGCGAGGGATTGCGTGCCGCATTGCTATCCTGGTTAGATCAGTTTGCCATCGAGAGCGAACCGCGAATGCTGTGTTTCGACTATGGCGGCGACTGGGAATTGATGGTCGATTTGCTCGGTGACGTACCGTCGGGCTGGCAGGCGTGCTATCTCGGTAGCGACACATTGGACCAGCAACAAATGGAGGTCTATTTCAACGAGCATGGTGGCCGGCATCACGCGCTGCATGATGCGCGTGCAAATTGTCACGCGGCGCGTCATCGAATCTAACGCCCCTCTCCCAAGGATGCTAGCGACTTCGATTGCGAGTTCAACCGTGGATGATCCAGCATCATGTCCCAGTCGGTTAGTGTTAAAGGCAACGGGCAAGACCAGCCCGGTCGCCTATGATTCCAAGGCGTCTCACGAACTAATCCCCCTCAGAGTCTGCGTCGGAATGCGCGAACAGACTACCGCTTGAAAGCCGCTGCGCTGAACGCCTGATCGAACTGGCGGGCCCGCTGCACCTCGTCACTATGCAGATAGGTTGATGTCGTCGAGATGGACGCGTGGCGCAGGTTATCGCGGACCATGAGCAACTCGGCCCCACGTGCCAGCGCGTGCGACGCGTGCGTGTGCCGCATCCAATGGGGGCTCGCGCGGCGCAACTTGTCGGCCGTCGCCGGGCGCTCGTCTTGGATCGCGTCGGCCACCAGCACGAAGAACCTGCGCAGCACACGCCAAAGCCGTGTACTTTCGATGCCGGCCCCGTCCTCGTCGAGGCTACCCACGAGCGGCGTCCCCGGATTCCAGCGACTCGGCGTGACCGGCAGCCCGCGCTGAATGAGATATTGGTCAAGCGCGGTCCGGGCGAGCGATGGTAACGCCACCTTGCCTAGCTTGCCGCCCTTGCCGAGCACATGCAGCCAGTGATCGCCGTGCTCGTCGCGACGGACGTCTCCGAGCGTTGCACTGACCAATTCGCTCGCGCGTAGACCGGTGGCATAGCCAAAGTCCAACAAGAACCGCAGACGCTGAGCGGCCGGTATGCTCCAGCCGTATGACCACTCGAGGCCGTCAGCGAGCGTGCGGATCAGCAGCCACTCGCCTTCCGAGAAGCCGCGGGACACATCCAATCCTGTACGCTGCGCTTGACTCTTGACCTTGACGCCAGCGAACGGATTCGCGAGCACGTAGCGCTGTTCGACCAGCCAGCGAAAAAGCGCCGACAGGACGTTCAGTGCGTATGCCGCTGAGCGCGCCGAGAGCGGACCGGTGAACGGCCGCCATTCGATACTGTGTCGTTGCCGAGACAGGCCGACCCAACGCTCGTGCGGCGTCGGCTTTCGCAAGAAGCCCCGGTAGGCAATCGCATCGTCAGTGTTGAGCGACGATAGCGCGCGGCCGCGCTCGACGATGGCCCAAAGGATCAGGCGTTCCGCCTCCTTACGATAGGCACGCTGGGTGGCGACCGATTCATGCAACGCTAGCCAGGACCGGATCGCCTCGTAGTCGTTCGACGCGTTCAACAGGCAGGCCGCCTGCGGTGCCCGGAAGTGGCCATGTGAGCCGTCGACCTCGTTTGGCACGCGCAGTTGCTCCCACGGCACGATATTGCCCGTCGGCGCCACGACAATCAGCGCCCGCGCGCGTTCGGTCAGCGCCGGATGGGCGGCGAAGAACGCCTCGATGCGGCGCGCGCTGGCAATGCCGAGTCCGGTGATGGCGGCCCACCAGCGCCGTCGCCGCGGAATCCGCACAGTCAGGTCGGCCAGGGTCCGGATGTCATGGGCCTGCAGCGCCGCGACGATGCGCGGCGGGAACCAGGCTTCGAGCGTATCGGTGATCACCGGGGTCGGCACGAGTAGATTGCGCAGCGTTTCAATCGCACGGGCTACCCCGTCGGCCGACGCTTTCGACGGGCGGTCGATGAAGACGGCAGCCAGGTCCTCGCGGTGACGTTGCACGGCGAACGCGACGAGTTGCCGGCGGATACGGCCGAGGATACCGCGCGACGACACACCGGCTTGCCGGCGGTCGCCCAGGTAGCGGGCAACGGCAGTCCGTGCGTCCAGGCCGGCGTACCAGCCGCGCAATGCGGCGAGTTCCGCTTCGTTCGGGAACTCAGGGCCCGTGCCGTCGACGGGAAGAGCCTCACGCGTTTTCATGATTGCCAGTTTAGAGCAAAAATGATGATGGACCGATAATAATATTTATCTGCCCGCCTATCGGGCCCGAACCCGACAATTTCCTTTCAGTCGTTTGATCATGTGTCAGATGGGCGGCGAGCCCATGCCCGCCGTGATGTATTGCTGCCGCAACTGCTTTCCCATCAGAGGACTTCTGTAAATCTCTGCGGCGGCCTGTTCCAGCAAGTGAAGCGTGCGGAGCGCAGTAGGCCGTTTGCCGGCGCATCTGAACTAGAGAAATGGTGCCGTGAAGTTATAGGAGACAGGCGACGTCGCGCCGGTCGATTCGCGTACAACGCGTCTGAGACGGATCGAGGGCAATCCAGAAATACCGCGACAGGACCCGTGTCTATCGCGGGCGTGAATTAGCGCCTCATCCCCCGCGCTTCTTCACCATTACGGCTCGGATATCCTTCTCACTGACCTTGCCCGTCTTGTCGCGCATCTCCTTCAGCGTTGCATTCGGCCCGAAACCCGGGATGGGGTTGCCCAGGTTTTTGTTCATCGTGTTGCCGTGCTTGAGATCGATTTTTCATCCTTGTCACGATGGCGACCATCAAGTCCTGGTTGTTTCATAGTAGCGCTCCTTGTGGCATTTACATGAGAACTGCTCTGCAACACCTGAAACCCCGATCTCGTACGGAGCATCGCGCACGAACTGCCAATGACGTCAGTCGACACCCCGAATGGCGCTCATACAGCCCATGCGCTCACCTGTATGCGGAACCTGCTGCCTATGCAGCCTTCGCCGCCTCCACTATGCAATCCTTCGCCAACTTATATGGCTCCCCGTTCAGCGCCGCTCTCAACAAGTCGACACATGCCTGCGAATACTTGTTCGTGCTGCTGGATTTCCCAGTGCGCATTGTGATGTGGTATGTGTTATCGGAAGACTTGAGGTCGAAGCCCGTCTGTTCCTCCACGAGCTCTATAAGGCGATGCGCAGCATTCCAGCCTTTAAATCCGAGTTGCTCGGCGACCTCGGTCAGCGTGAACGGAAAATGAAGGTTGACCTTCGCTGGGTCCCCGATTGCGGTAATGCCGAGCAATGTTGCAACACCGTCGCCCTGTTGTAGCTTGTGCTCAAGCGTCTGGAAGTCGATTTCCACCTTCTTTGTCGGCACGTCCTTGCGGACCAGGTCAACCGTGCGAGCGAGCAGTGACCGAAGTAACTTCATATTCACCTTCTCAAGCGCTCCACCGCTACTAAATGCCTCGTAGACCCACTCAAACGACGTCGCCGAGATGCTCTTAATCCGAATCTCTCGGTTCTCGCCGACGGCGAGCACCCTATCCCGCGCGGGATACGAGTTCTCGTCAATCGCAGGGTCCCATTCGAGGATGTAGATGTTCGGGATGAGTGCGAAATCTGCTCGAATCATGCGATCAACGTCGTACAGCACGCTACGGATGTTTGGGTCATTGGCCCCGTAGCCAATGAAGAGGAGTGGATGCTCTGCGAAGTAAGTCAGTAGCTTCGCACTCAGGTACTTCTTGTCCGTCTCGAATGCGTCGTAATCCTCTTGCGTCAGCACGAGCGAAAGGGGATCCGAAACCGAGCCGTGAATCTTGAAGATTTCGCCGATGGAGAGGTACGGCTGCTTCAGAATGGTTTGTCCGACGACTGCTTCGTACTGGGGAAAGAGCGGATCCAGCAACTCATCGTAATTCGTGGTTACGATAGCGTGCGGGTTAATCGCCTGCAGCGCCTTGAGCTCCGCCTTAAGACCAGGGTGCGCCGGCTTCAGGTTGTGAAGCATAGCGGCCGTCGCATGCTTCAGGAACACCTCCGTCGGGAACGCCTCATCGAAATATTCCGGCGGGAAGTTCGCGCGCCCTTCGCTCCACGCCCACTCTCGATACGCCTGCGCAAACATGCTCGCGATACGCGGCTGGTCCCGGAATTTCTGCTTGTAGTACGCGTACGGATGGTCTATTTTTGGACAATTCTCGGCCAGTTTCTTCAGGAGCTCGTCCCAGTTCGGCGCATCAGCGTACCGCCGCGAAAACCCGGACCCGATAAATAGAATCGGCTGGCAGCCTGCAAGTTTCAGCACGTTGGCAATATCTGCTTTTACCTCTTCCTGATACTGCGCGTAGTCCATGGGCATGGTGGTCTCTTATAATAATCGCGGCGTTCTTGATTGGTAGCTCGATATTCATATTTCCAATACCGCTACTATTTCGACCTCACGCGAATTCATCTGAATATTCCGTGTAGCACTCCATCATCTCACGCAACGCCCCGTCGATTTTCAAAAATTTTTGCCAGGCGCACCGTCAAACATCGAGATGTTGTGCCGATTTACATACCGGCAGGACGAAACCACAACATACGGTAAATTTATCCAATCCGCAATGCAGAAATCCAGTTGCAATCATCGCGTACCTTATCGCCCTCACGCGGTGGAGTTTTGGGCACGCCAAGGAAAGCTTACGGGCGCGCACGTTGCAAGCAGCAAGCCGCGTTGTGGTCAGGATCCGCACTCGCGGCGGGGCTATGGGCTGCATTTGCTGCAGCAAGCCCCCCCCCCGCATTTTTCATTCATTTCGTTGTATTCGACGTGACTTCGACTCGGCACTTGAACGCCACAAGCGGAACAATTTGACCGCGTCCCGTACCTCCACCTTCGACTAATTTGAGTCGCCCTGGGCGAACCCGGTAGTAAGACCGAAAGCGTCGAGGATCGTCACTGATGTGTTGGCCATTCGCTTCGCCATCGCCTCTGGATTCTGGCGCGCGGGACCCTGGCGAAGCCAGTGCACCGCCGTCCAGACCAAGCCACCGCCCAACACGGTCAGGCAATCCCCTTCCGCTTCCGTTCGGATTCCTTCATAGGGCGGGAGGATGCGACCTGCGACGAACGTAACGAGGTCATCGAAAAACGTCGATGTCGCTGCGTCGTTGAATACGGTCAGATAGAAAGATTCATGGGCCAGCAAATGCTGAAGGATCAGCGCCGTTTCCACTTCCATCGACTTGACAAACGCGACGTTCGACGGATTCAGCAGCTTGCCCTGCTCCTCGACGAACGTGAATGCACTCTCGAGCCTCGCCAACGCCGCCCGCTGAGCAGCAACCTGAAGGTCGGGAAAGTGCTGATAGAAGGTGGGACGAGCGATACCTGCACGCTGCACCAGTTGAGCAATGCTGAGCTTGCTCAGGGGCGCCTCGTCGAGCAGTTCCGTCACGGCACGGACGAGGGAATCGTAACTTCTCTGAAAGCGTGGATCGGCGGGATTAGGGCTTACATCAGGTGGCATAAAAAGCTCTGGACACGTCTTTTTGTCTATTTTACATTCGTTCAATAGATTGAGATGCGACGCCTCGACATGTCCTCGTGAAAGGTTATTGAAATGAAATCCTCCGCCCTCGTTCCGCAGCCGCCTCTGAAGCCCATCATCGGCCATCTGATGGAGGTCCTCGGGCCATCGCCGCTCGCAAAGATGATGGATCTCGCACGAACCTACGGGCCGGTCTACTGGTTCGAGGTATTCGGGCAAGGTTACTACGTTGTCAGCGGACAAGCACTCGTCGATGAGGTGTGCGACGAAAGCAGGTTTCAGAAATCTGTACACCAATCTCTGCTTGAACTGAGACCGGCCATCGGGGATGGCCTATTCACGGCATTCAGCGACGAACCGAACTGGGCAAAAGCGCATCGTGTATTGATGCAGTCGTTTGGCCCACTCAGCATTTGGTCCATGTTCGACAAGATGGTCGACATCGCCGACCAGATGTTTCTCTATTGGGAACGATTCGGCCCGGAGACGGCTGTCGATGTCTCCGACCACATGACTCGCCTGACGCTCGACACGATCGCCTTATGTGCGTTCGACTGTCGCTTCAATAGCTTCTACCGTGAAGATCAGCATCCGTTCGTGGATGCGATGGTCAATACCCTCAGCGAGGCGGGAAAGCGCGAGTTGCGGCCGAAACTGGTGTCGAAGCTGATGCTCAACCGGAGTCGCAAGTTCGACGCGGACATCGAGCTCATGCGATCGCTCGCGACCAAAATGATCGAAGACAGGCGGAAGAACCCGCACGACAACGAAGAAGCGATGGACCTGCTGGACCGAATGCTGAACGGTGTCGATCCGGTGACGGGCGAGAAGCTCGATGACGAGAATATCGTCTTCCAGATGATTACGTTCCTCATCGCCGGGCATGAAACGACGAGCGGGCTCTTGTCCTTTGCCACCTATTTCCTCCTCAAGAACCCGGACGTTCTGCAACGAGCACGGGACATGGTCGACGAGGTCGTCGGCAACGACACGCCACGGATCGAGCATCTGGCGCGACTGCGCTACATCGAACAAATCCTGATGGAAACGTTGCGGATCTGGCCGACGGCTCCGGCTTTCGCCGTCACCCCACTCGCCGACACCACGTTCGGCGGGAAGTATCCCGTGTCTCCCAACGACATCATCATGATCCTGACGCCCATGTTGCATCGCGACGTAAGCGTCTGGGGCGAGGACGTCGAGGCGTTTCGTCCCGAGCGATTCGAACCGGAGAATGCGGAAAAACTTCCGCCGAATTCGTGGAAACCCTTCGGCAATGGCGCACGCGCATGTATCGGCCGACCGTTCGCAATGCAGGAAGCGCACCTCGTCCTGATCATGCTGCTTCAGCGATTCGATTTTTCCTTCGCCGATCCGAACTACGAGCTGCAAGTCGCCGAAACCCTTACGCTCAAGCCCACCGGCCTGCGTATCAACGTGCGGCCACGGGCGCGAGGTGTGCGCAAGGTATCGAACGACAACCTTCGCGTGCGTGCGAGCATCGAAACGCCGAACGTCGATCAGGCTCCGGCGGTCTCCGACAAGGACGCGTCGAAGATGCTGGTCCTGTTTGGCGGGAACACGGGTTCGTCGGAATCTTTCGCTCGCCGCATTGCAGGCGACGCCGGTCGCCACGGATTTCATGCCACCTGTGCTCCTCTGGACGCGTTCGCAGGAAAGATCGACGGATTTCCTGCGATCGTAGTCGTCACTGCTTCCTACGAAGGCCAGCCGCCCGACAATGCAATCGCATTTCTTCCCTATATCGAGGCGATGAGCGAAGGGGCACTGGACGGAGTCAAATTTTCTGTTCTTGGATGCGGCAACAAGCAGTGGGCAAGAACGTATCAGGCGATCCCCAAGCGCGTCGACGCAGCCTTCGAAAAAGCCGGCGCCACGCGCGTTCACGCCAGAGGCGAGCTGGATTCCGGTGGTGACTTCTTTGGCGAGTTTGATCGATGGTATGCCGGGTTCTGGAATCGCTTTGCAATCAGCTTCGGGAAGGACACGTCGGTTGCGCAAAGTAGCAATTCCGCACTCAACGTCAGCTTCCTGAATAACGTTCGCGAGAAATTGCTCAGCGTTGACGATATGACGCACGCGACGGTGATCGACAATAGAGAGCTCGTCGATATTAGTGTGCCGGGAAGCCGGTCGAAGAAGCACATGGAACTGAAGTTACCGGAGACGATGACCTATCGCTCCGGCGACTACCTGGCCGTTCTGCCTCGCAATTCCAAACGGAACGTCGATCGCGTCTTGCGCCGGTTTCGCCTGAGCTGGGACACGCAAGTGGTCATCGACGGGACATCGAGCAATCCGCGCCTTCCGCTCGGCCAGGCAATCAGTTGCGGCGAGCTGCTTTCGAGCTACGTTGAACTTGCCGTTCCGGCCACTCGATCGCAAGTCTCCATCCTTGCCGCGGCCACTCGCTGTCCGCCCGAGAAGGTCGAGCTCGAGCGCCTGAGCACCGGCGACTTCGAATACGAGATTCTGGAAAAACGAACCACCGTCATGGATCTGCTCGAACGCTTCGGCTCCGTCGATTTGTCGTTCGACAAGTTCCTCGACATGCTCCCCGCGTTGAAAGCACGCCAGTACTCGATCTCGTCGTCTCCACTCTGGAAAGCAGATCACGTGACACTGACGGTCGCCGTAGTCGATGCACCGGCACTCTCCGGCAACGGCCGTCACGAAGGGGTGGCGTCGTCGTATCTCGCGCGGCTCGACGCGGGTGACAGTGTGTCCGTTTCGGTCAGGCCGTCGAATGCACGCTTTCGTCCGCCAGTCGAATCGAACCTTCCGATGATCTTGATTTGCGCGGGTTCCGGTATTGCCCCGTTCCGCGGCTTTCTGCAAGAGCGTGCAATACAGAAACAGCGGGGAGAAAACGTCGGCCCGTCGTTGCTTTTCTTCGGAATCGATGACCCCGACGTCGACTTTCTCTATCGCGATGAGCTCGAAGAGTGGGCGAACTTGGGGGTGGTCGAAGTGATGCCCGCCTATTCCAACCGCCCGGAGGAAGGCGCTCGCTTCGTCCAGGACAAAGTATGGCTCGAGCGGGAAAAAATCGCCGCGCTGTTTGCGCAAGGCGCCACCGTTTATGTATGCGGGGATGGCAAGAACATGGCGCCCGCCGTACGTGCCACGCTCGGTCGGATTTACCAGGACTCAACCGGCGCGAATGATGAAAGCGCTCACGCGTGGATCGACACGATGGAGCGCGAGCATGGCAGGTATGTTGCCGATGTGTTCGCATGACGGTGACGACGGTCATGCAGATTGCAATTTGTTGAGAAGAGCAATCGCGCATTTGAACGACCTCACTACCGCTCTCCCGCACTCGAGCGACTAGCTTCTCGATTCCGGCCGGCACTGTTTGCCGTCGCCTCCTCCCATCGGGCTCCGGTCGATCTTTGACCGGGGCCGGATGAGAAATTTTGTCTTTCCATTCGAAACGACACCGCCACACGCCCAACATCCGTCACCGGATCCGCACGCTGCTTCACGTTCAGCGAACAACTCATTTCCCACGTACACGCTGGCGCTGCTCGATATCACTCAATGAAAAATCATTCGGAAAGCGAACGGGTTAACCATGATCGACCCTGGATGCGCACAGTGATAATTTTCAAGTCATGTGACTTGATCGTTTGATCATATTTCCGGGAACACACCGCATCACCGGATACTCCCCGACCAGATTCCACGTGTGTCATGTCCGGCATCGAGCCGTAGCCTTCGAGTTCTCGAAACATGGGTGTGACGAGCATGCACTCCGTTACCTATCGCGTACCGCCTCGAGGAACGAATGAGCAAAAATATTCTGAACAATCTGAACTCTCTCCCCATCGTCCCAAAGACGACTAGTGCCCAAGAGATCGTATCGCTGATGAATCAGTACGGCGGAGTTCGAATCAAGGCTTACCTGTCGCAAGAACAGGTCGCGAACATCAATCGCGAGGTCGATGGTCCGCTCGAGAGGCTTCGCGAAGGATCGTCACACGAAAATGAGTTGATCAAGGAATTCCACGGCGCGCATACAAAGCGCCTGACGAACATGATCACGCACAGCAAGACCTTTGGCAGCGTACTCGACGACGATCTCTTTCATGCACTCGGGGAGGTGCTATACCGAGAAGAGTCCGGCGACTGGTGGCTGTCGACCGCCCAGGTGATCGACATCGGCCCCGGGAACACCGCACAAATGCTGCATCGCGATGTCGGTAACTTCCCGCCTCTGTGCGCGCTCGGAGTCAACGGTCCCACGGTGTTTACCAACCTGATGATCGCCCTTACGCGCTTCACCGAGGAAAACGGCGCCACCCGAATTATTCCGGGGAGCCAAAACTGGGACGAGGACTACTTCAACAGCAAGGGCACGCCCGAAATGACCATCGCCGCCGAGATGGATGCCGGCGACGCTTTGTTGTTTAGCGGGAAGGTGATCCATGGCGGCGGTGCGAACGTGACGAAAAACGAGCGTCGACGCGGGCTCACGCTGCCGATGCAGCCGTCCTACCTGACCCCGGAGGAAGCGTATCCGTTCATCGTGGATATGGACATCGTGAGAGGCCTGTCGAAACGTGTCCAGCGAATCATCGGCTTCCGTTCTCAATATCCGGCTGGAACGCCGGGCCTGTGGCAAGTCGACTACGACGATATTGCAACGCACCTCGGCCTGTGAGCCACCAGCAGAAAACTTGCATCGGCGTGAGATCCAGCCATGCCGCTCCGGATTCCTCCACGCACATTCGCAAGCCACTACACAATCACCATCAACGAGACAACCCATGAAGATTGATCTGACGAACCGTGTTGCGATCGTGACCGGCGCCGGTGCAGGCCTCGGCCGCGAGCATGCACTGCTGCTTGCCCGACTGGGGGCAAAGGTCGTGGTCAACGACCTGGGCAGCGACGTGAACGGCAACGGCGGCTCTGCCACGGCCGCACAGCGGGTCGTCGACGAAATCGTCGCAGCCGGCGGTGAGGCCGTCGCGAACAGCGCATCGGTTACCGATTTCGAACAGGTCCAGTGCATGGTCGACCAAGCACTTTCGCAATGGGGCCGGGTCGACATCCTGGTGAACAATGCCGGCATCCTGCGCGACAAGAGCTTCAGCAAGATGACGCTCGACGACTTTCGTGCGGTGATCGAAGTGCACCTGATGGGTGCGGTCAATTGTTCAAAGGCCGTGTGGGAAACCATGCGGGAGCAACGGTATGGCCGCATCGTGATGACGACGTCGTCGTCCGGCTTGTACGGCAATTTCGGGCAATCGAACTACGGCGCCGCAAAGATGGCGCTCGTAGGCCTGATGCAGACACTGGCCATCGAAGGCGAGCGATACGACATTCGCGTGAACTGCCTTGCGCCAACGGCCGGGACACGCATGCTCGAAGGCCTGATGTCGGCGGACACTCTCGACACGCTGTCGCCTGCGTCGGTCAGCCCTGCGGTAGCGGTACTTGCCGCCGAAGACGCACCGAGTCGGATGATCTTGTGCGCGGGCGCAGGCAGCTTCGAGGCCGCACATATCACGCTGACACCCGGCATCCATCTCGGAACTGGCGACCAGATCGTTCACCAGCTCGCCCAGCGCCTTGACGAGGTCACGAGCCGGAACGGCGAGACTGTTCCTTCGTCCGGAGCGGCCCAGGGCGATCTCGAACTCACCAAGGCCCGCGTCACCTCGGCGAATGCACAGGAGCATTCGGCTGCATGACAAATCCCGGACAGCGCTCCGCAGCGGATCCCTCAGTTTATTGAAGAGATCCGGACGATTACGAAAGCAGCAGAAGCCAACTTACTCTATTCCATGACTAGCGAACTCACCCTCTCCCGTCGCGACGTGGAGTTCATTCTTTTCGACTGGCTGCAGGTCGAGTCTCTCGCTCGCCGGCAACGATATGCCGGGCAAGACCGAATCGACTACACATCCGTGCTCGATGTCTACGAATCGCTCGCCACGGATCTCTTCAAGCCGCATAACAAGAAGAACGACAGCAACGAACCCGCATTCGACGGAGAGCGCGTCACCATCAATCCGGAAGTCGGAATCGCCCTGCGCGCATTTTCGGACGCCGGCCTGATCAGCGCATCGTTCCCCGCCGAATGGAACGGCATGTGTCTGCCGAGCACCGTGGAGCGAGCCGGCATGGCTTATTTGCTTGCCGCCAATCCCGGCACCGCGGGCTATGCGTTTCTCACCATCGCCAATGCCAATCTGCTCATGGCCCACGGCGAACGGGAGCGCGTGGAGCATTACGTCAAGGCGATGTCGGAAGGCCGATGCTTCGGCACGATGTGCCTGTCCGAGCCGCAAGCCGGGTCGAGCCTGGCCGATATCCGCACGCGTGCGGTCCCGAGCAAGGACGGCCGCTACCGCCTGTTCGGCAACAAGATGTGGATTTCGGGCGGCGATCACGAGATTGCCGAGAATATCGTCCATCTGGTGCTGGCGAAGATTCCCGACGAGAACGGCCAGCTTCCGCCGGGAATCCAGGGCATCTCGCTCTTCACGGTTCCGCGCAAGTTGATCGGCCCCGACGGCCTGCCGGGCCCGCGAAACGATGTCGCGCTGGCGGGCATCAATCACAAGATGGGGTATCGCGGCACCGTGAACTGCCTGCTCAATTTCGGCGAGGGGCGCTACCGCCCTGAGGGCGAGGCCGGCGCAATCGGCGAGATCGTCGGCGAGCCCGGAAAAGGGCTGGCCTACATGTTCCACATGATGAACGAGGCACGTATCTCGGTCGGCCTCAGCGCGGCCTCGATCGGATACACGGGCTACCTGCACGCGCTCGATTACGCAAAGACCCGCACGCAGGGCCGGCCACGCGGCGACCGGTCGCCCACATCCGGGCAGATTCCCATCATCGGCCATGCCGACGTCCGGCGCATGTTGCTGGCGCAGAAGGCCTATGTCTCCGGCGCGCTGGCGTTGTGTCTGTACGCGGCCCGTCTGAGCGACGATATCCATTCTCTGGAAGACGCCGACGGCCGGGATGAAGCACATTGCCTGCTTGATCTGCTCACGCCCGTTGTCAAGAGCTGGCCATCGCAATGGGGCCTGGTCGCCAACGATCTCGCCATTCAGGTTCACGGCGGGTATGGGTACACGCGCGAATACAACGTCGAGCAGTTCTATCGCGACAACCGACTCAATCCGATACACGAAGGCACGTTCGGCATTCAGGCGCTCGACCTGCTGGGTCGAAAAACACGTTCAAACGGCGGTGTCGCCATGGCGACTCTCGACAGGAGAATCGCCGCAACGGTATCCAGGGTGCGGTCGACTCCGTCGCTCCAGCGTCACGCCAGCACGCTCGAAAGCGCGTGGGAGCACATCCGCGTCGTCACCGATACGTTGCACAAGCTCGACGACCCCGATGTCCAGTTGGCGAATGCGGCTGCCTATCTCGAAGCATTCGGGCATGTAGTGGTCGGCTGGCTTTGGCTCGATCAAGCAATTGTGGCCGGCACGCTCCAGAACGGCCCGACGGGAACCGACTTTCATCGCGGCAAACTCGCCGCGTGCGACTACTTCTTCGGATGGGAAATGCCCAAGGTGACCGCGTGGCTCGCCGTTCTCGATCCGGTGGAGACGACCCCGCTCACCATGCCCGAACACTGGTTCTAACCCGGACTCAACGTCTCTATTTCACCTCCATCTCCTCATCAATAAGGATGCCGTATGATTGATGCCGTCATCGTTTCCACCGCACGTACGCCCATCGGAAAGGCATATCGCGGTGCATTCAACCTCACGCACTCGCCTACCCTGCTCGGGCACGCAATCCGGCACGCGGTCCTGCGTGCCGGCATCGAGCCGGATCGCATCGAGGACGCCGTGATCGGTTCGGTACTCAACGCCGGGACCGCCGGCGGCAATATCGCCCGACACGGCGTGCTGGCAGCCGGATTGCCTGCCAGCGTCGCTGCGCAAACACTCGACCGGCAATGTGCGTCTGGCCTGATGGCGATCGCGACGGCTGCCAAGCAGATTATGTGCGACGGGATGCAGGTTGTTGTGGCGGGTGGCCAGGAAAACATCTCTGCGGTACAAACGCGCTACTTCGAGTGGACCCGCGCCGACGAGGACCCCAATGTGCTGGCCGCGCAACCCGCGGCCTACATGCCAATGCTCGAGACCGCCGAGTTCGTTTCCCGCAAGTACGGGATCTCTCGGGACGTCCAGGATCAGTACGCACTCGATTCCCAGCTCCGCACTGCCGCCGCACAGGCCGCCGGCCGCTTCTCGAGCGAAATCGTTCCGATCACGACACAGAAGCTGGTCGTCGACAAAACGACCGGCACGACGTCGAGGCATGAGGTCACGCTCACGCAGGACGAGGGAAATCGTCCCGGCACGACGCTCGAATCGCTGGCCACGCTCGCACCGGTAATCGACGGCGGCGTTGTGACGGCGGGTAACGCGAGCCAGCTTTCGGACGGTGCAAGCGCCTGCGTCCTGATGAACGGAAAAACCGCCGAGCAGATCGGGGCCACCCCTCTCGGTATCTATCGAGGCATGACCGTCGTCGGCAATGCGCCGGAGGAGATGGGCATCGGTCCCATCTACGCGATCCCCAAGCTTCTGGAGCTTCATGGCCTCAAAACTGACGATATCGGCTTATGGGAGCTCAATGAGGCGTTTGCCTGCCAGGCGCTGTACTGCCGTGAGAAGCTGGGAATTGATCCCGCGCGATACAACGTCAACGGCGGCAGCATTTCTATCGGCCATCCGTACGGGATGACCGGCGCGCGCATGGTCGGCCATGCCCTGATCGAAGGCAAAAGACGCGGTGCACGCTACGTCGTTGTTTCGATGTGTGTAGGCGGCGGAATGGGTGCGGCCGGCTTGTTCGAAGTCGCTTGAATCAATGCGTCTCATCCCGGGAACACGAACATGGCGTTGCGTTCCCGGGATGTTCGCAAAAAATGGCTTTCAAATTCAGCTCATCAAACACGGAGGCTGGTCATGGTGAAGCGCTTATTCATCGCAATCTCGCTTATCGCCGGGATATTTTTCGTATTGAGCCCGGGATTCATGGTTCTGTACCATATCGAGCATTACGACTCGACCCAATAAGGTTGGCCCGCAGGACATGTGCCTTCCGTCTTGTGCGTTTCGAACCCGAAGCCCTTCGACTCCGGGACGCCCCGGCCGGCAAACAGCCGGAGTCCCGCTCACTGTCCCACCATCACCGTGACGTCGGGCAACATCGCCCGGCATCACGTAGATCGAACTCGGCTCGCGACGTTCCTTCGCCTCTCCCTTTCCATTGCATAAGTGAATCAAGGCGTTTCGTCGGGCACGACAACTAGTTTGGATGTCGACGCATGGCACCAACAGCATAGCGTCGATTGAGCTTTATTTCATCCTCCTGGGCGCGCTCCAAAGCACAATAGGCGAAATACAGTGAGACGGACATGTACGACCAGGAGAACATGGCGAGTGTGTAGAAAATCATGTGGTCGCTATCTCCGGGTATGTGGTAGAAGTCGTAGATACTCGCGATGATCTGCGTGGATACCAGTGCCAGTGTCACGCTCGCAGCGTTCCGGTTCTCTCCCGCGTCTATCAACTTCTTGATGACGTAGACGAGGTAGAGCGAGAACAAGGACCACATCACCAGATAGAAATACGGCTTGGGTCCGATCATGAAATCCGCTGCCCACAAAACAACGGTTCCCGCCAGTGCGCCCACCACATACATCACGTCACCTAAAATCGATGGCTTGTATCGGTGCGTGACAGCCATCATCGCGGCAATGGTGATGACCGGCACACCGAATCCTCTGGAAAACGCGTCGCAAAAAATAGAAACTTCAAAAAAGGCGGGATTCCCAGTCAAAGCATTGATCATCAAATTCGTTGCGGAGAACGTCACGACCAGCGACTCGAACCCGAGCAGACCATTTCGCTTAACGAGATACTTCACTCCACATATCAGCGAAGTCACTATCAAGGTGAGATCGGCAAGACAATAAAGGTAAAATTTGATTTCCATGAAGAGATCCAGTGATAGTCGAGAATTTCATTAGTGCTTGAGCTCAACCGCGTTCGCGCCATTCCCTGCATCGCCTGCCGGCGCGAAATGGTCCGACCGATACCGGACGGTTCCGCACTGCCGTGTCAGGCAGCAGCCCCGCCGCGTGGTGCGGTCGCAGCGCCTGTCGATGGCTCCGCCTCACGCGTCACGCGACAGCAGCTTCGGAATGTCTCGACTTGAACTGTCGGATCGCAACGCTGGTCAGCAGAATCGGCACCACCAGCAACCCGACGGAAAGCCAGCCAACCGCGCGCAAACCGGCCACACTGAACACCGTTCCGGCAATCGCGGGGCCGACTGCCAGGCCCAAATTGATTGCCGACGCACAGGTCGCGGTGCTTCTGCCGCTGGAATCCATTTTTGAGAGCGCCGCCACCATATACGGCGCAACCAGCGTCGCACCGGCGCTGATCAGGGCCGTCGACACGAGAAACGCCCATTTACCGCCCACGCAATACATGCCCAGGCTGCATGCGATCAACACGATGAGCCCAAACACGATCGGCTTGAACAATCCGCAACGATCACCCAACCAGGAAACCGCTACGCCCACCGGCAATTGAGCGGCGGCATTGATCATGAACAGAATGCCCAGTTGCTGCGCCTCGACGCCACGGGTTGCCGCGACCTCCGCGGCGAACCCCATGAGGGCTGTCTGCGAAACGTAGATGAAGAATGCGCTGACCAGAATCCCGCGGACGTCGCTGGATCTGATCGCATCCTTCGCGACGCCTTCCTCGCTGGCGTTGACGGCGGGATGCATGAACGCGCCGAAAAACAGGGCTGCCACGACAATGGCGAGCTGGACGGCATCCACGCCGATGCTCCCCACCTTCGCATTCACGACCGGCACGACATACATCGCGACAGAAAATATGACGGCCATCGCCACAGCGACTTGAGCCGCGACCTTCTCCGGGTGCTTGACGTGCGCAATAACACCGTACGCACACACGCAACTCACACCCAAGGCGACGCCGAGAACCAGCCTGGCGGCGACAAATACATAGAAATTGTTCGAAAACATCGCGCAAGTTGACAAAACGGCAAGCGCCGCCGCAATCAGTGCGCCCGCTCTCTTGTTCAACGTCGCCATGCGCCGTCCAAAAATGACGATAGAAAGCGAAAGACAGAGAAGCACCGCGGACGCGAGCCATCCAGCGCTGCTTTCGGATAGTCCGAACCGGGCCATCGATTCCTCGATGTTGAACGGAAGCAGATAGGTTGGGGTCCATACCACGGCCCCCGTGTAAAGCAGGGCGATTTTACGGATCCCCTTGATTTCGTAACTCACGATGCGCTCCTTGCCGTTTGCACGAATGCGAGAGCGCGTCGAAGGATCTCGAACGCCCTGCTGCTCACACCCACACGTGGACTGTTTCGAAGATGGCTTCCACCGACCGATAAATCGCGATATCGAGCTCGTTCGCGCTTCGCCGACCGCCATATCGACGGCCAAGGCAATTCTCGAAACGGGTCAAACTCGATATCTACGAGGCAACAGGTAGCAGGACGTGCCCACCAGGCAGCATCCTGAATATGCAAGACCGGCAGCTCCAGCAGGTTTTAAGCGACGATTCGCTTGCGCTGAAGCCCCGATTTCGCCCCACCTACGCGCATCGCGCCGGCCCGCTCGCACATGATGCCGACCGACTACGATGCCTTCTGCGATGGGAACCGCCCAATTTCTACAGGGAAAAAGTGCGGTAATTCCAACGCTCATCAGGTCCGTCAGTCGAAGTGACCGACCTCGAGGAAATCCTTCATTTTCAGCAGATCGTTCGGGTCTGACATTTGTCCGTTACGCTCGACGAAGCCGGCAAACGTGGTGCCGTAGGTCCAGCCGAGCAATCGCTGCAGTTCCTCCGGAAAGCGCTTCACACGTTCGATCGGCAACGTGAGGTATTGGTTTTCTTCCTGACGGAGGATCGCCAGGTCATACGACATCGTCAGGCCCGTTCTCGGCGCATCGCTGACGTTCTTCCCGCCGCCGTGATAGGTCGAGCCGATGAAGAAAAGGGCATCGCCGGCGGACATCACCGCGGAAACCGCTTCCTCCTGCTTGGGCATGCGCTCGTCGTCCCACTTGTGACTGCCGGGAATGACGAGTGTGGCGCCGTTTTCCTCGGTGAAGTCCGATACCGCCACCATGACCTGGAACCGGGCTTCGCGACCGTAGTTCGGGTGTCGCCAGAGCCAGACAGAATCGTCGCGATGCAAGGGCTGCAGGCCTTGACCCGGTCGAATCTGAATGGCCTGCGTCACGCCCACCTGAATATCGGGTGCAATATCGACCTGGTTTTCGCCGCTCCAGATCTTGATCGGCGTCTGCAGAATGCTGCGCGCGGCGCCCAGGTAGAGCGGATGCAAAGCGACCTCGGCCATCCAGTCGGTGCGTGCGAAGAGCCGCGAAACTCGCCGCGTCTGTGTACCCGCGAAGTATTCGTCTACGCCGTTCGGAGCAGATTCGAGCGTGTCGAAAAGTGTCCGCTGGATACGTGCGAGCAGGTCGGAACCGACAAAGTTCTTGACGATCGCACCGCCATCCTGGCGAACCGCATTCGCCAGGTCTTCAGGACTGCTATCACTTGAAAGGCGTTGCAACGACATGGTGTTTCCTCCAACAAGTTGTCAATGATTGAAAAGAGCAGCGTATCCGCGGTCACCATCGCCTTCCGCAATGGATGACAGGATTCGCTCGCGTAACGCCTTCAGGATTCGCGGCGGCAGCCCCGCGTCCTCCTGCGCCTGCTGGAACAGCGCGACTGCTCGCGCGTATACGTCCAGGTTAGCGCCCCGAGGTTGATAGTCGGAAGCCGCCACGGATTCGAACAGGCCTTCGATAAAGCGCGCCTGACCAGCGATATAAGTGGGAATCAAGCCACGAATCTCGTCGATCGACATGCCCGAATTCACGATGAACCGGAGACCTTCCAGGAAGGCTGCGCCAGCACCAAACACGAAGGTTCCCGTCAACCCGGCATCGAGCACGTTCGGTACATCGGGGCGTGCACCGACGTAGACGGATTGCGGCGCGATCTTTCTCACGAAGGGCTCGACTTCGTTCCAGACATTCACCTCGGCGCCAAAAAGGATGGTTGCGCTTTCTCTGCCGATATCGGGCGGAAAGCACTGGATGGTCCCGCTGATGAATTTCGCGCCGACGCGGCTCACGAGCCGATCCAGCGCCTGGACCTCGGATGGACGCCCCGTTGCCAGATTGACGATCGTTTTTCCTTGCAAGCCCTCGCCCAGTTCCTCGAAGTCGCTCGCGACGTCGGTCGGTGTCGCGGTCACGACGACGATGACATCCGCCTGCGCACAGGCATCCGTCACACTGTCGGCCACTCGGGCGCCGAGCTCGGACACACGTTGAGCCTTTCCTGAGCTCCTGTTCCAGACGACGACTTTCTCGCCATGCTCAATCAGAGAGACGGCGATCGCGGATCCCATCGCGCCCAGACCCAAGACAGCAATCAAGTTGCTCATTCGTACACCCTCTCGTGTCGTCTACCACGTTGCAGCAAGACAATCATCATTCACATCGATCAATACAGTCAAACGACTTGGTCGTATGACCATACAGCAAGACACGTACCAAGTATTCACGTGCTCGCGGTCCCTGCGTTGCGCTTGCATGACCTGCAGCGGCACACACGCCCCGGAGCCGCGCACTCGCCGCACCACGTAACGACTCAAGCCACGCTAGCGGTGCAGAGTGACTGACTTGATCAAATGACCATGTATCTACAGGCACGAGTCTTATGCGCCGAATTGACATTTGGAATACGGGGTTTCCACTAGCCGCGACATGAAAGCGCGGCCCCGAACTCACACGATCACGCCTGCCCCCCCCCCCCAAAGAGTGACCTGCATCTGCATCGACACCGGCTCGCAGCCGACCATCTGCGGGATGGAATCGCATGCCGACCGATTGCCGTGTGGCGCACCGCCCCGCTCCCCGGCATGCGGCACCAAGGTCACATCGGGCATGCGTCGGGGGCGTCACGTTTCCCACGCAGCGCCACGCACATCACATCCGTGCGCAGCAACGCCTTACGAGGCTCGCGGAATAGCGCTCATCGTCATGCTAATATCCAGCGATTCGACTACCCGGCGTGGGTAGCACCTTAGGACGAAGACATCAAACGGAGCACTGGCCTATGCAGAGAGTACGGGCTGAAGTCCGCCGCCAGGACCTCGTAGCGGCGACTGTCGCGGTTATTGCAGAGCACGGTGTAAAGGGCGCCACGACCCGTCGCATCGCCGAAGCTGCGGGTTGCCCGCTTGCTTCGCTGCACTACGTCTTTCACTCGAAGGACGAACTGTTGTTCGCGGTCTATGAGTCCTTGATCGACTTGATCCGCACGGATAGCCCGGAAGCGCCCGAGCATGGCACCCTGTCTGACCTCGCGGAATTCAATTTGCGCTCGGTGATGGCCTGGTTCGAAGCAAACCCGGCATACGCAAAAACCCAGTCGGAACTCTATACATGGGCACTGCGACATCAGCCCGAAGTGGCCGTGGGGGCCCTTCGTATCTCGTTGGAAGGCGCGCGTGGCTATCTTTCCGCCGCCGAGCCGCGTCCCAGTGCAAAAGCGCTGGATGCCGTCGCGCGGCTGACCGTTGTCCTGGTGGACGGGCTACTTTTTTCCTGGTTTGCTCAAGAAGACTCGAAACGCCTGGCGGCTGACGTCGACCATGCGAGCAAGATGCTGGCCGCCTATGCGGCAACGCTTTCGGACGCTGGTCCGCCCGCGAAGACCGCTCGCAAGTCAGCACGGAAGCCGTAAGCAGTTTCTGCCCCCTAGACACCGGGTTGCATCGGCCTCGCCGCGGCGAGGTTCGCATCACCTCTTTGCGAATGCCTGCTCGGCTCGTAACGCATCACGTTGATGGCTTCGTCGCGTGCGGTGCTACTCGGTGCGCATACCCTGTTCGAACGCCCGTTACGGAAACGCGACGCTCGCCCCTACCGCAACAAGCGCGACGCGGTAATCAGCACCTCAGAGAATCCACTGGCGCCACTTCCGGCATTCCAGTTCAATTCCCATGCGAGCGCGACTCACCAGACGCCCTCTGGGCCGACGTCACGCCCCTCGTCCCCACGGGTTTACCTCCATCGACATCAAATCTTCGGCTGCTTACTTTTCCGAAAGGTCAAGTGACCAAGTCAATCGAACACCTTTCTCGTCCATGACTCAACTTGGCAAGCGAGGCATCCGGGAAACCATTGGTCAGCGCTTCCATGGACAAACTTTCAAGAAGCCGACATAATTCACGACCGTTGTGGTCAATTGACCATGTAATGCGAATGAACGCTACACACCCACAAGACGTGAACGAACGAGGATTTTCGGGTACCGGAGTTTATCAATGACACGAGTTCGCGCTGCGATGCGGCGACAGGATTTTGTTGACGCTGCCGTGGAAGTCATCGCCGCGCATGGCGTCGCTGGCGCCACGACGAGACGCATCGCGCAAGCCGCATGCTGCCCTCTCGCGTCGCTCCATTATGTATTTCGGACTAAGGACGATCTGTTCGACGCAGTTTACGAATCCCTGTTCGATCTTCTCGCAACGGACATTCCAGCTCATGGTGAATTTCACTCGCTGGGCGAACTCGCCGGATGGCAGTTGCGCGAGACCGTCGAATGGCTCGTACGGAATCCGTCGTACGCCCGCGCGCAGTCCGAGCTGATCCAGTGGGCGGAGCGTCATCGTCCGGATTTCGCGTTGAAAACCTACATTCAGACTGTCGAGCGAACGATCGCTTACTTCGGCAAGCATGTGCCCAAAGTGAGCTACGACATGCTCGAGCCTGTCGCACGAATGAGCATTATCCTGATCGATGGTTTGCTGAACAGTTGGCAGAACGAAACCGACCTCGACGGGCTCGAGGCCAATCTGGATAGTGCGAGCTCGGCGTTGGAGGCGTTTGCCGATTCGATCTCGAACTCGACCACACACGCTTGAGAATCGACGCAGTGCTACGTTGTGCCGAAGGCCAACGACCTGACAGGGCCGATGCGATGCCGATCTGCGCCACATCGCGCTTGAACGCGCGTCGCGATATCGTCGCCGCTCCGTCGACGGACGACGACTGACAGCGGGGCGCCCACCCGAGATGAGCGCCCGTCGTCGGTTCCACTCAGCTGACGGCACCCGGGGTCGCACCGAACATGGACTTCGTCTCGAGGAATTCCTCGATGCCGGCGTAGCCCCATTCGCGCCCATTTCCTGACTGCTTGTAACCGCCGAACGGCGCTGCGATATCGGCTGCAGCACCGTTCAAATGTACCATCCCGGTCCGCAGTTTTCTTGCAACCCGCTCTGCCTGCTCGATCGATTCTCCATAGACGTATCCCGACAAACCGTACGGCGAGTCGTTGGCGATGGCAACAGCGTCGGATTCGTCCCGATAGGGAATGATCACCAGTACCGGACCGAAAATCTCCTCCGTCGCAATCCTCATCTGATTGTTCACGCGGCTGAAGACGGTCGGCTTGACGTAGTAACCTCTTTCGAGCCCGGGAGGACTGCCGAGTCCGCCCGACAGGAGCAGCGCGCCCTCGTCGATTCCTGCCTGGATCATCTCCTGCACCTTCCGATGCTGGCGCTGGTTCGCCATCGGGCCCATCGTCGTGCTCGGATCGCGCGGATCGCCGACGACGACCTGCGCGCACGCGGCCGCGGCGATTTTTTCCGCCTCGTCGAGGCGATGCGCCGGCACCAGCATTCGCGACGGCGCGGTACATGTCTGACCGGAATTGACCATCATCTGCAGCACGCCGTGCGTCACGGCCTGTTGAAAGTTTTCGCCGTCCAGAATGATGTTCGCCGATTTCCCCCCGAGCTCCAGCGTCACCCGCTTGATCGTCGTTGCCGCGGCCTGGGCAACCTCCACGCCAGCGCTCGTCGACCCCGTCAGCGACACCATGTCGAAGAGCGGACTGGAAGCGATCGCCCGCCCCAGGCGTTGCCCCGAGCCCTGCACGAGATTGAATACACCCGGCGGCACGCCTGCCTGTTCGAGGATCTCGGCGAGAACGATGGCCGAATAGGGGGCATTCTGACTGGGCTTCAACACAATCGTGCAACCCGTCACCAGCGCCGGTGCGACCTTGCACATGACCTGGTTCATCGGCCAGTTCCACGGGGTAATCAACCCGCACACGCCCACTGGCTCCTTCACGATCCGCGATGTGCCCTGGATTCGCTCGAACGGGTATTGCTTGGCGACTTCCAGCGTCGTGTGAAGGTGCCAGAGTCCCAGCGCTGCCTGGAGCGGACGGGAAATGGCTTCCATCGGCGCGCCCATCTCGAGCGTGATGGCGTCCGCCATATCCTGCAACCGCTCGGTGTATACGGCGATCACGGCCTCGAGTATTTTGAGCCGCTCGACCAGCGGCGTGTTCGAGAACGTTGCGAAGGCATCGCTCGCCGCCTTCGCCGCCAGGTCCACATCCGCCTCGTCGGAGAACAGCAAGACTCCGGAGCCCTCCCCCGTCGCCGGATCGACAATTTCCTGTTCAATGCCACCGTTCACCGGCTCCACCCATCGCCCGCCGATGAACGCCCGGCGGAGATGATCTGCTTCAAAAATCGGCATCAGCTCGCTCCATGTCAGTTGGTCTCGGGGCACGTCATCAGTCATCGAAATCGCCCTGGACGATCCATACTAGCGTCTTTTTTGATCATTTGTCCAAGTCACACGACTACGTAATAATCAGCATTGCCATGAGCGAGACAAAGTAAGACGCTCGAAGGAACGGTCCACAGTTCGGGCCCCGTCAAGGTCTACCGAAACTGCGGCCTGAAGGCAATGATTGCGAGACGCCACGGGGCTTTCCGGCGAAATGGGAACACACCGCAGTCGCTTTTCCCACGAAGACCGGCGTGGCTCGCCGACCCAACGGCGGGTTCACATCCGCTCGGCGGCCGAGTCTCTGGCGAACATCACAGAGGGTTAACCTTCATCGACATGGACTTTTTCGAGCAATACTTTCTACTACACGGTCAATTGATCAAGTCATGTGGCAGACTTTCTGCCGGATAGCCAGGAAGTAAGCAATCCGCAAAGTAGCGCACCGCGATCCGGTCGCTTTCTGACATCAACACCAAACGGCAACTCTCCCCTGGGAGCGAAAGGTAATTACCATGGCAATCATCCAAGTACAGCAGATCATGCATGAGAACCCGTTGCATGCTCGTGCTCCGCATGAACCCCGCTACGAAGATGGCAGCGCTTTCTGCGACGGCAACTATGTCCCCATCACCGAAGCGACCGTCCCGCTCGTCGACGCGGGGTTCCTGCACGCCGACGCGGCCTACGATGTCGTCACCGTCTCGCGCGGCAATTTCTTCCGGCTCGATGATCACCTCACCCGCATGGAGGAGTCGTCGGCGAAGTTCTTCCTCGAGAATCCGTTCAATCGCGACCAGGTCAAGGAGATTCTCCACAACCTCGTGCGAAACGCAGGCCTGAAGGACGCGTACGTCTGGTGGTGCGTCACCCGCGGCCCGCTGAGTGTCGACCGCCGCGACCGCAGCGCGATGAAGAACGCCATGTTTGCATTTGCCGTGCCGTTCTTCTTCCAGGCCGACGATGAGGTTCGCACGCGAGGCTCGAACCTGCTGATCAGCAAGCGGTACAACCGCATCTCCGCGAAAGCGGTCGATCCCACGGCCAAGAACTTCCACTGGATGGACATGAAGCTCGCACTGTTCGAAGCCGCCGAGCGGAAAAAGGACTGGGCGATTCTCGTCGACGAGCAAGACAACCTCACCGAAGCAGCCGGCGCGAACGTCTTTTTCATCAAGAACGGCGAGCTCTACACGCCCGCTGAAGGCTGCCTGTTGGGTATTACGCGCCAAAGTGTGTTCGACATCGCCGCCGAGCTCGGCCTCAAGGTGAACATCGGCAAATACACCGCGACCCAGTTGCGCGAAGCCGATGAAGCATTCACGTCGTCGTCGGCAGGCGGGATCATGCCCATCAGCTCCGTCGACGATCAGCCGCTCGGCAATCGCAACGGCCCCGGCCCGATCTCCGAGAAGATTCACAACCTATATTGGGAAAAGCGTTGGGCCGGATGGCACGCGCAGCCGGCCGAGTACTTCTCGTCGATCCCGGCATAAGCCAAGCCATTCGGAGGCGGCACGCGTAAGGAGCCGCTCCTGCCGAACAGAGCGCATCCGGCTTCGGTGAGTGAAGATCGGCTGCATGTAGTACGCACAGTCCGGCACACCATCAGGTGTGCCGGACGACCCGATCATCAACGCAACAATGATGAACGGGGCAGTTGATTCACGCAAATTACAGCAAAACGCAGATTTATAAACTTCGCATTACGAATCAATTGCGGCGACGATCATTCGTTCGCATGCGTTCGCTTATACCCAACCCTTTTGGGCGGATTCACGTTACCTGGTCAAGGTCAAGGAGATTGATGTGGTCAAGATGCCTTCTTTCAAGAAATACCCTTCCCTCGTTCGATCGGCAGCGAAATCGTCACTTCTCGCTTCCGCGGTCGCGATGACTTTGACCAGCACGTTTGCCGAAGGTTTGGATTCGTCTCATACACCGTCCGGGGCGGAGGTCGCCGGCACCGCAAACGGGATTCCCGCATGGGCACCTGTTGGAAACGTAGGTTCGGGCTGGACTTACGGCAAGCGCCGCGCGGATTTCTTCAAGTACAAGTCCGACAAGCCGCTGTACACGATCGATGCGAGCAATGTCGACAAGTACGCGGACAAGCTCAACCCTGGCCAGATTGCGCTGTTGAAGAACCTGAAGGGCTTCACGATGCCGGTCTATCCGTCCCGGCGCACGTGCGGCGTCCCCGATTTCGTCGCAGAGAACACGAAGAACAACGTGGGTTTCGCCAAGATGACCGCGGACGGATCGGAGCTCGCCGATGCTCACCTGCCCGGCTACCCGTTCCCTGCGCCCAAGACCGGCGCGGAAGTGATGTGGAACGCGAAGGTGCACTACCGCGGCGCCGGCGTCGAGATGCGCGACATCATCACCGTCGTCTCCCCGCGCAAGGGCGCGTCCGACTGGATCAAGAACGTGTCCGACGCGTGGATCTACCAGCCTTGGGGTGACAAGGCCGGCACGACGTTCGCGAAGGTCAATCAGGTCGAAGGCAACGCCTACTACGCGTACAAGTCGCCGGCGGCCATTGCCGGCCAGGCCGCGATCTTTACCACCTATGCCGGCAAGCCGACCGAAGTCTTCTACTACTTCCCGGGGCAGCGCCGCACCCGTCGCATGCCGTCGTATGCCTACGATGCGCCCCAGATCGGCTTCGACAACCAGTACAACATGGACGAAGCGCTGGTCTTCTCCGGACAGACGGACCGGTTCTCCTGGAAGCTGCTCGGCAAGAAGGAAATGATCGTTACCTATAACGACCTGGGCATGTACGACTTCTCTGACAAATTTGAAGATGCCTACGGCCCCGACTTCGTGAACCCGGCGAAGCGTCGCTACGAACTCCACCGCGTGTGGGTCGTGGAAGCCACGGTCAAGCAGGGGATGCGCCATACCGCTCCGAAGCGCCTCTTCTATGTCGACGAAGACAGCTGGAGCTACCTCGGCGCGGTGGACTACGACGCGCAGGGCAACATCTCGAAGGTTCGCGAGGGTTACATCATTCCGGTGTACGAGACGGGGAGCTGCGACACGCTCGCATTCGCTCAATACAACCTCGTTGACGGCCGGTACCTCGTGGACGGTTCGATGCTTGCGGCCGGACGGGACGCGAAGTGGTCGGTCGACTCGTCGGCGGACCAACACTACAAGCCGAGCTTCTACAACGCCGATAATCTGCGCGCGTTGAGCGAGCGTTGACAAGGGCCGAAACAAAATGGCTACCACCTCCTCATTACAGCCCCGCTCCAGCGTGGTGTTCGTGCGCACGGCGATCGCGGCGCTTGTCGCCGTCGGGTGCGGCAGCGCGCACGCCTTCACGTTCACGATCGGAAACGTCGAAGGCAGTTTCGATTCGACGATATCGGCGGGCGTCGGCATTCGAACCGCGTCGCCGAGCAGCAATCTCGTCTCGCCGACCTACAACGTGGCCACCGGTGCTCAGACAGGTGGCGGCCGACTCGGTCAGTTGAGCGGCCTCTCCGATCAGGGCGACATCAACTACGGCAAGGGAGATCCGTTCACGAGCTATCTCAAGGGCAACCACGAGCTGGTCCTGAAGATGCCGTCGCAAGGGCTCACGTTCATGGCACGGGGCACCTGGCAATACGACTACTCCGGTACCCGCACGACAGGCGCAACCAGCGGACAGGACCTGTTCTACAACCCTTCGCCCAACCTGAGCGGCGGGCTCCCGTCCGATGCCGAGAAGAACATCCGCTTCAAGCCGCGCCTGCTCGACCTGTGGGTCAGCAAGCAGTTCAACGTAGGCGACCAGATTGCGCGCGTTCGTGTGGGTAACCAGGTCATCAGCTGGGGCGAAAGCATCTGGGAAATCGGCGGGGTCAATGCGACGAATGCGATCGACGTGAATCGCGCGTCCCAGCCCGGGGCGCAGGTCAAGGAGATCATCCTGCCCGCGCCGATCGTGAGTGTCGCATCCGGCGTGGGTCACGGCGTGAACGTCGAAGGGTACTTCCAGAGCAACTGGAACCAGAATTACCTTCCGCCGGTTGGCAGCTATTGGTCGAATCAGATCGTCGGGCCCGGCAACAACACGTATGGCGTCTCGACCATCCACCCGAAGAACGGCGGGCAGTATGGTTTTTCCATTCGCTACCAGCCGGCGGGAACGGACCTGAATCTCGGTTTCTACACGATCGCGTACCACGACAAGTTCCCGCAAGTCTCGCTGAGCTCGACGGGCGGGACGGTCTTCCGGTTTCCGGAAGACCGTCACATGATCGGTGTCAGCGCCAACTTCCCCGTGGGCGACTGGGCGATCGGCACCGAACTCTCGTACCGTCCGCGAGACGCCGTTCCGCTGAATCCGGCCAGTGGATGCGTCGCGCAAGGAGGAAACTGCTGGGTCGACGAGAAGCGATTCCAGTGGCACCTGACGACCCTCTACTCGCTCCAGCCCGGCAATTCCGCAGCGTTCCTGAAGTTGCTCGGCGCCCAGACCGCCACGCTGACGACAGAGACGGTGATCATTGCGTATCCGGGGCTTCACAAGAGCTACGGCGGGTCGCCGATTTCGCCTGGCGCGCTTCTGTGGGGGAACGAATTCAACGACTTGTTCGCGACCGGCGCACTCAACACGCCGGGTAGTGCCCAGGGAACGAAATACTCCGGCGGGATCGACGTCGATTTCAACTGGGTTTACGACGGCACCGTCATTCCCGGGTGGCAGGTCAATCCGGGGATATTCGTCCGATACGGCCTCTTCGGCAATACGCCGAACGTGAATGCCCAGTTCATGCGCGGCGTGACGGCCATGAACCTGTATGTGAACTTCATACAGAACCCGGCGAACTGGCAGGTCGGATTGAACTACACCCGTTTCATGGGCCCGACCAACCCGCTGGCCAACCCGCTACGTGACAGGGACTTCGTGGCAATCGTCGCTTCTCGAAATTTCTGAGGTCAATATGAATCAAACGCCTGTTTCCGACGCAGCCCGACCCAGCAAGCTGCTAAGAATTCTTCATTCGCTGGAAAATGCGCTGTTCGGTCACAGGCGTCTCGTGCTGGGGCTCCTGGTTATCTTCACCGTCGTCATGGCCTGCTTCGCCGTGAAGCTGCGCATGGATGCCGGGTTCGAGAAGCAGCTTCCGCTGGGCCACGAATATACCCAGACGTTCAACGAGTACCGCGGTGACCTGCTCGGCGCCAACCGCCTGATCGTCGTCGTCAAAGCCCGCAAGGGCAGCATCTGGACGCCGGCTGCGTTGAAGCGCCTGTACGAAGTCACCCAAGCGGTCACCTTCCTGCCGAACGTGTCTCGCAGCAGCGTTCAATCCCTCTGGACCCCCAATTCATTCGTCAACGAGATCACCGAAGACGGGTTCCGCGCAGACCCGCTCATTCCCGGCACCGTGACGCCCGATCAGCTCGACAGCAACACGGTCGGCGCCATTTCGCGCTCGACTGCCCAGGGCGGCTTCGTCGGCAGCCTCGTGTCGCGCGACCAGAGCAGCGCAATGGTCACCGCCGATCTCAACGAGCTGGATGCCAAAGGCGAGCGGGTCGACTATGTGGAATTCGACAAGGCGCTCGAATCGCAATTGCGCGCCAAGTTCGAGGATTCGAACTATGAAATCCAGATCATCGGTTTCGCGAAGCAGATTGGTGATATTGCAAACGGCGCGTCGTCCGTCCTGAAGTTCTGCGCGATCGCCCTGCTCCTCACCGCGTTGGCCGTCTACTGGTACTGCCGATCCGTTCGCCTGACGATCCTGCCGCTGACCTGCTCGCTGGTTTCGCTCGTCTGGCAGTTCGGCACGCTGCATCTTCTCGGCTACGGGCTCGACCCGTTGGGCGTGCTGGTTCCGTTCCTGGTGTTCGCGATCGGCGTTTCGCACGGCGTCCAGCAGATCAATTTCATCGTGCGCGAGATCTCCCACGGGAAGTCGGTGGAGCAAGCCGCTCGATCCAGCTTCAGCGGGCTGCTGATTCCCGGCACGCTCGCCCTCGTGACCGCTTTCGTGTCCTTCGTCACGCTGATCCTGATTCCGATCCCGATGGTGCGCGAGCTTGCGATCACCGCTTCGCTCGGCGTGGCGTACAAGATCGTCACGAATCTGGTGATGCTTCCGCTGGCAGCGTCGTTGCTCAAGGTCGACGGCAATTACGCAAAGAATGCGGAACGGCATGCCGTTCGTCGTGGCCGCGTGCTCCGCGTGCTCGCAAAAGTCGCCATTCCGCGCAATGCAGCGATCGTCCTGCTGGCTGCCGTCGTGGTGTTCTGCGTGGCGGCCTGGGAAAGCCGGGACCGCGTGGTCGGCACGCTGCAGGCCGGCGCGCCCGAGCTTCGTGCCGATGCCCGTTTCAACAAGGATTCTGTTTCGATTGCGTCGAGCTACGACGTCGGCCTGGACTGGATTTCCATCGTCTTCGAAGCGCCGTCCCAGTCCTGCAACAATGTGGAGGTCGGCGCCTACCAGGATCGCTTCGTCTGGTCGATGCGTGCCGTCCCCGGCGTGTTGTCGGTCGTTTCGTTCTCGTCGTTGCTGCGGCAGTACAACGAGGGATACAACGAAGGCAATCCGAAGATGTCCGCGATCCCCATCGACCCCGACAACTATTCATCGCTGGCCGGCGAGGTGGCCCGCACGCCCGGCATCATGCGCAAGGACTGCAGCATGACCGCGGTGAACGTCTATCTGGCCGACCACAAGGCGACCACGATCACCCAGGTGATCAACGCCGCGAAGCATTTCCGCGATACGAACAAGCTGCCGGGCGTGAAGATCCGGCTCGCCTCCGGCAACGCCGGCGTGCTGGCTGCGGTCAACGACGAAATCGAGCGCAGCGAATTGCCGATGATGCTTTACGTCTATACCACCATCGTCCTGCTCGTCCTCGTCACGTACCGCGACCTGCGCGCGGTCCTCGCCTGCTGCTTGCCCCTGACCATCGGCACGTTCATCGGGTATTGGTTCATGAAGGAACTGCAGATCGGCCTGACCGTCGCCACGTTGCCCGTGATGGTGCTGGCGGTGGGCATCGGCGTGGACTATGCGTTCTATATCTACAACCGGCTGCAGCTGCATCTCGCCAACGGCGTCGACATCGTCAAGGCGCTCGAACAATCGATCCTCGAGATCGGGACGGCCACCATCTTTACGGCGATCACGCTCGCGATCGGCGTCGCCACCTGGTCGTTCTCCGAGCTCAAGTTCCAGGCCGACATGGGCAAGCTGCTGGCGTTCATGTTCATCGTCAACATGGTCATGGCCATGACGGTTCTGCCTGCCTTCGCCGTCTGGCTCGAGCGCATCTTCCCGCGGCGCAAGCCCGCCCGTGCCCCCGGCCTGCTCGCCCATTGAAGAAAAAGAGGATTCCATGACCCTGTATCGCAAGGTTCTCTCCCTGTCGGCCGGCGCCGTCGTCTTTGGCGCGCTGCTGGGCAGTACGCCAAGCGCGGTATCCGCATCGGAACTCCGGCCCGTTCCGGCCGTCCAGTCGAGCATCGCGACCCAGTCCGCCGTGCTGGATGCCACCTGGGCCGGCCAGCGGGTCGTGAGTGTCGGCGCGAACGGCATCGTCCTGCTGTCCGACAACCGCGGTGCGACGTACCGCCAGGCCAAGTCCGTGCCCGTGAGCTCGACGTTGACGTCCGTCAGTTTCATCGACGCCAGGAGGGGGTGGGCAGTCGGCCACTGGGGCGCGATCCTGAAGACGACCGACGGCGGCGAGACGTGGGAGGTTCAACGCCTCGCGACCGGCGAAGATCGCCCGCTGTTCGGGGTGCACTTCATCGATGCCAACCACGGCGTGGCCGTCGGACTCTGGTCGCTCATCCTCGTCACCGATGACGGCGGCAAGACCTGGACCAAAAGGGAAGCCACTCTCCCGAACGGCAAGAAGTCGGACCTGAATCTGTTCGGCCTCTTCTCGAACGGCAATGGCGAGATCTTTGCCACGGCCGAGAAGGGGCAGCTCCTGATTTCCAGGGACAAGGGCAACACGTGGGAAAGCGTGGAGACCGGATATAAGGGCTCGTTCTGGTGCGGCGTGGCGCTGCCCAACGGTGTGCTGCTGGTCGGCGGGCTGCGTGGCACGTTGATGCGAAGCGAGGACAACGGCCATACCTGGACACGCGCGACGCTCGACACCAGGAATTCCATTACCGCGCTTGCGTACCGAGGCTCCACGGTCCTGGCGGTAGGTATCGACGGGTTGCAGGCTCAAAGCACCGATGACGGAAAGACATTCAAGCGCCTGCATACCGAGACCGGAACGAGTTATACGGCCGCGCTACCCTCGTCTGGCGACAAATGGCTGATTTTCTCCCGCGACGGGGTCGTCTCGCGGTAACGATTCAATGTTCGTGCGGCGCGGCAGGCCGTGATCGAGAAACACGGCCCGCTGCGTTGCAGCCGATACCGCAGTCGATACCATTGGCCGTCACCTCCCTTGGCAGCAGGGTTTTCGAAGGCGATAGCCGACGCCGTGCACACTCTCCAATACGCCAGATACCCCCGCGTCCATCAGCTTTCTCCGCAGGCGGCTCATGTGGCCGTCCACAGTGCGCGTAGACGCGCTCGCGTCCGTCATGCACGCGTTGAGCAATTCGATACGCGTAAACGCATGGTTCGGCACCTTGGCCATGTAAGCGAGCAGGCGGAATTCAACGAGTGTCACCGATATGGGCTCAACACCGAAGGATGTCCGAACGTACGCGACATGGTGTTCCATGTCGATCTCGAGCATTCCAACCCGCAGGCGGCGCGCCGGGGCGAACGCGCATGATCGCCGAAGAATCGCGAGCAATCGTGCAACGAACACTTCCGGGTTGAAGGGTCTGACAATGTAGTCATCCGCCCCGGCATGCAGTGCTCGCACCCGCTCCTTGTCCAGATCACACTCCGACACGACCACGGCCGGGGTATCGCACTGTCTTCGAAGGTTGGCGAGTATTTCGAGGGTATCCGCACGTAGTTGAAGAACGTCGAGAATGACCAGGTCGGGCTTCAGGTTCAGTCGTGCGGCGAGCACTGGTTGAGCCGTCGTGGTCTGAAATGTTCGGAACCCGTTGCGGATCAGGCAAGTGTCGAGCGTAGACGACATATCTGGCGTGTCATCTACGATGAGTATCAGGGAGTGCATGAGCGAAGTTCAGAGTCGCGGTCTTGCCGGCGTGTGAACATGCTCGGATCACGGACATAACGTGACCCATTGGCGACGATGCTCATCACGGCGCGTACCGACGCCCTTCGGGGAGAGAAGCTGATGACTGCCCCATTCCAGTATGCACGCAGGACCGGAGACGGAACCGGCGTCGATCAGCTAAGCGGCGCATCAATTGGCCTTGCTGCAGCGGACGTTGCAGCGCATACGATGCTCGCTCAACGTCCGCGTACGATCGCGACGCTCGCGCCGACGAATGCCGGCGCGAGAAGACACACGTCAAACCGCGAACCCGGCTTTCACATCGGCACCAGCGTGGAATCTCGAGATTCCGCGAATCAGGTCCGAAGCTTTTTCTCCGATCATGATCGTCGGCGCGTTGGTATTTGCTCCCACCAACGTCGGCATGATCGACGCGTCGACGACACGCAGGCCTTCCGTCCCCCGTACGCGCAATTGAGCGTCGACGACGGCGAGATCGTCGTTCCCCATCCGACACGTTCCCACCGGATGGTAAACGGTGTCGGTCCGCTCGCGCAGCAGCGCACGTATGTCTTCGTCCGTACGCGATCGGGATGCATACAGATCCTTCGTCACGAACGCCGACATCGCCGGCGTCGCCATCAACCGTCGCGTGAGCTTGTATCCCTCGACGAGGACATCCAGATCGTCCGCGTGCTCGAGGAAGGCCGGGTCGATCAGCGGCGCATCCAGCGGATCCGCGCTTCGCAGTTTCACCGATCCCCGGCTTTTCGGCCTCAACACGCATACGTGACACGAAATACCATGTCCGAGCTGCACCTTCCGGCCATGATCGCTGACCGGTCCCACGACAAAGTGCATCTGGACGTCCGGCCGATCCAGATCGGGACGCGTCTTCAGGAAGGCGCCGCCTTCGGCAAAATTGGTTGTCAGCGTACCGCTGCGCGACTTCCGGTATTGCCTGATGTCGGCCAGTGTCTTGATCCCTCCGCGTATCGATACGCCGAGCGCATCGAGGCTATTCGTCTTGTAGCTGACGACGAAGTCCGGGTGGTCCTGCAAGTTCTGACCGACGCCCGGGAGATCGACTACGACGTCGATCCCGTGACGCTGAAGCTCGTCCTTCGGACCGATACCGGACAGCATGAGCAACTGCGGCGACTGAAACGCGCCGGCGCAAAGGATCACCTCTCTCTTCGCCCAAACCGTCTCGACATTCCCCGCACGCGTGACTTCGACACCCACGGCCTTGTTACCGTCGAACACAATGCGCCTGACCTGCGCACTGGTTTCCAAGGTCAGATTCCCGCGCGTCTTCATATGCGGGAAAAGATAAGCACGTGCGGCACTCCAGCGCTCGCCATCCTTCTGCGTCACCTGGTAGATGCCGACGCCTTCCTGCTCCGCACCATTGAAATCGTCCGTGACGGGCAGGCCGCACTGCCGTCCGGCCTCCAGCCAACGCGCCTGAAACGGATTGTCCGTCTTCAGATCGCTGACCCAAAGCGGGCCGTCGCTCCCGTGCCAGTCATTGCTCAGACGCTCGTTATGCTCGCTTCGCTTGAAATAGGGAAAGACGTCGTTCCAGGCCCAGCCTTCGTTGCCGAATGCGGCCCAGTCATCGTAGTCGGCATGATGGCCGCGCGTATACACCATCGCATTGATCGCGGACGATCCACCCAATGCCTTGCCGCGTGGCTGATAGCCGCGCCGGCCCAGCAGCCCTTTCTGCGGCACGGTCTCGAACGCCCAATTGTTCAGCCGGGACGGAATCATCAGCACCAGGGCAGCCGGAACGTTGATTGGCCATCCGTCGCCGGTACCGCCGGCCTCGAACAGGCACAGCGTCGCGTCGGGGTCTTCGGTCAAACGCGAAGCCAGCACACTGCCGGCCGAGCCGCCGCCTACAACAAGATAATCGAATGAATTGTTCACGGGTCTGTGTCCTGGATAGTGCTTGAGCGCTTCACAAGCAACTTCCTGATGTATCGATTCCACCGCTCACGTAGCGCCACCGAGCCGCTGCGCAACCGGCTTCATTCCGTCATGCATCAGCACTGTGGCCGCATCGGCAACGCTGGAGATCGTCCATCGGGCCGCATGCAGCCACTCAATGGCGCAACGCACGATCAAGTCGCAATCGCCGACGTGTCAATGGTGCTGCGCGCTCTCGAGGATCCTGCGAAAGCTTGCGACGCCCTTCTCGATCCATGCCCGAGCGCCAGGCGAGATCGCGCCCATGTCGTAGAAGCCGTGCAGCATGCCATCGCACCGGATCGTCTCGACCTTGACTCCACTTGCGTGAAGCAGGCGACCGTATGCCTCGCCCTCGTCGCGCAGGGGATCGTATTCCGCGGTCACGATGACGGCCGGCGGCAACCCTGCGAAGTCCTTCGCATGGATCGGCGCCAGTCGCACATCCTCCGGGTTCGTGCCGTCGGGAACGTAATGCCCTTCAAACCACGCAATCGACTCGAGGTCGAGCAGATAGCCTTCACCGTTTTCCTTGAAGGACGGAAAGCCTGAACGGTCCTGTGCCACCGCGGGATAGATCAGGAGCTGCGCCGCAAGCGAAATTCCCTCGGCATGCAATTGCTGGGTCACGACGGCCGCAAGATTGCCGCCTGCGCTATCCCCGGCCACCGCCACGACGTCGTTTCCGCCCAATTCGCCTGCGTTGGCGATCACCCATTTGGTCGCGGCAACCGCGTCGTCCGCCGCGGCCGGAAACCGGTGTTCGGGCGCCAATCGGTAGTCCACCGAGACCACCACCGCATTCGCGCCGCGCGCCAGTTCCCGGCAAATGTTGTCGTGAGTGTCCAGATCGCCAATGACGAACCCGCCGCCGTGGAGAAAAACGACCGTCGCCAGACGCGTGTCCGCGCTCGGACGATAGCTCCGCGCCCGCAGCGATCCAGACGCGCCGGGGATGGTCAGGTCTTCCACGCTGTGGAGATCGACAATGGTCTCCGGCGCACGAACGGCCTGAGCCAGATGCAGCATCAGTCCACGCGCTTCTTCAGGCGTTGACTGCGGCAACGGTTTCGCGCCGGACCCGGCCAAGGATTCGAGAAAACCAGCGAGATGCAAATCGAGTGCCATAACATCACCTTGTAATCGAACGTTGCATGGGATCAGCGGTACTCCAGGACTTCGGCATCGGGGCTCAACTCCGGAATGGTCTTGCGCTCCTCCTCGTACTCGAAGTGGTGCTGCCACGGCATGCGATCGCCCCGCATGTGCATCTGGTGTTGCGACCGCATGACGTATCCCGCATTGAAATTGTTCGGGTCCGTCCAGGGCAGCCGCTGCATGTCGGCGTCCTCGGCTCTCAGGCGCGGTTCCACCGTCTTCGCACCGACCTTTTCCATATGCGCAAGGACCCGACAGGTGAATTCGCACACGAGATCGGCGCGGAGCGTCCAGCTCGAACGGTAGTAGCCATAGATGAATGCCATGTTCGGGATACCCTCGATCATCAGCCCTCGATACGAGACCCGCTTGGTCATGTCGACCGGATCTCCATCGATCTGAAAGGCGATCTGGCCGAACGCACTCATGTCGAAGCCGGTCGCCGTCACGACGATATCCGCCTGCAGGTGCTCGCCCGACGCCAGCGTGATACCGGTTTCGTCGAACGATTCGATGGTGTCCGTCACGACGGACGCTTTCCCGTCACGGATCGCCGCGAAGAGATCCCCCTCCGGGACCGCAGCCACGCGCTGCTGCCACGGGCGATAGCTGGGATTGAAGTGCTTGTCGACGTCGAAGCCTTCCGGCAGTTGTTGCCGGATCTCGTTGATCAGCCAGTCGCGAACCGCGTCCGGGTTCGCCGAGGACAGATTGATCAGGTCGAACGTCTGCTTCAGGTGTGCCCGCCGCAGAATCTCTGCGCGCCATTCTTCGGGAAGGTTCAGTTCGCGAAGGGTGGTGTCCAGCTGATGCGTCCACGGAACCGACGTGAAGAACGTCGGCGACCGTTGAAGCATCGTCACATGCGCCGCGGTTCCGGCGAGCGCCGGGATCAGCGTCGCTGCCGTCGCGCCCGAGCCGATCACGATCACCCGCTTTCCGGCATAGTCCAGATCTTTCGGCCAGTGCTGCGGATGAACGACCGTTCCCTTGTAGCGATCAAACCCGTTCCACTTCGGGGTGAAACCCTGACGATGGTCGTAGTACCCCGCCCCCAACCACAGGAAGTCGGTGGTCATCGAAAAGCGTTCGCCCGTATCGCCACGCGATACCTCGACCGTCCAGCGCTTGTGTTCGTTCGACCAGTTCACCGTTTGAACACGATGCCCGTAGCGGATCTTCGAATCGAGCCCGTATTCCTTGATGACCTCGCCCAGATAGCTGTGAATCTCCTCCGCCGTGGCGATCGAGCGCCCCTGCCACGGACGGAATCCGAACGCATACGTGTACAGATCGCTGTCGGAACGTGCGCCGGGGTAGCGGTGGGTCCACCAGGTACCGCCGAATCCGTCCATGGCCTCCAGAATGGCCAACGAACGCCCTGGCAGATTCATGCGGAGATGGCAAGCGGCGTCAATCCCCGATATTCCGGCCCCGACAATTAGTACTTCTACGTGCTCAGGCGAGCGCGAAGTTGTTTGTTTCTCAGTCATGAGATGCCTCCGATGACCAGTTATTGAAGATTTTCGTCAGGCCGCAAGACCATATCGACTGACTTAGTCATTTGACTATCTATATTTGAGACGCTAAACCGTGCTGGTAGCGATAACCCGTGAGACTCGAGGAAGATCATCTACATCCCGCCCGACATGCAAGCAGGTCATTGCAATACGACCCCAGTTCGAGCGGTCATCCCGAATATGATCAAATGACCAAGTCCAATGACTCCCAGTCTTATGCAGCCGAAGGACAATTTGAATCAGGGCTTTCCATTACACGGTCGGTTGAGAAGGAGTCTTCGCGAAGCGCCCTCCGCCGGCGATGTCAAGTCCTTTCCGCCCGCAACTCTCGCCGAAGGATCTTCCCTACGTTGCTCTTGGGCAGGCTGTCGCGAAACTCGATGCTTTTCGGACGCTTGTAGCCCGTCAGTTGATCTTTGCAGAAGGCCATCAGGTCTTCGACCGTCAGCTCCGGCGCTTTCCTGACCACGAACAGCTTGACCGCCTCTCCAGAGTGCTCGTCGGGTACGCCGATCGCCGCGACCTCGTATACGCCGGGGTGTTTGGCCACGACCTCTTCGATCTCGTTCGGGTAGACGTTGAAGCCGGACACGAGGATCATGTCCTTCTTGCGGTCGACGATTCGTACGAAGCCGTCCGCGGAGATCGATGCAATGTCGCCCGATCGGAAGAAGCCGTCCGCGGTCATCACTTTCGAGGTTTCGTCCGGTCGCCGCCAGTAACCCGCCATCACCTGGGGACCGCGGATGCACAGCTCGCCGGCTTGTCCCGGCGGCAGTTCCTTGCCGTCGTCGTCCCGGATCGACACTTCGGTGGAAGGCAATGGCAGGCCGATCGTGCCATTGAACTCGTGACGGTCAACGGGGTTGACCGTCACGCACGGCGATGTCTCGGACAGTCCATATCCCTCGATGATCGGTGCGCCGGTCATCTCTTTCCAGCGCTTTGCGACAGCTTCCTGAGTAGCCATCCCGCCGCCGTTGGCCAGCAGCAGATTGGAGAAGTCGAGGCGCAGGAAATCGGGATGGTGAAGCATCGCGTTATACAGTGTGTTCACGCCCGGAAAGCTTGTGATCTTGTATCCGGCGAGCGACGCGATCATCCCGCCGATGTCACGCGGGTTCGGAACCAGTACGCACATCCCGCCCGTATGCATCGTCAGCAGGCAGCAGACGTTGAGCGCAAAGATGTGATAGATCGGAAGGGCTGCCACCGTGATGAACTGCTTCACGTCGGGACGCCAACTTCGAGCGGGCTTGAGCCAGATGTCCGTCTGCAATACATTCGCGACGATGTTCCGATGCAACAGTGTCGCCCCTTTGGACACGCCGGTCGTCCCCCCCGTATATTGAAGAAACGCAATGTCATCCGGCGACGGGCAGACCGGCGCGAATGTGCTCCGGCCGCCCTCTGCAATCGCGTCGTCAAACGCCGTGTGCGCGTTCGGGATCGCCGCGATGGACGCGCCGTCCTGCGTGGCAATCAGGACATGCTTCACCTGCGTGTGCGCAATGATGGCGTCCAGCGTTGCAGCACAACTGTCGAGTATGACGATCGCCTCGGCACCGCTGTCTTTCAACTGATGTTCCAGCTCACGCGGGGTATAAAGCGGGTTGACGTTGACGACAACGTAGCCGGCGCGCAGGACTGCACAGATCGAGATCGGGTACGGCAACACATTCGGCATCATGATCGCAACGCGCGCACCGCGCTCGAGCCCCCGCGATTGCAGCCACGCGGCCAGCGAGCGCGACATCACGTCGAGTTCACCATACGTCATCAGCGTGCCGTTACACGCAAACGCGGGACGTTCCTGAAACTGGGCGAAGCTTGCCTCGATTAGCTCGCTGACGGATCGATACGCGCTCCAGTCGATCTCTGCCGGCACCTCTGGCGGATAGGAAGCAAGCCAGATCTTTTCCATACCCAATCTCCTCTGTCCTGTTTGAATAATCGTGCAACGCCCGTCGCCTCATCACGATCGCCGCAAGCTCGATGACCTCGCCCGACGCGAGAACGCTGTCCGGCCTACTCGTCGCAAACGGTGTCGCACGGACGGCGAGGCGCCAGGTCGCGCGAAGGTCGAAGCGTCAGATATTGACGCCATGTTTTTCGGCAAGCCGCCGAACGAAGGAAGCGGCTCGCTCCAGCAGATATCTCGCGGTCGCGATATTGCGGGCTGCGGTAACGATGCCGTGATGATGCCCGGGCAGATGGTGATGCTCGACTTTGCTGCCGGCGCGTGCCGCGCACGACGCGTAGGCAACGCCCTCGTCACATAGCGGATCAAGCCCGACCGTTGCGATGAACATCGGCGGCTGCCGCCGGCCCTCCGCATGCAGCAGCGGAGACAGGCGCGGAAGGTCGAGCGGCGTGCCGGCCGGCACGTAGTGATCGCGGAACCAGTGCATCGATTCGGCCACGAGCGGAAATCCGCCTTCAATACGTCGATACGAAGGCAGCGACGCCGTCAGGTCCGTCACCGGATAAAACAGGATTTGTCCAACGATCGAGGTCGCTAACGCCGACGCCGCATTAGCGATGATCGTCGCCATGTTGCCGCCAGCGCTGTCGCCTGCCAGCACCACGCGAGATGCGTCGATGGAGAGCGCTGAGGCATGGGCAACCAGATAGTCCAATGCCCGCTCACAGTCCTCGAGCGGGACCGGCCACCGATGTTCCGGCGATCGCCGGTACTCTACCGAAGCGACCGGGCACCCGCTATGACGTGCGAGATGACGGCAAATGCCGTCATGCGTGTCCACACTCCCGATAACCCAGCCGCCTCCGTGAATGAAGACGACCAGCGGATTGCCGACGACAGCTTCCACATTGCTTGTGCGATAGAGCCGTACCCGAATGCTGCCGCCTGTTACGGGAACAGCTATGTCGTCGTGGACAACAGCGTCGTCAGCGGCGATGCCGTTCAGTTCGCACGCACGCACGAAGTTCATGCGGGACTGATCCACGGAAAGACTGCCGTAGTGCAGTCCGCCCAGTTCGCGGAACGCCCGTACGGCGTCCCGGGCATCGTCAGCCACTTCCGTCAGCGGTAACCAGAGCTCCGATGTCATGCGCATCTCCGCTCAGCGCGTACCGAATACGCTTTGATCCCATCGCGTGACGGCACGATATTCATCGACCGTTCCCGGCCAGTTGTTGATCACTTTCCCCTGCGCGTTCTTGTACCAGCTCGAGCAGCCGGCGGAAAACGCCGAGCCGGCCATCGCTGCCTGCAGCTTGCTGTTGTATTCGTCGAACACCGTCCTGTCGACGTCCACTGCGTCGACACCCGCGGCCGCCATGCCTCCGATCGCATCGATGATGTAGTTCTGCTGGATCTCGAGCATCGACACGATCGAGTTGTGGTTCAGGTTCGTGTTCGGCCCGTACAGCATGAACATGTTGGGAAAGCCCGGCACCGTGATGCCCAGATAGGCTTCCGGGCCGTGTTCCCACGCCTGCGCCAGCGTGCCATTCGTCCCGCGGACCTGCAGACTGCCCTGGAATGCCTGGCTTTCGAATCCGGTTCCGAACACGACCACGTCGAACGGCAGAACACGGCCGTCACGGGTCTCGATGCCGTCTTCGACGAATGCCTCTACGCCTGCCGTTTCCAGCGAGACGTTGTCACGCATGAGCGCCGGATAGTAATCGTCCGAACGCAAAATCCGCTTGCACGCGTATTCGTAGTCCGGCGTCAGCTTCTCGCGCAGTACCGGGTCGGGCACCTGCCGATGAAGATGGGCCAACGCCAGACTCTTGCCTTCCATTTGCGCATTGGATCCGATCCGCGTGCGCTCGAACCCCGATTCGCGGAAGGCGTGTAGCGATTTCCGGCTTTCCTCGAAGAGATGAGGTTCTTCCTCGTACAGATCGAGCTGCTCCTTCGGAAAGATGATCTGGTTGCGCGGCATGATCCAGTTTGCGCTGCGCTGGAACACCGTAAGTTGCGCAACCTTGGGCGCGATGGCCGGCACGTATTGCACGGCGCTTGCGGCATTGCCGATGCTCGCCACACGCTTGGCGCTCAGATCAACATCGTGCCGCCACTCCGCGGAGTGGAAGTAATCCCCCTTGAAGCTTTCCAGGCCGCGAACCGCGGGAATCATCGGCCGGTTCAATTGTCCCCACGCCGGCACAAAGAAGCGGGCGGTCAGCCGCGAACCGTCGCTCAGCTCGAACCGCCAGAGGCGTGCAACCGCATCCCATTCCGCGCTGCGAATCTCGCGATTGAACCGGAGGTGTTCTGCCAGGCCGAACCGCGTGGCAAGCGATTTCAGGTAATTGAGCAGTTCATTTCTTCCCGCATACATCGCGCTGACGCGCAAGTGCGGATGGAAGCTGTAGCAATACAGGTGCGATTCGGTATCGCATGCTGCGCCGGGATACGAATTGTCGAGCCAGACACCGCCAAGCTCCGGACGCTTCTCGAGCACAACGAAGTCGTCGATACCCGCGATTTTCATGCGGGCCGCCATCCCGAGGCCGCCGAAGCCGGCACCCAGAATGACGACCTCGTGATGCTCAATCCTTTCTACAGTATTCACGGTGCACTCTCTCTATTAACGTTACGGCGACAACGGATTGGCCTGCGTCGGTTCAATAGGCCTGTTCATACAGGCGCAAGGCATCGGCATCCGTAACAACGACCGGATTGTTCTGCAGCAGGCGCTGCTGCTTCATGGAATCTGCCGCCAGTGTCGCCAGACTCGAACGCGTGACGCCTACGTCGCGCAGGCGTCGCGGTGCGCCGGATCGTTCCATCAGGTCATCCAGGAATCCGATGAATGCGGCGGTGCGCGCGTGGACGTCGCCCTCTCCGCCCGCTCCTACGAGGTCTGCCAGTTCCGAATATTGCTGAGCAGCCGCTTCGGCGTTGAAACGCAGTACGGGGGCGAGCATCAATGCGTTGGACAAACCGTGCGGGATGTGAAAATGGCCGCCCAACGGATAAGCCAGTGCATGGACCGCGGCCACCGGAGCATTGGCGAACGCTTGGCCCGCCAGGGTTGCGCCCAGGAGCATGGCCTCCCGCGCGCGCTGATCTTTCCCATTCTCGCAAGCGGGGATCAGGTTGCTTGCCAGCAGACGCAGTGCTTCACGTGCAAGCGCATCGGAAATGGCATTCTTCTTGTGCTTGCTGGTATAAGCCTCGATGGCGTGAACCATCGCGTCGATGCCGGTTGCAGCCGTATGACTGCGTGGCAGGCCGACGGTCAGTTCGGCGTCCAAGATCACTTTGTCGGCGTACAGCTGACGGGAGACGATTCCCATTTTGTTCGTTTCGCCTACCGAAACGATGGAAATATTCGTGACTTCCGATCCAGTGCCGGCAGTCGTCGGGATCTGCACCAATGGCAGGCGCTCGCCCTGAACGTTGCCAATGCCGTACATGTCCGCGAGCGACTGCTGCGACACGGTCAGAATGGCGGCCAGTTTCGCAATGTCCATCGACGAGCCGCCACCCAGGCCGATGACGACGTCTGCCTCGGCACTGCGGGCGAACGCTACGCAACGCGATACCACGCTCTCCGGCGGATCGGCCACGACCTCGTCGAAAACAGCCGCACGGAATCCCGAGGCTGCCAGCGATGCTTTCGCCGGCTCCAGTACGCCGGCCTTGTGCAGCCCTGCGTCAGTAACGATCAGCACATTCCGGCGATCCGTCCATCGCGCCATCACTTCGCCCAGGCGGCGCGCACTGCCCCACTCCTGGAGGATCGACGGAACGGTTTCGAAGAGCAGCGACCGCGGGGACATTTCCATTGACGTTTCCTTCATGCCGACATTTGCAGTTAGATCTGGGTACACATGTACTTGATTTCCAGATATTCCTCGATCCCGTAACGGGAGCCCTCGCGGCCGAGGCCGGACTGCTTCACCCCACCGAACGGCGCGACCTCGTTGGAAATCACCCCGGTATTCAGGCCAACCATGCCGTACTCGAGCGCCTCGCCTACCTGCCAGATGCGGCCGTGGTCGCGTGTATAGAGATAGGCTGCCAGGCCATACTCGGTGTCGTTGGCCATCGCAATCGCCTCCGCCTCATCCTCGAAGCGGAACACCGGACCGACGGGCCCGAAGAGTTCCTCGCGCGCCAAACGCATGGCCGGCGTCGCATCCGTGATGACGGTCGGCTCGAAAAACGTCCCACCGAGCGGATGGCGTTTCCCGCCAGTGACGATTCGTGCGCCCTTGCTTACCGCATCGTCGACGAGTTCGTCCAGGTGATCGCAGGCGGACTGCTGGATCAGCGGCCCCTGCTGCACGCCCGGCTCCGTTCCGCTTCCTACCTTGAGCGCCTGGACTCGCCGGGCGAGCGCATCGACGAAGCGGTCGTGAATGCCAGCCTGCACGAGAAAGCGATTGGCGCACACACAAGTCTGGCCGCTATTTCGGTACTTCGATGCCATCGCGCCTTCAATCGCTGCGTCGAGGTCCGCATCGTCGAACACGATGAAAGGTGCATTGCCGCCGAGTTCGAGAGAAAGCCGCTTGATCGTCGCCGACGATTGGCTCATGAGCACCCGCCCCACTTCGGTCGAACCGGTAAACGAAAGCTTGCGCACAATGGGGCTGGCCGTGAGGACCGCGCCGATCTCGCGCGACGGGCCACACACCACTTGAAGGACACCGGCGGGAATACCCGCTCGCTCGGCGAGCACGGCAAGCGCAAGCGCCGTCAATGGCGTGAGGTCCGCCGGGCGCACGATGATGGAACAGCCGGCAGCCAGCGCCGGCGCCACCTTGCGAGTAATCATCGCGGCGGGAAAATTCCACGGCGTGATCGCGGCACAGACGCCGATTGGCTGACGAATGACGCAGATGCGCTTGTCGGATTGCGGGTGGGGAATGACGTCGCCATATACCCGCTTCGCTTCTTCGGCAAACCACTCCACGAAAGAAGCGGCATACATGATTTCGCCGCGCGCCTCGGCGAGCGGCTTGCCCTGCTCCGACGTCATGATGAAGGCAAGGTCGTCCGCATGCTCGACGATCAGGTCATACCATGCGCGCAGTATCCTTGCGCGCTCGTGGCTGGTTCGTGTGCGCCATGCTTCTTGTGCCGCAGCCGACGCCGCAATGGCCTTCTCCACCTCTGCAGCACCGAGACTCGTCACGCGCGCCAGGACTTCACCCGTAGCCGGATTCGTGACCGGAAACGAACGACCCTCCTCGCCTTTTTCCCATCCCGAGGCAAGCCAGACCCGCGTCTCCAGCAAGGAGGCGTCACGCAGTCGGGCGCTCAGCGCCGAAGATACAGTCGTTTGATTCATCCTTTCGTGCTCTGTCTGGTGAAAATTGAATGGATAACAGTCCGAAGTCCCGATGGCGCTAGACGCCCGCTTCGTGATCCGCATGGGTGATCTGTCGTGCATGCAGCGACATCCGCCCCCAATACTCGGTCTTGCCCGACCACGCCCGGCTTCCTTGTCGACGAAGCATCGTTCTGTCGTCACATGCAAAAACCACTTCCTTCTGTCCAGCCTTTCCCGGCCTCCGTCGAACACCGCGCCGCAGGTGATGGCCCATCCCTGAAAACGCGACCTCCTGTTTTGGGATAGATTACGCGCCCTTGGTCAATTGACATGGTCATTTGACCATATTGGGAAATTTGCAGCAACTTAGTAGTTGCACGGGGCTGCGGCACCGGAACCGTTTATGCCATCCTCGAACACAGAATGCGGGCCATGGGTCCTGCGTCTCAAGGAGTCCACATGAAAAATCACAAACGATGCTGCTACAGCGCCGTCGGCGCGCTGGTGACGGCGGCGATACTGGCGGGTTGCGGGCAATCCGAACAGCAAGCCGCTGCACCCGCTACTCCGGTTGCGGCAATGACCCTGGCGACCTCGCGTCTCGACCTGACCGAAGACCTGCCCGGCCGTGTCGCAGCCGTCCGGATCGCCGAGATCCGGCCGCAGGTGAGCGGCATCGTCCAACGACGGTTGTTCGAACAGGGCACGGAGGTGCGCGCCGGCCAGCCGCTGTTCCAGATCAATCCGGCACCGTTCAAGGCCGACATGGACACGGCCGCGGCGTCTCTGCAACGCGCGCAAGCCGCGCTCGAACGGGCCAAGGTCCAGACCACACGACTCAAGCCGCTCGTCGAAGCCGACGCAATCAGCCGTCAGGTCTATGACGACTCGGTGTCCCAACGCGACCAGGCTGCCGCCGACGTCGCGCAAGCTCGCGCGACACTCGCACGTCGCCAACTCGACCTGAAGTTCGCGACCGTCGAGGCACCGATCGCCGGCCGCATCGATCAGGCCCTCGTGACCGAAGGCGCACTGGTGGCAAGCACCGACAGCCAGCCGATGGCGCGCATCCAGCAGATCGACCAGGTCTACGTGGACGTGCGCCAGCCGGCCGCCTCGCTCGAAGCGCTGCGCGGCGCGCTCGCGTCGCAGCCGCAAGCGTCGGACAGCAACGGCGTGCCGGTCGACGTTTTGCGCGACGACGATACACGCTACGACGCGCGCGGCCGCATGCTGTTCTCGGGCGTCAACGTCGATCCTGGCACCGGCGACGTGCTGGTGCGCGTGCTGGTCGACAACCCGAAGCGCCAGCTGCTGCCGGGCATGTACGTACGTGCCCGCATCCCGCGTGGGCATTACGACAACGCGTTGATCGTGCCGCAGCAGGCCATCGTCCGCGCGGGCGGCAAGCCGCAGGTATGGGTGCTCGACGCGAAGGGCACGGCGCATCTGAAAGCCGTCGAGGTCGGCGAACTGACGCATCGCAGCTATCGCATCAAGTCGGGGCTACAGGCAGGCCAGAAGATCGTCGTCGAGGGCATGGAACGCCTGACCGACGGTGCGGCGGTAACGGCGACTGCATGGAAGGCGCCTGAAGCGGTCGAGACCGCTTCGTCGCACTGAGTCACGGGAGCATCCAGTCATGTCCCAATTCTTCATCCGCCGCCCGGTCTTCGCGTGGGTGATCGCCCTCTTCATCATCTTGCTGGGCCTGATCGCCATTCCCGAACTGCCGGTTGCGCGCTATCCGTCGGTCGCACCGCCGACCGTCACCATTACCGCCACCTACCCCGGCGCCACGCCGCAGACGATGAGCGACAGCGTGCTGAGCCTCATCGAGCGCGAGCTTTCCGGCGTACGTAACCTTCTGTACTTCGAATCGTCAGCCGATACCTCCGGCCAGGCGCAGATCACCGCGACCTTCAAGCCCGGTACCGATTCGGCAATGGCCCAGGTGGACGTACAGAACAAGCTCAAGTCAGTCGAACCGCGCCTGCCGCCCGTCGTGCGGCAGAACGGCGTGATCGTGCAATCGGCCGCCACCGGCTTCCTGCTGTTCGTCGGCCTCAAGTCAGACAGCGGCCGCTACGACGAAAACGCACTCGCGGACTACATGGCGCGCAACGTCGTCGAAGACTTGCGACGCGTCGAGGGCGTCGGCAAGGTGCAACTGTTCGGTTCGGAACAGGCCATGCGCATCTGGGTCGATCCGCAGAAGCTGATCACCTACGGTCTGTCGATGAACGACCTGACCACTGCCGTCAGCCAGCAAAACGTTCAGATCGCGCCGGGCAGCCTCGGGGCTGCGCCTGCGATGCGGGGCCAGCGCGTGACGGTGCCGCTCACCGCGCAAGGCCAGCTCACGACGCCGGAGCAGTTCGCCAAGATCGTGCTGCGCGCGAACGCGAACGGCTCGAAGGTCGTGCTCGGCGATGTCGCACGGGTCGAACTCGGCCCGCAGGCGTTCACCTTCGTGAACAGCGAGAACGGCAAGCCGGCCACTTTCGCCGGCGTGCAACTGGCGCCGGGCGCCAATGCGGTGAAGACGGCGGAAGCCGTGCGCGAGCAACTGGACATGATCGCCAAAACCATGCCGGCCGGCATGACCTACTCGATCCCGTTCGATACCGCACCGTTCGTGAAGATCTCGATCGAGAAGGTGATTCACACGCTGCTCGAAGCGATGGTGCTCGTGTTCCTCGTGATGTACCTGTTCCTGCAGAACGTGCGCTACACGCTGATCCCGGCGATCGTCGCGCCGGTCGCGATGCTCGGCACGTTCGCGGTGATGCTGATGACCGGTTTCTCGATCAACGTGCTGACGATGTTCGGCATGGTGCTCGCGATCGGCATCATCGTCGACGATGCGATCGTCGTCGTCGAGAACGTCGAACGCCTGATGGTCGAAGAAGGGCTGTCGCCGAAGGATGCAACGATCAAGGCCATGAAGGAGATTACCGGCGCGATCATCGGCATCACGTTGGTGCTGACGGCCGTGTTCCTGCCGATGGCGATGTCGAGCGGCTCGGTCGGTGTGATCTATCAGCAGTTCACATTGTCGATGGCCGTGTCGATCCTGTTCTCCGCACTGCTCGCGCTGACGCTCACGCCGGCCCTGTGCGCAACGATGCTCAAGCCGATCGAGCACGGTCACCATGAGAAACGCGGCTTCTTCGGCTGGTTCAACCGCCGCTTCGATCGCCTGACGGGCTGGTACGAGACGCGCGTCGGCCGCCTGGTCGGCCGCACGGGCCGCGTCATGCTGCTGTTCATCGCGATTTCCGTCGCACTGGTATTCGGCTTCCGCATGCTGCCGTCGTCGTTCCTGCCCGAAGAAGACCAGGGTTACTTCATGACCGGCTTCCTGCTCCCGGCGGATTCGACCGTCGAGCGCACGGGCGACGTGGTCAAGACGCTCGAGAAGCACCTCGCCTCGCGTCCGGCGATCCAGTCGAGCATCTCCATCATCGGCTACGGCTTCTCCGGTCTCGGTTCCAACGCGGCACTGAACTACGCGGTCCTCAAGGACTGGGGCAAGCGGGAAGGTTCGTCCACGATGGAAGAAGCGATGCACGCGCAGGCTGCAATGGGGGGCGTGACCGAAGGTACGGTCATGAGCCTGCTGCCGCCGGCCATTGACGGGCTGGGCACCAGCTCGGGATTCACGATGCGCCTGCAGGATCGTGCCAACCAGGGCTACGCCGCGCTCAAGGCGGCAGAGATGAAGCTGCTCGAACTGGCCGCCCAAAGCAAAATCGTGACGGGGGTCTATCCGGACAGCCTGCCGGCCGGCACAAGCGTGAAGCTGGATATCGACCGCGACAAGGCCGAAGCGCTAGGCGTGTCGTTCACGACCATCAGCGATACGTTGTCGGCCGCGATGGGCTCGACCTATGTGAACGACTTCCCGAACGCGGGCCGCATGCAGCAGGTGATCATCCAGGCCGATGCCCCGGCACGCATGCAGATCGACAACGTGATGAAGCTCTACGTGCGCAACGCGGCCGGCGGCATGGTGCCGTTGTCCGAGGTGGTGCGTCCGGTCTGGTCAGAGACCCCGCTCCAGTTGGTGCGCTTCCAGGGTTATCCGTCCGCACGCATCTCCGGCGGTTCGGCGCCCGGCTACTCCAGCGGCGCGGCGATGGCCGAGATGGAGCGCCTGGCCGCGCAGTTGCCGCCGGGCTTCACGGTGGCGTGGACGGGCCAGTCCCTGCAGGAGCGCGAGTCGGCCTCTCAGGCGCCGATGCTGATGGCGCTGTCGATGATCGTCGTGTTTCTGGTGCTCGCGGCGCTCTACGAGAGCTGGGCGATTCCGCTGTCGGTGATGCTGGTGGTGCCGCTCGGCCTGATCGGCGCACTCGCCGCAGTCCTGCTCCGCGGGCTGCCGAACGACGTGTTCTTCAAGGTCGGGATGATTACGGTGATCGGCTTGTCCGCGAAGAACGCAATCCTGATCGTCGAGTTCGCGAAGCAGTTGCGCGAGGAAGGCAAGGGGCTGATCGAGGCGGCCGTACAGTCGTCGAAGCTACGCCTGCGCCCGATCCTGATGACCTCGCTCGCGTTCGGCCTCGGTGTCGTGCCTTTGATGATCGCAACCGGCGCCAGCGCCGAAACGCAGCACGCGATCGGTACCGGTGTGTTCGGCGGCATGGTCGCCGCCACCGTGCTGGCCATTTTCTTCGTGCCGGTTTTCTTTGTGTTCGTGATGAGCATCCAGGAACGCATCTCGGCATGGCTCGCGTCTGGCAAGAAGCGCGCCAACGTGACCCCCGAACAAGAAGGTTGATGCCATGCGACTACTCATTCTTTCCGCTGCGGTTTCCGCCGCTCTCGCGTTGTCGGCGTGCTCGATGGCGCCGAAGCTGGTCAGGCCCGAGATGCCGGTGCCGACCGCCTATACGACTACTGCCGCGGCTGACCAGCACGCGAACGCAGCCGATCTTGGCTGGCGCACGATGTTTGGCGATCGTCGCCTGCAGCGCCTAATCGAGCTCGCGCTCGAGAACAACCGCGACCTGCGCCTGGCTGCGCTGAACGTCCAGGCCGCCGAAGCGCAGTATGGCATCCAGCGCTCCGCGCGCCTGCCGTCGATCAGTGCCGGCGCGAGCTTCACGCGCCAGCGCACGGCGGCCGACTCGCAATCGAACCCGCCGCTACTCGAAAACACGCAGAACCAGTATGGCGTGAACGTAGGCGTCAGCGCCTTCGAGATCGACCTGTTCGGCCGTGTGAAGTCGCTGTCCGATGCGGCGTTCGCGCGCTACCTCGCGACCGATCACGGCCGTCGCGCCGTGCAGATTGCACTCGTCGGCTCCGTGGCCAACGCGTATTTCGCCGAGCGCCTCGCGCAGGAGCAGCGCGCGCTGTCCGAGCGCACGCTGAACGACTGGCGCCAGTCGCTCGACCTCGCGCGCCGGCTCAAACTCGCGGATCAAGCCAGCGGCGTCGACATCGCGCAGGCCGAAGGCCAGGTCGCGAGCGCCAGCGCCGATCTCGAGGCGCGTTCGCGCGCCGTCGAGCAGGCCAACAATGCGCTGCGGCTGCTGGTCGGTACCGACCTGCCGAAGAACCTGCCCGACCCGCTGTCGCTGGAACGCCAGCCGGTGATGACGCAACTGCCGGCCGGACTGCCGTCGGAATTGCTGTACCGCCGGCCGGACATCCAGCAGGCCGAGCAGAATCTCGTGGCCGCCAACGCCGACATCGGCGCGGCGCGCGCGGCGTTCTTCCCGCGCCTGTCGCTGACCTCGTCGATCGGGTTCCTCAGCCCGGGGCTGGGCAGCCTGTTCGACGGCGGCCAGCGCGTATGGAGCTTCGCGCCGCAGGTCACGCTGCCGATCTTCCAGGGTGGCCGGCTGCGTTCCGAGCTGAATCTCGCGGAAGTGCGCAAGTCCAGCGCGGTCGTCGAGTATGAACGCGCGATCCAGACTGCATTCCGGGAAGTGGCCGACGGCCTCGCCGGACGCGAGACCTTCAGCCGTCAGATCGACGCGCAGGCGCGGGTCGTCAAGAGCGCCGAGCGCCGTACCGACCTCGTCAATCTGCGTTATCGCGCGGGCATCGAGGATAGGCTGGAGCTGCTCGACTCGCAGCGACAGCTGTATGCCGCGCGTCAGACGCTGTTGGACCTGCGCAACGCCGAACTGGACAACGCGGTCGCGCTCTACAAGGCGCTCGGTGGCGGTCTGATCGACACCGAAGTCCCTCCCGCCGACAGCACGGCGAACTCCTGAGCCATGGGCGGTCGGCGATCCGTTCGCGAGGACTGAAAGCATCGCGAAGTCCGGTGGCGCACGTGCTGCGTCGCCGGCCGCCTCTCGATCACGCCCACTTCCAGTGAACCCGATGAACCCTCTGATACTCATTGCCGAAGACGATCCGGAGATCGCGGAAATACTCGACGCCTACCTCGCTCACGACCGCTTCCGTACCTATCGTGTCAGTCACGGGCAGGCCGTGCTCGACGTGCTGCCGATGCTGAAGCCCGACCTGATCCTGCTCGACGTCAGGATGCCGCAGAAGGATGGCTGGGAAGTCCTCCTCGAAGTGCGACGCCGCAGCGACACGCCTATCGTCATCCTCACGGCGCTGGACCGCGAGATCGATCGATTGCAAGGGCTGCGTTTCGGCGCGGACGACTACATCACCAAGCCATTCAATCCAGCCGAGGTGGTCGCGCGCATTCGTGCGATCCTGCGCCGTTTCGAAACGGCCAAGTCGGGACGCGTCATCAAGGTCGGCAAGCTCGAGATCGACACACAAAGCTATCTGACCACGATCCGCACCGACACCGGAGGGACCAGCGTCTCGCTGACGTTGACCGAGTTTCGGCTGCTCGCCCATCTGGCAAGTTCGCCGAATCGCGTGTTCACGCGCAGCGAACTGGTCAGCGCCTGCCTGCCCGACGGCGATGCACTGGAGCGTACCGTCGATAGCCATATCAGTCGGCTACGCAAGAAACTCGAATGCGCTGGTGCGCCCGGGATGCCGGACGTGATGCGCGGCGTGGGCTATCGACTGCTAGGTGTCCAATAAATGCGTGTCGCCGGTCGTGGTTGCGTAGCATGTATATTCGCGCTACTGATCGCTGCAATCGCACTGGGAATCTTGACCGGGTGGTTCGTCGTCTATGGTTTGATCGTCTTGACCGCGTCTTCAGTCATCGATAACCCGATCGCGGTCGTGATCCGGGAAACGCCGGACTATCTGGTCCTTGCCATTCTGCTTCTGGTCGGGCTCGTCTCGACCGTGGTTGAACTTGTCAAACTGGGGCACAAAGCAGGTTCGTAATTCGTTTTGCTCCGCATGCGGTGACGCCGCCGTTAGCAGGCAGCCGGTGCCTTGATCTGAGCCAACGCATCGACGGACGCAATGAGCCGTGCTATCCGTGTCTCAATCGCCACGTTCGAACCGATGATCAACAGCGACAACACCATGATCTGGTAGACGCGCTTTCTCGGTACCTTGGCCGGCGCCGTCGGGTCGAGCCACGCGTCGTGGCCGGCCAATAGCTCGAGCGTCTCGAGGCCGATAAGAATCGGCCACAGGCACGCGAGCCGCAACCGCACGAAGCGACGCGGGATCGCGAGTGTATACAGACACGCATCGCGATACTGGTCGAGCGCTACGCGCAACAGGTCGATCAGGACGCCGCGCGCACGCGTCGACGCACCCGGCTGCATCAGATCGGACACGCCAAGCCCGTGCGCGGCCAGCACGTCGTCCGGCAGGTAGCAACGGCCAATAGGGAGATCCTTCGCGCAGTCGCGCAAAATGTTGGTCATCTGCAGCGCCTTGCCGAACTGGATCCCTTTATCAAACATGTCCTGGAAGTCCCAGCTGCGTGCAGCACATGTGTGCGCGCCCGTCATATCCGTCCAGAACTCTCCGACGCAACCCGCGACCAGGTAGGTGTAGCGATCGAGCATGTCGTACGTCGGCAGTGAAGCGACCTGCCCCGACTGTTCGTCCGGAAACGTGCGCAGGTCGAATTCCATGCCGGAAGTGAGCGTTGCGACGACCTTGCGGATCGCCGCGCTGTCGGCATCCGTCTGCGCGCGCAGCAGCGCGAGCATCGGCGGTATCGAGCCGAGCAGCACGTGTTCGTGAGAATCCGTCTGCATCCGCGTCACGTCCTCGAGTGCATGGGACAGTGAGACACCGTCGTCAAGCTGCTCGACGTTCTCGCGCAATTGCGTCAGCAGCGCCACACGGCGGTCCGGGGCGACGAGTGCGGTGTCCGCGATGGTATCGGCCGCGCGCGCGATCAGGTATGCGAGCCCGACCGGTTCGCGCATGCCGTCAGGCAGCACGCACAGCGACAGGTAAAAGGAGCGCGAAACATTCTTGAGGAGATTGCCGAGCAGATCGGCGGAATGGGTATCGGTGGTCATGGGTACGAGAATTCAGCGGAGCCGCGCGCCGGACGCACGTGACATCCGCCCCGCCCCGCGGCCGTCAACGCAAGAGTCCGCAGAGTTTAGTGGATATCGTCCGTGGTCGCGCAAAGACGTTCCTCGGTAGTCCCTGCTTTTTTCCACCGCGTTCTGCGAGAACCGTCGTCAACTCGACGCTCATGGCATGTGTATCGTCGGTCTATCTCAATCGGCATGGTGAACCGATGCCTCGGGAGACCGCATGCATCCGGCGTAGCCGCCACGTTAACGCAGCAACCCCATGGCGATGTTCAGCATGCCGCTCTTGAACTGCTCGGGATGCTCGGTAAGATCCGAGAATTTGGCCAGCACGTGACCATAAGAGACCGTGTTGCTTATTGCATTGACGATCATCGCATGCATAAGCTCAGGATCGCATGGCTTTACCTTGCGAGCCTCTATGGCGTCCTGGAGAAGCGGGACGACTGCGTCGCGATAAGGGCCGATCAACCTGTCGACCAGCAGATCCAATCGCGCACCATGTTCTGTCGTCGCGGTCGCAAAAAACATTCCGACGTCAGGCGTTTCGAACAGGCTGTCGATAAAAAGTATCATGGCTTGCCGGACACGCTCGATCGAGGACATGCGGCTATTGCGCAATTGCTTCGTCGTTTCGATCACGGGTCCCAGCTGTACGGCCAGTTGTTCGACTACCGCAGTCCAGAGCCCTTCTTTCGACCCAAAATGATGTGACATCAACGCCGGATCGACCCCGGCAAGGCCAGCGATCTTCCGCACGCTTGTGGCGGCATAGCCTTGTTTGGCAAACATCTGTCGCGCACATCGCAGAAGCGAATCAAATCCCACATGCGTATCGCCAGACGGACGGCCCCTGGCACGTTTTACCGTTGGTAAATGCTGGGTCGAAGTATCAGAGCACGGCATGTCGGAACGACATCAAGGATAGGAAGCCGGAAGTATACCAACCGTATTCGGCATACCGCACTCGCCGAGCTCAAGAAATTCGATCTGCTCTCGCCCTTTCCGCACACACCGGACGATGCCGATCGGCAGTGCCTCATCTGGCTCTTGCTTGTGCTTCGCGAGTCGACGCCAGTACAGCTCCAGTTGGCTCTCGTGCTCTGCCTCGAAGGAACCGCCCGAGCCGGCGCGGTGAAAGAATGAATCCGGCCGAAGCACTACGTTATGAATAACGCAGCCGACTGCGCAACCTTCACGCGAAGTCGGTCAAACTGCACCGTGTGGCGAGCAAAACGCATATCCCGACTTATCGCATGCGCGCTCGCCGGACGCCATCAATCCGCTCAATAATCGTAGTAAGCCTCGTCATAGCGATGCTTGTTGCGGCGCATCCTGCGCATACTGTCGCGGTCTCGCGCATCGTCGCGGTCCCGTGCGTTACGTCCGAGGTTGCCACCCAGCGCCGCGCCTCCGCCACCGCCGAGCGCCGCACCGAGGAGCCCGCCGTTGCGGCCGCCCATCGCATGACCGGCCGCAGTGCCCGCACCGCCGCCGAGTGCACCGCCAATGATTGCCCCGTCGCGCTCGTTGCGGTCCGCCGCGATCGCGCCACCGGCACCGCCGCCGATCGCACCGCCCACTACCGCGCCAGTGCGGCCACCCAGTGCATCGCCGACGGTGGCACCGGCAATACCGCCGAGTGCACCGCCAAGCGCGTTGTCCCAGCTGTCCGCCGCGGCCGGCAGTGAAATCAGCGCGACCGCGGTAATGATGAATGCGGGGGCGATCTTCTTCAACATGCGAATGCTCTTCCTTGTGCTCAATCTCAAGTCCATGTTTCTTGCGTTGCTGCCCATTCGTTTCGACGAACGGGTGGCGAAAGATAGCACTCCCATACAACCCCGGTTCGCCATTGTCGTAACAGATTGTGTGGGCCTGCAGAGCTGAACCAGCATGGCTGTCAGGCGGCCTGCAATTTTTTACATCGATTCAATCATTTCTCCATCAAACCTCACAAAAACGTCCATCGAGTCGAAGCATACTGCGACGCAACTCATCGAATACACGTGCACGAGCAACACGAACACATGGACACGTTTCCGACCCTGATCGTCTGCGAGCATTGCGACAGCGTCTACCGACGCCGCGCACTGGCGCCTCACGAGATCGCGCGTTGCGAACGGTGTTCAGCCGTGTTGTTTCGATCGAGCTGGCTCGATATCGACCGGTGGCTCGCGCTGTCCATTGCTTCAGGCGTCGTCTTCGCCATCGCCAACCTTTGCCCGATCATGCGAATCAGCGTGCAGGGGCGGCATAGCGAAGCCACGCTGTGGCAATCCGCGCTTGCGCTCGCGCAGGGATTCGCCGCGCCGATCGCGATTCCAACGGCCCTTGCCATCGTGGTGGTGCCGTTTCTACAGGTTGCGACGCTGATCTGGTTACTGGCCTTTGCCCGCGCGAGGCATCGCGCGCCCGCGTTCGGCCCGCTGATGCGGTTACTTGTCGCGCTGCGACCATGGAGCATGATCGAGGTCGGATTGCTCGGCATCCTCATCGCCATCATCAAGCTGTCCAGCATCATGCAGATCATTCCCGGCGCCGGCTTGTGGGCCACGGCGGTGCTGATGGTGCTGATTCCGGTGATCGCCGGCCACGATGCGCGCCAGTTATGGGACTGGGTTGTGCCGGTGGAGCCCGCCGGAGGACACCCGTGAGCCTGCCCGTGCGCGCCAGTCAGCTGGGTATGGTCGGGTGCCATGCTTGCGGCCTTGTCTGCCGCCCATCTTCACCCGCCGAGCAGGATGCGGTTCCGCACGCGTCCGAAACGAAACACTGCCCGCGATGCGAGTCCGCGCTGCACCCTCGTCGTTCGAACAGCCTCGTGCGCGCCTGGGCGCTCCTGATCGCCAGTCTGATTTTCTACATCCCGGCCAACCTTTTGCCGGTGATGCGCACCACGCTGCTCGGCAGCCAAAGCGAATCGACGATTCTCAGCGGCGTCGTGATGTTCTGGAATGCGGGTTCGTACGGCATCGCGTCGGTCATCTTCATTGCGAGCGTCGTCGTGCCGTGCACGAAGTTCCTCGCTATCGGAATGTTGCTCGTCACGACGGGTCGGCACAGCGTGTCGGCCATGCGCGAGCGGACCGTGCTGTACCGCGCGGTCGAACTGATTGGCTACTGGTCGATGCTCGACGTGCTGGTCGTCGCGATCATCTGCGCGCTGGTGAGGTTCGGTCCGCTTTCCGAGATCGAGCCACGCGCCGGCATTTTGTTTTTCGGCATGGTCGTCATTCTCACGATGCTGTCTGCGATGAGTTTTGACCCACGCCTCATTTGGGACGCCGAGGAAGCATGAATCCCGCATCCGGCCCGCATGGCCTCGAACCTCACGATCCGCCCGTGACACGCAACCGGATGCGGCTCTCGCTCGTCTGGCTCGTGCCGGTCGTCGCGGCGTTGATCGGCCTGTCGATGGTGATACACGCATGGTTGTCCGTCGGACCGGAAATCACGATCACATTCAACACTGCACAAGGCCTCGAAGCTGGCAAGACGCCCGTCAAGTACAAGGACGTCGTGATCGGCACCGTGACCGCAATTTCGCTGAGCGACGACAGTTCACACGTGGTCGCGACCGTTTCGTTCGTGAAGAATGCGCGCAACCTCATTCGCGACGATACGCGGTTCTGGGTCGTACGGCCCCGCGTCGGCATGAGCGGCGTATCAGGCATCGATACGCTGTTCTCCGGCGCGTACATCGGCATGGACACGGGCCGCTCGGACAAATCGCGGAAAGCCTACACCGGGCTAGAAACGCCACCTACAGTCATCAACGGCATGCCGGGGACAAGCTTCACATTGCTGGCCACCGATCTCGGCTCGCTTGATATCGGCTCGCCGGTCTATTACCACCATCTGCTGGTAGGCCACGTCGCGTCGTACAAGCTGAACATGCAAACTCGCGACATGAACCTGCAGGTGTTCATCGATGCGCCGTACGATCGTCTGGTGACGACCGATACGCGCTTCTGGAACGCGAGCGGCATGGACCTTTCGCTCGACGCGAATGGCCTGAAGCTGAAGACCCAGTCGGTCGCGACGATCGTGGGCGGCGGCATCGCGTTCGCGACGCCGGACGACAGCAGCGCACCGGCCGCGCCCCCCGATACCGTGTTCAGGCTAACCGCCAACGAAGCGTCGGCGATGGCCGTTCCGGACGGGCCTTCGCAGCTCATTCGGCTGAAGTTCGAGCGGCCATTGCGCGGGCTTGCGGTCGGGGCGCCGGTGGAATTCTCCGGCGTCGACATCGGCAAGGTCGTCTCGACCCAGCTCGACTTCGACAGCGCCGCACGGCGCTTCCAGTCGATCGTCATGGTCAAGGTCTATCCCTATCGGCTCGGCCCCGTCGTCGAGAAACTGCAGAAGACTGAAGGCAACGGCAATCCGCGCGTGGCCCAGTTCCTGGCGGGGCTGGTCAAGCACGGGCTCCGGGCGGAGACGCGCACCGGCAACCTGCTGACGGAGCAACTCTACATTTCGTTCGATTTCGTGAAAAACGCGCCGAAGGTACCGTTCGACGCCAATGCCACGCCGCTGACCCTGCCTACCGTCACGAGCACGTTTGACAAACTGCCCGAACAGATCGCCGACATCGTCGACAAGATCAACAAGATGCCGCTGGAGTCGATCGGCAAGCATGTCGATTCGAGCCTGACGACTCTGGACGCAACGCTCAGGCAGGTCAACGGCCAACTGCTGCCATCGACGACACGCGTGCTCGACCAGGCGAACCAAACGTTCGGCACGTTGCGCCAGGGCCTCGCCGAGGACGGCCCGCTTCAGGAAAACCTGACGAACACATTGACCGAAGTCCAGCGTACCGCGCGATCGCTGCGCACGCTGACCGACATGCTGGGCCGCCGGCCCGAATCGCTGCTCCGGGGAACCGGGGCCGATCATGCGCCGATCGCGCCGGCCGATACTTCAACCCCGCCGGTCAAGCAGGAGCCAAGACAACCATGAGCTTCCCGATCCGCGCCAGAACGATCGCCCTGAGCGCCGGCGCCGTCATCGCGCTGACCGCCTGCGCGTCGAACCCGGTCCATTACTACACGCTCGTCTCGCCGGCCACGTCGGCGACGGCGACGACCGCGCGCGGCACCACGCCGCTGGCGATCAACGTGTTCCCCGTCGGCATCCCGGCCCAGCTCGACCAGCAGCAGATGGTCGTTCGCAACGGGACAGGCACCGCGGTGATCCTGGACAACGAACGCTGGGTCGCGCCGCTCGGCGACGAGCTGCGCGCGGCGCTGTCGTCGTCACTCGTCGGGCAACTGGGCGCGCGCAACGTCACCGGCCTTCCACGTCCGTCGAACCAGACCGTCATGAGCATCCGCACGCAAGTGCGTCGCTTCGATGCGTGGCCGGGGCGCATGGCCCAGTTCGAAGCGGATTGGGCCGTCGGTGTGCAACAGGACACGCCTGGCACGCGCATTTCGTGCAGCACGCGGCTCATTGAGGCCGCCCCCGGCAACTACGCCGACATGGTTCAAGTGCAACAACGCATGCTCGAGCAGTTCGCCGCACAGATCGCGAGCGCGGTGCGCAGCTTGGAAAGCGGGCGCCCGGCCTGTCCGGCCGATTCGTAATTCACCCAGCCCCGGGAGCGATCTATCGGGGCTGACCAACAAACAAGGCCGCTTTGGCGGTTACAGACCCGCTTTATCAACAAGGTCGCAAGACCTGCCTCTTTTTAGAAGGAGCTCCACGAATGAACAAGACTCTGATCGTTGCAGCAGTTGCAGCATCGTTCGCTACCGCCGCTAACGCGCAAAGCAGCGTCACGCTGTACGGCGTGCTGGACGCAGGCATCACCTACCAAAGCAACGTCCAGACCGCATCCGGCCAAGGGAAGTCGCGTTGGTCGTTGGGTTCAGGCATTGACCAGAGCCGTTTCGGTCTGCGTGGTTCGGAAGACCTCGGTGGCGGCCTGAAGGCAATCTTCACGTTGGAAAGCGGCTTCAACATCGGTAACGGCCGCTTCGCAAACGGCAACGGCGGCATGTTCAACCGCCAGGCTTTCGTCGGCCTGTCGAGCCAGTACGGCACGGTCACGCTGGGTAAGCAGTATGACGCAACGCAAGACTACCTGGCGCCGCTGACGGCAACGGGCTCGTGGGGCGGCACGTACTTCGCGCACCCGCTGAACAACGACCGTCTGAGCACGAACGGCGACGTCGCGCTGAATAACACAATCAAGTACACGAGCGTGAACTACGCCGGCCTGCAATTCGGCGGCACGTACTCGTTCTCGAACAGCACGAACTTTGCCAACAATCGTGCATATAGCGCCGGTTTGTCGTATCAGTTCGAAGGCCTGAAGCTGGGTGCGGCATACTCGCAAGCAAACAACGCAGGTCTGTCCACGACGGGCGCGGTAAACCCGAGCATTGATTCGACGACTGGTACGGCGTTCGGAGTCCAAGGCCGCACTCGCACCTACGGTATTGCAGCAGGGTACGCGTTTGGCCCGGCGCAAGTCGGCGCAGCGTGGACGCAATCGCGCCTCGACAATCAAACGAGCGGAGCCGGTACGCTGCGCGCTGACAACTATGAAATCAACGGGAAGTACAACCTGACGCCGGCCCTCGGCCTGGGTGCTGCTTATACGTACACGAGCGCAAAGCAAAACGGCCAAAGCACGCACTGGAATCAGTTCGGCGTGCAGGCTGATTACTCGCTGTCGAAGCGTACGGACGTCTACGCTCAGGCAGTGTACCAACGCGGCACGAAGGGTGCCGGTTTGGGCGCTTCCATCTACAACGGCGACGTCAATGCATATCCGAGCTCGAAGGTCAGCCAGACCGCGGCAACGGTGGGCCTGCGTCACCGCTTCTAAGCCTGTGACTGGTTAGTTGGTTAGGAAAAGCGCCTTCGGGCGCTTTTTTTTGACGTGTGTGACTGACTGGTCCTGAAATAGGTTGGCACTTTTTCGCCGAAACGAAGAGCTGCCAAGTGGAGCAAGGGATCAAGCGAACGCAACGGGACTACAATCTGGCTTTTAAGCTGTCCTAGACCGAAATTGAGTGTATGCGGTCTTTTAACGACGCCCATCAGAGGTTGGGAGTGGCAGGCATGCTCCATGGCATGAGGGCGGCATAGTCGTCGGCGGTTGCGGCGAGCGGCAACCTGGTGAACAGCCAGACCAGATAGCGATACGGCTCGACGCCGTTCGCCTTGCACGTCTCGACGAGGGAGTACAGGTTGGCGCTGGCCTGCGCGCCAGCGACAGTATCGGAGAACAGCCAGCCCTTGCGGCCGACGACGAACGGCCGGATCGCGTTCTCGCACAGGTTGTTCGAGATCGGCCAGTTGCCGTTACCGACGTATCGGACCAGCTTGGGCCACTGTCCGCTCATGTACTGCAATGCCTTGCCGAGCAGACTCGACGGCACGACGCCCGGCAGATGCTCGACCAGCATGCGCTCGATGATGGCGAGCACGCGGGCGCTGTACCGAGCGCGCAGTCCTTGCCGACGTTCAGACTTCCACTTCGCGCTGCGCGCCTCGGCCGCGAACAGCTTGCCGATCAGCACGACGAAGCGCGTGGCCAGCAGATCCGGCGAGCGTGCCGCCTTCGGCACCGACTCCTCGGCCTTGATGAAGCCGCGGCGCACGTGTGCCCAGCATCCGAGATGCACGAGCTGGTGATCGTGGGCGATTCCGTTGTAGAGCTCGTACCCGTCAGTCATCAGCACGGTGCCAGGCTGCACGCCAGCATAGAGCTTCTGCGCATGCTGGGCGCCGCGCCCCGGCGAGTACGAGAACATCCGTACAGGCGGCCCCGAGCCGTTGATCTGCGCCCACAAGTAACTCTTCGCCTGCGGCCTTCGTCCCGGTTCCTTCAGCACCTGGAACGTTGTCTCGTCGCCGTAGATCAGGTCCGATTCGAGCAGCGCGTCGCGCATCAGGTTGATCACCGGCTGCGTGGCCAGTCCCACCCGCACCACGCTGGCGGCCAGCGTATTCGACGAGATGTCTCCGCCGAAGCGACGCAGCAGCGTGGCCTGACGATACAGCGGCATACCGTACTGGTACTTGCCGGTGATGATCCACGCCAGCGCGGATTCCGTGAGCAGCCCGCGAGGGATGATACGCGCCGGTGCGGGCGTGACCTTGATACCGAGATCGCAGCATGGGCACGCGTATTTGACCCGTTGGTGCTGAACGACGCGCACTTGCTCGGGAATCACGTCGAGCCGCTCGCTCGTTTCCACGCCGATCTCGACGAGAGCATGGCCATCATGCGCGCAGAACCGTTCTGACTCGGGCAACTCGTGCCGCACGACCTCGCGCGGCAGATTCGGATCGAGTGGTTTGCGCCCGCGCTTGCCTCGCGTGTGGGCAGCGACCGATGTGCCGGGCATATCCTCGCGCGCGGGCGCGTCGGTAGTCGTCGCCAGCGCCTCGGCTTCGTTGAACAGACCGAGCTGGTCGACATGGCGCGCTTCGCTCGATGCGCCGAACAGTTCGTGCTTGTAGGCCCGCAGTTTCTCCTCGGCCAGATCGCGCTGAGCCGTCACGAGTCGAAGCTCACCGCGCAGCGCATCGCGTTCGGCGATCGCGGCAATCAGCGCTTCGTACTCCTCCGCGCTCAACATGACGGGGCTATTCGGCATGGCCGATTAGACCATGCCACCTGCGTAGTGTTCAGCTCATCCGCGCGTAATATCGCTGGGGATGCTTCTGGATCACTGTCAGGTCGATTCCGTCGAGCAGCCAGTGCAACTGCTCGGCGTTGAGCGTGATCGTGTCGCTTCCGTTCGGCCAGATGAAGCGATCGGCTTCGAGTCGCTTGAGCAGCAACCAGAAGCCGTTGCCGCCCCAGCCGAGAATCTTGATGCGATCGCGACGGCGATTGCCGAAGACGAACAGCGCTGAGGTCATTGGGTTCAGGCGCATCGCCTGTTCGACCAGGATCGACAGCCCGTTGATGCCCATGCGGAAGTCGACCGGATCGCGATGCAGGTAGACCTTCAGCCCTTCGTCGAACCGGAACACGGCAGCCTCCCGAGCATCTGGATCACCGTGGCCAGCTCGTCGACGCTCGCCTCGCCAAGATCAAATTCGACACCATTCGACAGGCGCACATGTAACGAGAGCGCCATCAACGACGTGTCCGGTGGCAGTACAGGGGAAACGGCAGGCACTGTCGATGGCGCGGTGACGACAGGGACAAATGCCTGCGCTTCACTCACCGGAACACGACGCGCTGGGCCTGGGATGTCGATCGATACGCCGTCTATCACCAGCGGGTCTGGTCTCATTGGTGTTTGCAGCGTATGCTGCTGATGGCGCGAGATCCAGCGACGCAACTGGTTCGGATTAACGTCATGGTCCATGGCCGCCCGGGCGATCGATACCCCCGGCCTCAGGCAAAACTCGACCAGCTCCCGCACGGCATCTTCATCAAATTCCCGCCGGCCATCCCGTCTGCGGCCAATCACCAGTCTGCTTCGAAGGTCCTGTTTCTCTGTCATCACGGTCTGAGTGCATGTGTCCACGCGGACACTTAGCATCTGACCTTCTGCCTACCATTGGTAGGGCGTCGTTTATTGACGGCTTACAATTGAGTCACCACGGTCGATTAAGAGGTGCGGCGTCACTGGCAAAGAGCGCTGGAAGTCCCGGTCACGGGTTGTTCGGAAGCAGAGTTTGTACGGCCAATCACGCTGTTGCGATAAGGTTCCCTGATTGGATAGTGATCTCACTGGATTTCGCAAACGCGGTTCGGATACGCCAACAGACGTCGCCCGAGTTATTGGTTTTTGATCTTGTACCGTGTGGTTCGGCACACATTCGCATATAGCGTCTAGCGGGGACTATCTGTGCGCGGTTTGCGTGCGCCGCGCAGTGCTATTTTTTTCACCTCGCTTTGAGAAGGATCCGTGCCCAAACATTTCAACGTCCGTGCGCATCGCCTCGAAGGCATCGCTATCGATGTATCTGTTGACGTTTTTTCGGAACGCTTCATCAATCTTCTGATGTCGCTGGCCGGACATGCTCTCCAGGAGGGTTGCCATGCGCTGCGCCGTGACCGAAGCGCTCGTCATGACAAGAATGTGCAGAAATGGATCATCCACGCACCGTGGTGAAACCGTGTGCCAGAGTTGTCGAGATAAGGATGGAACAGTTGCGTTGCAAATGATCGTTCCGAACGGCTGAGCACATTCTCACACGAGGAACAGAGCCAGTGTCGTTTGATCCCGTCTTGAGCACGCTGGTTGGGATTCGTGCCCATTCTGAAATGGCCGTTTCCGCGGACTCCCTCAGCCAACGGAAAGCAAATGCTGGGAAGATATGGCTCAATTGGAGATCAGATTCCTGACCGCAAAGAAGGCAATTGCTGCTCGACATATATTGTGTCCCCGCGTGGATACGCCTGTCCGTGTGCTTCGTTTTTGGTGATTATGAGACTTCGCATAACCCCACCAGCCGGAATCGAGGCACGGCAACCGAGAATTACCGCTCAATCATCGTCATTACCCGCCGATCGGGCCTTGCCCCCTGAGATGACGTGTCGCTGCCGATGACCATGTCGTCCAATGCCGCTCCGCCCCCTCACTTCGGGCGTGAGGGATTGCACAGCGCAAATATGAGACATTGACGCCGATCTAGATTTTGGACGTTGACGAAGCTGGCCCGTAGACTGTTCAATAGAGCAATGGACCTCCTCGACCAGCAACTTCCGGCGCCAAAAAACTGGGACAAGTTCGAAGCGCTGATGCGGGCTCTCTTCGCGGCGGTATGGGAGAACCCGCTCATCCAGCGGCACGGCCGGGCGGGTCAAGTGCAGCACGGCGTCGACGTTTTCGGCCCACCAAAGGACGAGCCGAGTCGCACCTATGGCGTGCAGTGTAAGGGGAAGGATCAACTCTACGGCGCCGCCGCGACGGCTGACGAGTTCGATGCCGAACTCGCGAAAGCGGAACGCTTTTCGCCCCAACTCAGTCAGTGGGTGTTTGCCACCACAGCTCCGAACGAGGGGGCGCTTCAACGACACGTCGCGGCTGTATCGGAGCGGCGTGTAAAGGCTGGCCAGTTCCCCGTGGCAGTACTCGGGTGGGAGTCGATCGTTGGCCTGCTTTCGTCCTACCCCAAGGTCGTCGAGGAGTTCTACCCAGAACGATCTAGCGCGATCCAACAGCTCTTAGGCGCACTGGCTGAAAAGACTGCCGCGGCTCCCGACTGGGCAGAGGTCTCCTTCACGTCGTTGCGCGATCTCGGCCCTGCACTTATGGGACGCCCACTTGGGCCTGCGGACGTTGGCGCCTGCCCGACCTTACCAGAGGCCGAAACCCTGCTTCAGGAGCTTCGCCAAGCCGGGACAGCGCGGCTGGCCGGTGTTCCTGGCGCAGGCAAATCGATATGCGCCTTGCAGGCCGCGCGCGCCATTGGCGCGAGCGGTTGGCGCACCTTCCGTCTTACCGACCCGACGGCGGGTGTTCCGACCGCGGCGTCGACTCCAGAACCGACACTCTACATCGTTGACGATGCCCATCTGGCGCCACCCACGCAGCTACGGGCGCTGGAGGAATCAGCCTCAGCTACCCGATGGGTGCTGAGTGCTCATACGCTGTTGGATGGAAAGGTGACTGGCGCTGGCACCATTCACCTTGACGCCAAGAGAGCAGTCGCGGTCATCGCCCACGGCCTTCGTGCGGATGCCGAGCGCACACTTGCCGCCGTCCGGAAAGCTGACGACCGTGTAGGGCCTGGGTTGTCCCAGGAGCCTCTCGACTGGCGCCTCAATCAGGCCGAAACCGCACAATTTCCATGGCAATTCTGTTTCATCCTCGGTGGAGGCTGGCGACGGTCTAAATCAATGGCAGATTCTGCGCGTGCCGCCGGCGCGGACGTGGTACTGGCTGCTGCAGCCATCCGACAGCTTGCCTCTCGCGACGCGTCCTGTCCTTTTGACAGTCTGAGAGCACAAGTAGAAGGCCACGTCGCAGATGCCGAACTTCAGCCTGCCATTGACTGGTTGGTTGCCCAACGGCTGCTGCTCACGCGTTCCGACTTGCGCTGTCCTCACCAGCGCCTAGCCGGCGTTCTGCTCGGGCAAATTCTCGGCGGCCAGGACGCGGAAGGCATCAATCGAATAGCTCGCCTGCTGCAGTCCACACTTGCCAATCCGATGCTCCCCTTGGGGGGCTTTGCGGTACTTCTTGGTGAGTTGCGGCGCACTGACGACTATGGGCGTTGGTCGTGCCTAATAAAGCCGGAATGGCTGCGTCCGCTGCTCGATCGAGCCTGGGCCGCCTGTACCCCAAGTGAAATCCTCCATGCAAGCTGGGCCCTGAGCGAAGTCAGGAGCTACCTCGAACCTGACGGGATCGGTGCCGCAGACCATCAAGATGTCGTCGTCGGCTGGATCGAGGTCACGCCCAAAGGCGCCTGCTATGCCTTGGGCAGGCTTGTGAACCAAATCATGTCTCATGAAAAAGAACTGGGCGCCGCCATCAAGGCCCGAGTCTCTCCAAACGTCGTGGCGGATGCGATCAGCACTGCTGCCTCGGTCCATGCCTGCGAAATCGCCGAGTTGATCTCCCTGAGTCACTTGACGAACGATGAGCCGTGGAAGGTCGCCTACCTGGCTGCGCTTGATCGCGACCACCTCTTTCGCCTTGTCTCCACTTGGCCCTTCGACGCCCCGCTCTCCCTAGTCGCCGACCTTTGCAAGCACATCAGCTATGTCGATGAGGCTTTGGCCTGCGAGTTGATCGAAGCGCTCGCGCCCTCGATCGCAGAGCGGCTTCAAAACGATCCTCAAGACGCGTTCCACGAGCTTAACGATCTCTTTTGGCATGCGCTGCGAGTCTACGATCCGCTCGGACTGTACGTTGGAAAGCGGCGCCCCACGACCAAGATGAAGCGCGCCGCACGCCGGATGTGCGCCTGCTGGAAGCCGAGACACCTGGCGGACAAGCTGTCGCGAAGCGACCAGCGATCGTTTCAAGCAGCCGCCGGTCTCTTGGATGTCCTGAGAAAAGTCTGCCCAACCGTCTTCGCGGAAACGGTCCAAGCGCTCGATTGGCAAAGGATCGGAACCGCCATCGGCCCCGGCTGGAAGGAGGAGATCGGCGACGCGCGCATGCTGTTGTCTGTGGCTTGGCAGCTTCCCCCGGCCCGGCCGGCTATCAGCGAACTTATTGCACGCAATGAAGCCCAAATCGCCAACCTCTCGCCCCGCCTCGCCTGGATGGCTCCCGAAGTGGCTTTTCGTCACTTGGCTGCGGGCAAACCCGTCTCAATTACCAAGCACGGTCACGGCGAATGGGAGCTCGGCGTAGCCATGCTGGCACGCATCGCGCGCACTAGACCCAGCCTATTGGCCGCCCTCCTGGAGCCGCACTATGCCCCCATCGCAGCGATCTTGTCGCAACAAAGTCCGTCCTTCTGGGACGAGGCGGCCGTGTTTATCCGCGTTCTCGCCGAAGTCGACGAAGCAGGCTTGACCCGCATCCTGGATCAGATCGATCCGGCAAGGGCCACGGAGGGATGGCGCAAGGCCCTGCTCGGTGGGGACGCCCATCGCAAGCATGATAAGGATGCCAACCCGCGCGAAGCTGCGGCGCTCCTCATCCACTATGCCATTGGCCGCGCGGATGCCCTCGGTGATGTGGCGCGGCGTCTGCGCCGCGAGCACCCCAAACGCTCGACCCCTTCCGCGAAAATGCTGGAGCCGATCGTGTGGCCGGAATCGTTCGATGACATGCCCGTTACCGAAAAGCCATCAAATGTTGCGCCGCAGGACGCCTGACAAGGTGTCTCCGCTCGACTCACTGACCCATTTCCTTCATGCTCCGGTAACGATCGCCTGTGCTCGCTTGCCGCTGCTCGCGCGCGATTTTGAGCTGCTGATCGTCGAGGTCCGGGGACGTTCACGGTCGTTCCGGAAAGGGATTAGTCGTTGTCGATTGGCCGCACCTGACGGAAAGGATGACTGAGAAATGGAGCCGCAAGCCTACGTTCGCGCCCTGCACGCACAATTCACCTACTTGTTCGCCTATGCGCGGACGATCAACGAGATCGACACCGCCGCAGCTTTGTCAGGCGAGTTTCGCGGTGCGCAGGACGCCGGCTGGTCAACAGTCCAGACGGCTTACGAGGTGTTTGGGGAGTTGAAGGTGCTCGGCAACAAGGGCGCACCCTTGACCAAACCGGAACTGCGCCAGGTGCTCTGTCTGTACGCTCAGCTTGCCGAAGCCGGCGGAGTGTACGAAGGCCTGCTCAACACCATGCGCGTTGCGCAGCTGAAGGCCTATAACCTCTGGCCCTTTCAGAACCTCGTCCGGGTGCGCCAAGAGCCCCGTGCCGTGATCGGCCCCAACGCCAATGCGATGTTCCGGCACCTAGCGAAGGTCGCAACGGCAATCGGCATGACAGGCCTCGCCCACCTGCTCGAAATCGCTTTCCGCGACGATATCCGCAACGGCATGGCCCACGCCGACTACATCCTGGGTCCAGATTGTCTGCGACTGCGGCGGCGCAACGGCGGTCAGCCGGTCGCCGTCTCATTCCAGCAGATACAGGACGGTTTGCAGATCGCCCTGTTCTTCTTCGAACTGTTGCAAGGCTTTCAGCAGGCAACCATGGAGACTTATCGCTCCCCCAGGACCATAATCGGCCGGTTTAGCGAGAACCCGCCGATGCCCTGGACGATTGAGCTGACCGAGGACGGAAGGTTCAGCATCTCCAGCAGCGCGCCCGGCCCGCAGATTGACGCCGCGTATGAACGCCAGACGCGGATAAACGACAGATTGGGCGGCCGGATGGTGGCCGCCTATATCGGCCCTGGGACCGACGTCCAGCCCGCGCTTATGACCGAGATTGCCGCGGCTGGCTTCGAGGTGCTCGTGATAGCCATGGAGACGACCGACCAATACGAAGCGCTGATCGCCGAGATCGAGGCGCACGGCCTTTGGGACCCAGCGCCGAATCCCGATGGCATCACCGTGCTCATGGTCACGCCCCCTGGTTTCCGGTGGATCGCGACGAGTACCGACTTCCGGGCGTGGCTCCCCGCCGTCGACGAGATCGAGGTTGCCTGATCGCAAGGCGCAGAATGAATCTACGGAGATACGCTGATTCATTAGTATAACCAATATATTAAAAAATTAACGGCAATTTGGCCCGTCAATTTTGGCTGCAATAGCCGTAAGGAGTTTTGTGGCGCGTTTCAAAAAAAACACCGCTTGTTAGACGGCCAGACGGGGATCGATGCGATGATGTGATGTTGAATTCAGAAAGACTTTTTGAAAAATGGGCTGAGTGCTTTCATCAATTCGTTGCATCGACGGGTTGAATCCGCAGGCGATCGCGGTCAGCTGAATGTGGACGGCTTAGACTGAGTAGCTGTTTTTCGCCGTCTTTAGGAGAGATTGCCCGTGGCTGCTTGGTTGCTTGATCTGCCTGCTTGCAAACACATTGATGACCAAGGCCAGCTTACCACTGCTAGCGGTGAGCTGTTCGAGGCCTGTCGACGTCAGAACGAGGTAGCAACCCTCGCCCCACTGAGACTCCGCATCGATGTCAACTGGGCCAGCGTCACGCCACCAATAGAGCTTTGCGACTACAGCCCCGCTCGCGTTGAGGAAGACGCTCGGTTCTTCGTCATGGGTGTGCCAACGAAGCCTCTTCACCCAGTTCGGGCACAACGCGAACGGATAGGCCGCTGCGTCAAAGCCCATGTCCACAGAGCAAACAACTCGTCTTACCAGCGTTGGCGCCAGTTCATTGTCGAGGGCGACATGCTTGCCTAGCCAGACAGCGAGTGGAAACGTGGCATAGCACTGGTCGAAGTCTTCCCTGTCAATTTGTGCCGAGGGTGCTCGAAATCGGTAGAGGCGACGCTCTGACTGGCGTGGCTTGAAAATTTTGATACGCGACACCTCAGCCACGACTTGACCATCGTGGTGTGCCGGGACGGAAGCAACGTCGCTGTCGACCTCGTCAACCCACTTCTGCTCTCGCTCGGACCAACCCACATGTCGGTCCAAGAGCGGCATGCGAATCCATTCGGGGCGCACTTGCGGGAACTTCAGCGGCCGAGGCGGAAGAGGGCAACCCAAACGCTCCAACAGCGTCGGCCTGTCGCGGCCGTTCAGCCTGCCTGCCAACCGTAGCTCTCCCGCGACATGGCGAAGGGCGGTAATGGCAATGTAGGCATGGGGCTTCAGGTATGTGATCTGCATGTCAAGGGCGCGAAGCTGAGCCTCAAGCCTTTCGACACCAGAAGGCCCGAATGCCTCAAGTCCGCCCCAATCTTGGATGAGCATCGCCGCGCGTCGGCGGATTGTCATCTCGTCGACGCCTGCAGCGTGCGCAAGGTGCTGTGCTGTCGAGCGTAGCATCTGGGTCCAGCCAAGCAGCGACTCAACTCGCATCGCACCAGTTCTCTCGTCCTTGAAGGCATGGTCGCCCTCTGAGGGGGCCTCCAGTTCGAGGCTGTAGAAGAGCGGCAGTGGCTTCGCGTCCAAGGATACTGCCACCCCCCACCGATGCGACAAGAGCGCGGCTGACTCTGCCACCGAGATATCGCGGTGACTGACCAACGCAGCCACGGCAGTGCCCAGCTCAGGCGCGAGGTCCGCGCTGTCAACGGCCAGCAGCGTTCCGAGCGCTTGCAGGGGGGCATCGGAATCGCCGGTTAGAAGTCGCCGCATAAGGGACGTGAACAAAGCTTGACCGTGTCCGGCTTGCCCTGCCAAGCGCAGCGTGCAGTTGCGTGCGTGTCGCTGAACTTCGGCGACGGGCAACCGATAGGCAAAGTGCAGCAAGTCCTGCAGAAGATCCGTGTCGCTGAGCGGTAGCTCGCTCGGCTGGAATGACCGTCCCAGCTGGAACTCGCGAGTGCAGGCCATCTGCTCCTCAAGCAGTGACCATATGGCCGGCCAGTCCGGCGTCGCGCTAATTACTGGCAATATCGAATCCAGCTCTGTCAGCAACGACTGGATATTCTCCTCGCCCGCTGTCACTGAATCGACGATGTTGTCGAAGGCGACAGGGGATGTGGATGGTCCCTCCAAGAGCTTCTTCGCCTCAAAGTAGAAGAACTTGCCTCCGCCCATCCATTGGCTCCAGGAGCTCCAGGGTTCCGTGCTTGTCTCGTAGCCCTGCATCAGGTTCTTGGCGTACTCAACCTCACCCGCCGCAGCCAACCGTTTCACCATCAGGAAGCGGCAGCGCGCGTTGTCCCGCAAGACCTGCCAACGCTCAAATATCCTCCGCACTAAATGGAGTGGAGCTTTCTCGGCCAGATCTCTGAAACGGTACGGGGCGTTGTAGTCCAGCTTGTCACCATCCGCTTCAAACGCGCGTTCAAGATCCTCGAGGGTGGCCTCCGAGTCGTACTTGCTGGGCGTATACGAGTGTCGAGGTTCCGGCGCTTCTGACATCCATCTGGCTACAGCGGCTTCAAGCCCCGAGGGCGAGAACTCATGTCTTCCGGCCGCAGTGCGAAGGCGCTGGAGCAGTCCGACCCTCTCGTGTGCTCTGCTTGCTACTTCGATCGCCTCCAATAGCATCAGCGTGAGCGGCTCAATCTGGCTCGGGCCTGCAGCGTTGGCGGCGCTGTCGATGAAGTCGCCGACGTGATACGGATCCCGGTAGTACGGTTCCATGTAGAACGGTAGGCAGAGCCCGCACCAGATGGTAGCGCAAGGCAAGACGAGCTCAGGGCTTCGCCGAACCATCCCCGTCATGAGTAGGTCGATGCGGTTCGGCCACCCGATCAGATGCCAATCCGCCAGTGTCTTTGACACCTCGAAGCCGAAGCGAGGCCCGACCTGCATCGCTTCTTCTATGAGCGACATCGTCAGGCGTTGCGCGGCCGACGACCCTTCCGTTTCGGTCATGCCGCCGACCTGGCGCATCAAGTTTGAGACGCGTTTGACACGGTTCTCTGGATCAGCGGCGTTCGCAAGGACCAGGATGTCTCGCCAGATTGCGTACTGTGGGTCTTTTTTAGGAGCCAGCGCGTAGCCAAGGCATTGCTCCGGAACTGCCGCCAGCAACTGCTTCGCCCGTTCGACGTCCCCGACCGCAGCCAACGCGATGGCCAAATCCGCCAGCCCGTCAATCTGTTCGCTCGGCGTGCTCTCTTGAAGCTCCGTCACGAGGCCGTTGAGCCGGTCGACGGCCCCCGCGCGATCACCGTCAATCCGATACGCATCGACGGACAGCCGGCGCCGTAGATATGCAGTGCCTCCCAGGATCGATGAGGAGATGGCTGCGTCAATTTCTCGGAGTACTGTGCGGTACTCATCCTCGCCACATTTGGCGCCGAGCGTGAGCAGCGCTTGCGCTAGCACAGGGGTCGCTTTGAAGGCCTGCCGGATGCGATATGACTCGGTACCGCCTTCTGACGTCAGACGTAGCACGTACCCAAGGGCAACGCGGGCTTCGGCCTGGACGCTGCCAGCCTGCACGGTCGCGTTGTCGAGAGCGGCGCGACCTAGAAGCACGCCTATTGTCGACGCGTGCTGCTGGAACGGATGAAGGAAGGCATGCTTCGACTGTATCGCGCTTGGCAGCGGCTTGTTGAGCAGCGTGCAAAGCCTTGCGTGATGCATCACCGCGCCGACCAGATAACCCAGCCCAGCCAGGTTCACCTCGTCGTCGCATATGGAGATCATCGGTGCACTCAACTTGTCGAACAGGATCTCGGCTAGGTCACGACGGCCAGCTTGGAATGCAATCAGTGCCATACGGCGGCGGTAACCGTTGGGCACCTCTCCGAAGCCAGGAAGGGTGGTAGCGGCGTCAAACAAGGCAAGCGCTTGCGCGACGTCGCCACGCTGATTTGCCACAAGCCCTGCGTAAGCCATCACAGACGGCTTGTCTTCGTCGACTACCCCGAGCTTGTTGCAGAGTTCTTGTGGATCGGCGTCAATCTCCTGGAGGAGCGTCGCCTCTGCGGCTTCCCTCCTCAAATGCCGGCGCAGCGCGGCGACAGTTTCTGGATCCAGCCTCTCGGGCTGGCGTAGCCCCTCTGCGGTGAGATGGTCAATCGCTGTCTGGACCTGCTCCGTGTCTCGGAAATGGATGGCGCGCCTCACCCACCTCTCGAATTCCTTGATGTTGTGGTCGTGCCCGTGGTTCTCGAACTTGGACGTATGGAGCTGTGATAGTGGCTCGATGCTTTCAAATAGCTCCTTCGCGCGCTCGAAGTCACCTCGCTTCAACAGGACGTCGACAACCTCGTAGCCCTGGGTGGGGAAGTACTGCACGAAAGAAAGGGCTGAATCAATGTCCCCGACCGCCAGCATCGCCAGCGGAAGCTGGTTGGCATACTCAAGAGCTGTTTCGCGCCGCCCCACTTCGTCACGACACAGCAGTAGCCGTGTGAAGGCGGTCGCATCATGCGTTCCGCGCACTGCTAGCAGTGCCAGCCGGATATCGGCGTGGATTTCGGCGATAGAGCGCCCGTCGGCCAGTTGCCGCCTGAAGCGAGCGGGCATCGCTAATGCCAGTACATCGGCACCGTCGCCGGCACGGGCGCGGTAGCGCAGCTCGAGCCATCGCTGCGCCGATTCGTGCGGCGCGTTCTTCGCCAGCTCGGCGAGGTCGCGATACGCGCGCTGGGAATATTCGGCGTCGACACTTCCGAGGCGGGTTCGCGGTTGTGCGATGACGAACAGCCTGAAGCTGTTGTGGAAAACGCTCCATCCCTGGGATGAACTGCGGAGCAGGTGCCGTGCAACGACTAGGGCGCGTTCAATCGCGGACTCCTTGACTATCGTGGTCAGCAGCCGCAGGTCCATGGGCGCCTCAGCCCGGGCGATGAAGCCCAGCACGTCCATGGCATCGCTGTCGCTTGCGATTTCGCGCCAGGCGGCGGTATACACGGTCTCAATGTCACCTTCGAACGGCATCGCGCCACTGAGTAGGTGCACGCGGCCGACTCCGTCCGCGTGCATCAGTGCCTGAATCAAGTAGCGCGTTGCCAGCGGGTGACCATGCGTGAGCTTGCTTAGCTCTAGTCGCGGAATGTCGGTAGGCAGGCCAAGCGCATCCGCCATCCGAGCGACCTCCTCGCGGCCGAGGGGGCTCATGAGGACCAGCCGCTCGCTCTTCTCTGCTTGTTCCTTAACGGCGGGCTTCAGATTCGCGAGATCCAGGCGCTGCGTGCCGAGGACGAACACAACCCCATTTGGGATAGCCGCGGGAAGAGGTAGCTCGCCCAGCAGCGAATTGGTCGGCCGCTCTTCGCGAGGCACATGGTCGAGCCCGTCGACGACGATGATCGTTCGGATCCCGTCGCGGTCGAAGCGTTCCCCAGCCTGCCGCACCAGGACGCCGAACTGTTCGCGTCGCTCATGCAGCGAGTCATCGCGAAGACGCAGTCCAATCAAACCGCTGTTGCGCAGCTGCGTGCCAACATCGGTCAGAAAGTTGTCGGCCTCTCCGCGTCCCACGCCCTGGGCAGCGCCCGGCACGTACGCGAGGTAGCGGACGAGCCGGATATTTGCTTCGGTGGCCAGTGCCACCTGTAGGAGGGTGGATTTCCCGGAGCCAGGCGGACCTATGAGTGAGACGTAGCCCTGGGCGGTGGTTTGCAACGCGGCTAGTAGCTTGACCTCAGTGTCGCGGTTGCGCTGGACATAGGCGCCGACTGGGAACCGATGGATGAGCAGCGTCTTGGCGGGATCGCGCCAGCCAAGCTCACGAAGCAGCTCGTCACGCGTCCACCTGTCCTTGTCGCGTGCGTCGACGACCAGCTTGGGCAGTACGCTGGCAATCTCGGATGCCTGTCGTGCCTGCTCGGCGTTCAGCTTGTGCGATAGGACGAAGTCCGCCGCAGCTCCGCACAGCACACGGAGGCTGTGCAAGAACTGTTCGAAGTCGCCATCACTCAGGCTAGCTTCCCGGCGTAGGTGATTGATCAGTCGGCTCCATTCCGGCGTGTACCAATCCGCCAGCGACCGATGTGTATGCTGCTGGAACTCTTCAAGAAATGCCGCGCTGTGGGGCGGCGTGCCGTCGCCTGGCTTGTCAGTAGTCGATGGAAAATCGTTGATGACCAAGCGAATCTCGACACGGCTTCCCGGGTTGTCCTTTCGCAGGCATTGCCAAGCATGAACAAGGGGCTTCCAGAGGCCATTGGCACCAGTAAACAGCGTCTCAACAGTGAAGGTCCCCGGGAACTTGGACGTCTTGAACTGGTGGCCGACGACCAGTCCATCGAAGCCAAGTACCAGGTCGTCGGCAATACCCGCGTTGCGGTCGGCGACGCCGATCCAGAGCAGCTCGTCGCGCTCGAGCGCTGCGTAGATGGCAGCGCCTGCCCGCTCATACTGGCCGATATATCCACGGAGCGCTCGGCGTTCGCCTTCCGCCGGCGCCGTTGCAGGAGCTACAGCGGTGGATGGATTCGGCTTTTTGGGCTCTTTCGGGGCCATGGAATCGGATTGAATAGTTGATGCCAACATGGATCAAGAGAACGGCGTCAGCATCACCTGGTGCGTCCGGCGCCAGAGAGGCATGCTGCTGACTCATCGAACGCCTTTCTGCTGCGAAGTATGGCATGCGCCGATCGACGACAGCTGATGACCGCGAGCAGCCAGACACAATCGGCCCCGGACGTCCGGCAACACTGCTTTCCAAACATAGGGGACTGGCTCAAGGCAGAGAGCATCCCGTCTGTCCTTGGCGCTTCGACCGGCCGAGCGCTGCGTCGACAATCGGACTAGAAATCAGGACGTTACCGCCGGAACGCTTGGTCCACAACGCGAGTTGACAAATTTAATGCGGACGTAGGCGAATTGACGAAATTATTTTGAAGGGACCGCCAATAAAGTCGTCAGTTCGCGGGCCGGAGGCCTTGATCCACAAGGACTCGAAGTGACAGAATTATTTCGCTCTACGGCACTCGAGCCCCCCAACGCACGAAACGCTCGAGCTCGCGCCAGTACGCGCGCTGCGTCGCGGCCTGACCACCGTAGCGGTGGAGGTACGCGAACACCGCGTCGAGGTCGTGGGCCGCCGAGACTTACGGATACGCCGGCGCGCGATTGGCGCCGCGCGCGCCCGCGGGCCTGTCAGGAATTTTGTGTTTAAGGCATAACATGCTCCCAAGGAGAGTTTATGCCTCGCAAACCGAAAGCCCAGCCGGCGGCTCTGCCGGCGATTCCGGCCGAGCTGCTCGAGCAGTTCGGCAACGGTCCGATGACGGCCGAAGCCATCAACGCCGCGACGCTGGCGCTCAAGAAGGCGCTGATCGAACGGGCGCTGGGCGGCGAGATGAACCATCATCTCGGCTACCCTCCCGGTGCTGCCAAGCCGGTCAACGCCACGAATCAGCGCAACGGCAAAGGGGCCAAGACGGTTCTGACCGAAGACGGCCCGATCCGTATCGAGGTGCCGCGTGACCGCGACGGCAGCTTCGAACCCATCCTGATTCCCAAGCACGAACGGCGCTTCACGGGCTTCGACGACAAGATCGTCGCCATGTATGCCCGAGGCATGACCGTACGCGAGATTCAGGGCTTCTTGCTGGAACAGTACGGCACCGAGGTCTCGCCCGACTTCATCAGTTCGGTCACCGACGAGGTCATGGCCGAAGTAACCGCCTGGCAGGCCCGACCGCTTGAGCCGATGTATCCGGTCGTGTTTTTCGACGCACTGCGGGTCAAGATTCGCGAAGACGCCGTCGTGCGCAACAAGGCGGTCTATCTGGCGCTGGGCGTGCTGCCCGACGGCACGCGGGAAATCCTGGGCCTGTGGATCGAGAATACCGAGGGGGCCAAGTTCTGGATGAAGGTGTTCAACGATCTGAAGACGCGCGGCGTTCACGACATCCTGATTGCCGTCACGGACGGGCTCAAGGGCATGCCCGAAGCGCTGGCCGCCGTGTTCCCGGCCACCACGCTGCAGACCTGCATCGTCCACCTCATCCGCAACAGCCTCGATTACGCCAGTTGGAAGGACCGCCGAGGCTTGGCCGCGGCGATCAAGCCGATCTACGCCGCTCCCAGCGCGGAAGCCGCTCAGGCCGAACTCGATGCGTTTGCGGATGGGCCGTGGGGTCAGAAATTCCCGACTGTCAGTAGCGCGTGGCGCAACGCCTGGGATCGCGTGATCCCGTTCTTTGCGTTTCCGCCGGGTGTGCGCAAGATCATTTACACGACGAACGCGATTGAAAATATCAACTCGCAGTTGCGCAAGATCATCAAGACCCGTGGTCACTTCCCGACCGACGAGGCTGCCACCAAGCTCATCTGGCTGGCCTTGCGCAACATCACCGCGAACTGGGGGAGCGCCGCTCACGACTGGAAGACGGCCATGAACCAATTCGCTATCCTTTACGCAGATCGATTCGTTCGGCCTTCCGTGTAATTACTCCACCCGCCTTGAACACGGAAATCCTGACACCCCCGCGCCCGCCAGATCCTACGGCATCAGCAGCCGGTCGACGCTATCATCGGAGTCAACTGCAATAAACTTGCCGCGACGCAAGCCACTTAGTGGACCGGCTCGCGGCCGGGGATACTTGCTCCGAATAACATACTAGGTGGTTGAGTACGCAACTCAGTCCGGTGGCGCAATCCACTGCGATGGGCTGGCTCGCAGTGAATGCCGCAATTTGCGACTGCAACGGGCTATAGCACTGCCTCTTGCCCTGCAAGTATTCGGGGCACGTCTGCAAGATCTAAAACTGTCAACGACCCGCCATATGCCGCCCCGGTATCAACGTTGATGACATTGGCACGTGCAGTCGGCCGTTTAACCGGTGTATGCCCGACAACGACCGCGACCACACCGTGAACCCACTGATACGGGTCGTGCGTCGTGTGTTTTGCGACGTCTGCAGGCAGGCCGAATAAGCTGTTCAGCTGCGCCGATAATTCGCCAAATCCTCGGGCTCCGGCGCCACGCCAGCGCGAACGCTGCCATAGCACGCGCCTGCGCATTAAGCCATCAGGCCCCTCTAGCTGGATCTGAGTTGTCAGATCAGCCCACTCGCCACAAGGGGCGTCAGCATGCACTAGCGCAATCAGGCCATGCGGACTTTCGATCTCGATCACGTACGGCAACGACGACATGAAGTTGGCAAACCGTCTCGCTCGCCCACTTCCGTCGACCATGTTCATGAACCATGCCCCACCATTTTCGAACATTACGTCGCTAGACACGTCCCCGCGATACCAGCGCAGAATCATGTCCTCATGGTTGCCGCGTATTGCCTTTATCCTGTAACGACCGACTACATCGAGCACGAACACCGATTCATGACCACGATCGATGAGATCCCCGACACTGAAAAGCCGATCGCAACCAGGATCAAAGTTCAATCGCGCGAGTTCGTCGCTCAGCTGAGAAAAGCAGCCATGGACGTCGCCCACCACAAAGTCACGCCCACATGGATTGGGTGGATAGCGCCGCACTGCTCGATAGGGCTTCCGCATATCGCACTCGCCGAGTCAACAACATGGATCAGAACGCAAACGCCGACGCCTTAGTGAACATGGAGCCGCGACAGATCCCATCCGATGTGCGTCAGGATGTTCTCCGCTTGCAGCCTAGAACACGGAATCTCTATGTACGCCAACGATGAGTCAAGTGCAATGCCCAGCGTGCGTGTCTGAATGCTATAGCCGGCATCGGCAACGTCACCGAGACCGACGGCGACACTTAACCGTTGTTTCTCCGCCGTCACCCAAATCAACCCTTCGGCGTAGACGATATCTACGGCTACCCCGCAGTCGGCGGGGCAAGAAACTATTTCTTGTGGCACACGGCTCGGTGTATCGGATTGTTTGCGCATCTCGAGTCCCATGATCGGTGAGAATCTGATGCCGATTGTGACTCAAAAACCACACAAAAGGAAGAAGTATCAGGCGTCAGCTAGCGGGCAACTGGAGTCGCGAAAAATGGGGCTCAAACTCACCCGAACGACCATACTTTTCCTGTCGGACATCAAATCCGATGTCATCCACATGGGCTGGACCTTGACCTCCGAAGCCTGCCCGCCACAACCACGTCAAAGCTCTAACAGCTTGGAGATTGGCACGTCCAGAGCACGTGCCAAGCGTTCCATATTGTCTAGAGAGATGTTCCTGACCTGTCGCTCAACGTGAGCGATGAACGAACGATCCAGCCCGCTATGTTCCGCCAGATCTTCCTGCGTCCAGCCTCGTTCAGCGCGCATGCGGCGAAGATTAATTGCAAGTACTTCACGGGCCGGAAGTGACTGCGGAGGAGGAACGAGACGAGTGCGCGACATGCGCAGAATACTGCGAACACTAGCGGACGGAGTCAGTAGTCTTTAAGTCACAATATTGACGTCTCATCTACAGAGTGCCCAGCCGGCTTTGTCTGGGCTTTGTCGAATAACACAGAGAATGGGAGGCTTGCGTCGGTAGCAGCAAGTGCCCGGTAATCTGGCTCATGCGAGATCAGCCATTCATCCCTATCGGCCACCGCGTGCTGTGGTTCGCGATGAGGCGGTTGCATACTGCGCATCTGATGGCCAGTCGGTCAACAGTGCGTCGCTCGATGAGAGAGCGTGCGGACGCGGCCGACAGCGCTACCGAATTGGCTTACTCACAGATCGGTCTCACAACGCAAAGGAGACTCAACTCGATACGATGCCTGATACGCACATACCACTTCGGATCCTAAATTTGATGTTGGAATTAGAAATACGTACTACGATCTTCGCGCATGAATCGCTCCAGGCTGATCCTGTTAGATCATGCAAATATGCACACACATCTCCGGAGCTCGACTATTCGCCACGCATCCCAACTACAATTGCGTCACGCGATCAAGCACTGATATCTTTTTGGAGCAAATCGCCGAAAGCACTTTATCTTAAATAATATGTCGTTATAGATAATATCAATCCACATATTTCGAGCCTCAATTTCAATATAGGGACCATCGACGCCAGTCATACATTCACGATCACGGCGTCGACGCTTACATCTCTCAGAAGCACGATCCAAGAGAACTTGCCCGTCCGGAACCGTCACCACGAAAGTCCCTTTCGGCTTCACACCAACACCCTCAGAAGGTTCGATGAAAATAGATGGCAGTGGAATCTCGCGATACCCCTCGAAATCAACAAGCGTTCCACTCACCCTTGATTTAGCAATTATTTTCACATTCCATTTCATATCATCCAAATTCATCAGCAACCTTAGATAATCTATATAGAGTAGATTGGCCAAGTCTCGCGACAAAATCGAAGCCCCGGATAATGGGAGATTTTTCAGCTCTTTTCGGGATATACCCCGATAACGATCCGCCGGACGGCTAACGCCCCCCTCGTTAACATGGCGCCACGTGAGATAGGCGACGCAGACGGCACAAACATAGTCCCGCTCAAGATGCAACCAATCGAGTCGGGACAACAACGTCAGTTCTGCGAGACAGGACCGGTGTGTTCGAACGAATGTTCGGAATACTTTGCGCCGTACAGATCGATAGCAGGATCTCGCTAGATATTCGCCATCGCGCCCCTCCTTATCTTTAGCATCAGATTCCCAAGCAATAATTTTGCCCCTTATGGCCTTCTCACCACAAGGCCAGGTCGCTGGCGGTTCTGAAACGCTTTTCAGACATCCACGCCTCAATTCAACATTTTCGAGCCGCTCGGTCTCGACATCTTGCTTACATAACGCGGGCCCGAGGAGTTCCTTGGCGTGAGGAACTTCCACGCAAACTCCATTCCACCAATTTGTGAACTCAGAACATCGCTCTGACGTCTCACGCAAAGTATCGGGATGCATCCCACTTCTAGCGAAAGGATACGTGAGATCGATAATTTTTACTCTACATGCAGGACAAATTAACTTACCTTTATCAACATGTTTAATTATAGTCCGTACAGCCTGACAGCATCGTCGACAAGGAGCCGTCAAAGGGACGCCATGCCACGGACAATGACTTAATGCCTGAATATCAAATAACGCACAGTGATAATCCAATTCCGCACATTCCGGGCAATGTCTAATACCTAAATCGTAGGTCAACAATTTCGGAAATCCGAGTCTATCAAGGAACCCCGAATTTACCAACTCAAGCGGCTCGCGCAACAGAGCAGCGCATCTATCGACGTCAACCCAATATCCGTAAATTAATCCATTGATAACCACATCCGACTTAGCCGACCGAACAGCAATCAAAGACCTTAGCGCATCCCAGCTAAGATAATTAACTGCCATTATTTTTGCAAAGGTTACCCAGGCAGCCTCGAACGGCACAATTGTCCCAGGAATCCATGTAAGCCGTTGATTGATCGTTAATTTCATAACATATATCCATAAATTAAAAATCAAATGCAGCCAGTCGAAATTTACCGGCCCAACTAAAATCCGAAATCTATAATAATCTGACACCCACCATCCTCCGACAGCTACACCTCTGTGGCAGATACGCATTCACGACGCCATCCCTTGACGCCACTCGATCTCGTAGGGCAACGTTTCTCATATCGATGCAATGGAACAACGATAATTAGTGTGATCGCCTCCGCCATGACGAGGAGCAGCCTACCGGGTATGACAGGCACGTTAACAACTTCTCAATGTAGCCCGCCTGACTATAGGCATACGTATCTAAACACTCGAGCACTGCTGTCGTGCCGATAACGCAGCATGAAAAGTAGATCGATCGACTCAGATGGTCGCCAAGTGAAGATCTGCGCATTGACTTGCGGTTGTGCGTCAAACATTGACCAGCTATGCGACTCCCGTTGCGTGCAGCGCTCCCAGGCCTGCCGTGCGAGGGCCAAGGCGTCTGGTAAAACAACCGTCCAGCCCGACACCGCTGCATTTGACAGCAATTCACCTCCATACGCAGATGCCGCAGCCGGTAACTGCAGGTTGCGCGCTCCCAGAGGATTGACGATTATCTTAAGGTTGGTACCAATATGCCCAACCTCGAGTTCCATCCAGATTCTCAAGAATTCAGCATAGAGAACACGCGGCACGAGTTCAATCGACGGAGCCGAGCCACCGAGATTCGGCATTCGAAGCCTCCAGCTTCTAACAGGTCGATCGGCAAACGTGAATGGACGCCCCGTAGGCAAGGTTGGCGGACGGTCTGATAGATATCGAAATACCCGACTACGGGGAAATGCGGTATTTGTTTGCTTCATTTTGTGAAGTACTTGCTCGACCGCATCGAATTCTTGCTCAATTGCACGTCGCCAAGCAATAAAGGCAATGCACACTGCACAGGCTTGCTCACGGTCGAGGCAATAAAGATCCGGCCGCTTTGCCGACGTCAGAATCGATAGACACCGTCGATGCGGGCGGACGAATTTTCGGAAAATCTGTCGCCGAACGGAGCGATAGCATTGAATAAGCGGCGTCCGCCCTGCTTCGATATCATTCACCGCGTCGCGCCTGCACTCTTGCCACCGAACAATGTTGGCAGGCGTTGCACATATATTGGTCAACCAAGATTCCGGTGGCAGAGCAAGCGCACATACGGCCCCCCATTTCAGCGCGATCTGATTCTCAGGATCTGCCTTAGTTGCAGCGCGCAGCGAATCGCCCATCAGTTCATTGGTAGCCTGCTCGTTGGTACTGACGGTGCGCCACCACGCGGTGATTTCCCTGCAGCAGCCTTCGGCTGCTCTGCGAATACCTGGGTCGACGACACCGCAGAGACGATAGGCTGGGTCGACGATTCGCATGCCGCAACCCGGACAAGTGACGATCTCCGAGAAATTGAGCGGTCCCATGGTGCGCACGACCTTCGCGCATTGCACACAGCCCTGCGTGAGTGGGATGCGATGCCACGGGCAATACGTCAGAGCGCCAAGGGAAAACAACGTGCAGTGGTAGCCCGCCTTGGTACACACCGGACAGTGTCGAATGCCCCGCGTGCTCAACAGCGACGCCGGAAAACCCAGCGTGTCGAGAAAACCCGCCTCAAGATCGGCACGCCGCTCGCCTAATAGCGCCGCGTATGTATCGAGCTCGATGTTACGTGCCGAAAGGAATTCATTGCCTGTCCAAACGGCTACTGCCGACGAAAACGATACCAAGCTCCGTAGTTCGCTCCATGTTAGGCGATTCGTTACCATTACTCTCGCGAACACCGACCAGGCCGACTCGTATGGTGCGACACTACCGGCGTGCCACGTAAGCCGTCCGCTGAAAGTCTCACCATCACTTGCATCGAGTCGCTTACGCACCTAATCACCCAATCCGAGATCCGAGGCCTGGATAGCGCTCTGTATGTTGTCCGCCTGCAGCACGAATGCCTCTTCATCGTTTTGGTGAAGGGACAGGAAGAGCCACTCGACCGTCATGGCAACGGCCTCCATACTGAGTCCACGGTCCACATCGGGGATCGCAGCAGTCATCTCGTTCCAAATCAAATTCGCATACTTGCAGAACCGAAAACCTCGGCTAAACGCCAACGGAAAGAAGAATTCCGTATAGCTCCAGCCCGAGCCGTCCGGCCACTCGCTTCTTTCGTCCAGAAAGCGCAGAACGTCTTCGAGCATTTCCCTGGACCTACAACCGTCGAACGACTTGGGCCGCCGGAAGAAGCGGGCGATCAACTGGTGCTTGTTTTGCTCTTGAAGACTGGTAATGAGTTGCTCGACTTCCGGCTGGCCAAATGAAATCGCAGTCATTTTAATGTGACGTAGATGCAACGCATTGCTGAGTTCTAGCAGGTTGACGATATCATGCTGCTTGAACAGATTGATCTCATCAAGAATTAAAACAAAGTGATCTCCCCCTTTTGCATACAAGGCGGTTTCGACGTCAGACACCACATTTCGAAGTAGGATTCCCGCGTCCGTGCGTGAAGCGCAGACGTGGTTTTCGCTCTCGAGAATGACACGGAACGCGTGACCGTCAATGGGGCGAAGCGTCGAGCGCGCAGGAACAACGATGACATGGATTCGAGGAAATTCCTGTAGCAGGTATTGCTGTACTGCCAGTGCGCAGGTGCTCTTTCCGTACCGCGTTTTTCCGACGAACACGAGACCCGTTCGCCTCGCAAACACGCGCTCGCGAATTGCCTGATAAGCGTACCGGACCATCGGAGTGGGAATGGTATAGTCCCGACGCACCAAGGGATGACGGTCCAACAACCCGGCACGGTGCGCGGCCATCCACCCGTCTGGAGGCATCTCGGGTTGAGTGTCAAGCTTCTGACTGCGTTGCCGTTCACCAAAATCTTGATCGGCTGTCTCATCCATATTGCCACCTCATCGACTTTTGGTCCGGTTCTTCACTGTAAAGAAACCCTCGGGTAACGGCTTCAACACAGAGAGCCGCAGTGGCACCGATACCGGCTCAACATGAAGAGAAGACTTGCGCGTGTCGCTGTCATGCCGCACGCGCGGGGGTACTCCCGCGTCATTCGCTACTCGGACAGCTTCAGTCGCATCCTTTGGAGCTGGACCAGGACGCTTCCCCTTCCTCCCAGCCTTGTCGGCCAGATAATCGAGGTACGCGATAACCGGGTCATTCGTCTGGCTGAGTACAATGACTCGTCTATAAATTAGGCTATAAATTGCTTTTCGTGTAGTAAGGTTGTGCTTCGTGATACCCCACTTCGCTTGAGCGACAAGAACGCCGTATTCCCGGCCACTTGCGAGAAACGCCCAAATTTGTCGCAAATCGGAATCGTCGATATAAATCACAAGCTGCTTGCCAACGAGCCATTCGGAGTCGGAAAGCAAGGAATTGGTATAGCGCACATGCTCGAGTTGAATGTACGGTCGACGCCCGGATCTGACTGATCCTCTGACCGTTACCAGTTCTCTACGCAGTGCGAGCTGTGATTTTCCTGCAATACCGGGTGGGATTGTTCTGGCCATACACTTTGGGGAGGCTCCGCAAAGATACTGGCTCATGGTCTCAAGCGGCGACCTGAAATAGTTACGCTCTCCCGGCGTGGCGTTGTGCCCGGCGCAATAGACGTCAACGAGTTGCTCCACCTCGTTTGCAAGGATCGAAAACTTGCTCGCAACCTCTGATGCGTCCTTGGCTCTCCCATGTTTCGGATCAGATCCGGTTGTCGAGGGGAGGCGCTTGAATACGTTGCGCGCAATTTCGTTAAATGTCCTTTCCACATTAGGGCGATGTTCGAAATGACCCGGCGGCCCCCAATTGATCATGAAGCCCGTGCTCTTCCGCACCACATCATGAATCTTGCTGGCGAGATTAGCGAGCGCACCATCGAGCATCGTCACAGTCCAGACGGCGCACGCGGCCTCGCGAATGACTCCGCTCGGCAAGCCACTTCCGGGGAGATAGTCAAGCGGCACCGTCAGCGCCTTGGGTTTCCAAGTTTCGACAATCGCCTTACGAATCAGCTCAGATACATCGTTGGCCGTCACCTCGCTTGCATAGACGATGCTGTATGCAAGTATGGCGGTCGTCATCCGATCAACCGCCGCGAGTAACCAGAGCCGTTGCAATGTCACTTCGCTAGTTGTGCCGTCCGGTGCTTCGAATGCAACGGACAAGAAGGCGTCGACGTGATAGGCGTCGATCTCTACGACGTCGAATGGTTCTGCGCACGGGAGGATTGGCACAAACCCTCTCCCCGTCGCCGCGAGTGCCTTGGCATCAGAGTTCCCATCCTGCTTGATGGCATCACTGAATGAGTCGCGCAATAGGGATCGCATGTACTTCTCGATCGACCGTCTTCCTTGATGCTTAGAACTGAACGGCCATTCATTTGGCGTGACATTCCGACTGCGAAGCGCAGTATGAAAGAGTCGTACCAACGCCATACCGGTCGGTCGATGACCGGCGGGAACACCGTTCCTTTCCCTCTTAAGTTTCGTGATCAGCATTTCCTCAAGGTCAGGAAAGCGCTCCAGCGTGTCGTTGAGCGCACACGACATTCCACCACGTTGCTCCTGCCGTTTCACCGCAATCGGACGGCGCCGCACGTTAGGTTGAAGATGTGCATAGGGCACTACAGCGCGATACCCATGAATCCGGCCATCGTCAGCAATTTCGAGACATTTTCTAACGAGGCTCAGTATCGTGGAGCGATGCTGGCCGGTTACTCGCAAGATTTCTCGAAACGTCCTACCTGCAATCAACATCTCGATCGCTTTTATCCGGTTAGCAATTGTCTCCGTGTACTGACCAGTTCCCAGGGATCCATCAATCGACGGCCATGTATCAAGTGACGGAACACTCGCAATCAGTTCCCTCTTGCTCCGCTGGTCCTGGTGATTGGATCTCATGCCGCGCCCTCCCACTGCCATCGCGTTTCCTGGGTAAAGCTCCGATGTGACAAATCCAAACTCAACCAGCCTTTAATGGCCAGCCGTGCGATCAGCCCTTTCGCAATGGCTTCGCCTACGTCTGGCATTGCATCAAGAAGCTGTTGGACAGTTCCGTTCTCAGTCGAACGAGCGGTTTCGCTTAACAAGATGGTCGGGGCATCTAGCCGTTGCCCCCGTAAAGCAGCAGCAAAGCAAACGACCTTGGCGTAACGCATGGCAAGATTTGCCTTTTCACGCAAGTCGGATTGAAGGATGAACCGAACATTGCTAGCAGTATTCTCCTCGTCTGACCGCGCAACCTTATCCAATTCGGCGCGCTCGTCCGCGACGATTCTGTGGGCAACGACGCGACGGTCTCGCATCGTTGCCCATGCGTGTACGTCATCCCATCCGATGGCCGGGCCATTATCCACAGCCGCGTCGTCCCGTAATTCGAAGGCGATCACATTAGGATCGGCTTCCAGGTATAGGAGCCAATGCAGGAAGCGATAATTTGAAGGAAGAATGCAGTCGCGATCCGTTTTGACACTATATGAGAGATACAGTTGTCGGTCTCTGCGGCCGCGATATCGGTACGCGCGTAACACGTTGGCGCGCTGCTGCGATGACGGCGTGGGATGAGATGCCATGACGCCTCCAATTGTCGGAAACCTATGCGTCTGCAAAGCACACGTTATCCAACTTTAGTTGACACCACGGCCTTATTCATCCTCTCGTTCTACAACGTCGGTGTAAAGTCCGCTCAGTGAGTGACTCGCATTAATGCGGTCTGCAGTTGCCACGAACTCGCCTCCTGGGGCCCAAGTGATGCGGCGAACGCATCAACTTCAGGAAGGCGAAATTTCGTTATCGGACCAGGCAAGCTTACGAACTGGTGCCATGTCAAAGGAAATCGACATGTCGTGCCGGGGATGCATAGTCCGTACAGCCTCAGCGGCATCGATATCGTCCGCGGCTCCCTGCAAGTCGATAACGCCGGTCGCGCCGCAACGGCCAACTAGACCAATATTTCGTCGTTAGGTGGCCCTGACTAACTCGTTTCGTCGCAGGATGCTGCACCCACTAGTCAAACACATCAGATGTTCCGAACCGGGATGCCAAGAAACCATATAACGAATTTGAATGCAGTTGCCGGTGCCCTCCTCCGATACATGTCCTCATACAAGACAAGCCAGTTCCCACCCAAACACATTCGTCCGCGCGGCAGAAATCGCGCAACTCTAGTTCACGCATCAACTTTGTCCAATCTTTTGTTCCGAAATTTTGGCAGTAAACATGCACTCTCAGTAATCAAGTAGCACCGGCGACGCTTGATACACATGCCTTCCTCAGCATTCGAAAAGAGCGCAACTTTAGTTCGTCGGCCTCCCGGCTTGAGGCATCCCCCTCGTCCACTCCGCCGCCCCCCTTTATCCGCCCCCGCGCGGGGACGATAATGAACCTCGGCGTGCACTACCATCACGACATCGACGCTGCACCCCGCGAAAACCGGCGAACACCGCGGAGGACCCACGGCATGACGCAACCCTTCAGGCTGGGCGACTACGTCCGGTGGAATTCGGAGGCCGGCTACGTCACCGGCACGATCATCGCGATCCATACGCAGGATTTCGACTACAAGGGCCATCGCCATCGCGCGTCGCCGGACGATCCCCAGTACGAAATCAAGAGCGACCGGACCGATCACGTCGCCGCCCATCGCGGCCGCGTGCTCGAACGCATTGCCGACGAAGACGACGCATGACGCTCCCGTTCTACACGATCGGCCACTCCAGCCACTCGCTCGACGAGTTCATCGCGATGCTCGAAGCGGTCGACATCGCGTTGCTCGTCGATATCCACAAGATGACGCGCTCGCGCACCAATCCGCAGTTTAACGAAGCGACGCTGCCCGATGCGCTGGCCGCGGTCGATATCGCGTACGAACATGTGGCTGCGCTCGGCGGCCTGCGCGGCAAGTCGCACGACGTGCCCGACGACGTCAACGGCTTCTGGACCAACCGCAGCTTTCACCGTTACGCGGACTATGCGCTGTCGCCGGCATTTCGCGCCGGCCTCGACGAACTGATTGCGCAGGGGCACCGGCAACGCTGCGCGATCATGTGCTCGGAAGCCGTATGGTGGCGCTGTCACCGGCGCATCGTCACCGACTACCTGATCGCGCGCGGCGAAACGGTGCTGCACATCATGGGCGGCAATCGCGTGGAGCCGGCCCGCCTCACGACGGGCGCGACGATCCGTCCCGACGGCACGGTCGTCTATCCGGACACCGAACCATCCGGATCGACGACGCACCCGGACGCGTAACAGCGCGCATGCGGCGCGCCCCGGAGCGAGGCACGCCGCATCGTCACTTCCGCGTCGACGTGGACACAGCCTTCATCTGAATCAGATTCCGCCGCACCGTCGGCAGCGACGCCGTCACCGCGCCGCCCGCCGGAATCGCGCCCGAAGTCGTCGCGCCAACCGGCGAAGCCAGCGCGACGCCGTCCACCGAATTGCCGGACACGACCATGCCGGCGGGCGAGCAACCGTTCGTGATCAGCGACACCGGCACGCCCGCGATCGACGCGAAGGTATTGTCGGCGACCGAGAAATGGCAGACGTTGCCGATCGCCCGGAAGCCGGCATGGCCCGAACCCGATACGCGGTTGCCCCTGACGACGACGTGCGATACCGCCCCCGACCACGTATCGAGCTCGATCGCGCCCTGCTGCGTAGTCTGCAGGCCGTTGTTCGCGTTCGTGCCGTCCTGGATCGCGCTGACGACATTGTTCTCGATCCGCACGTCCGACGCGCCATACGTGTGCCAGCTGTCTTCCTGCGCGACCAGGATGCCTGCCGCCTTCTGCACGCCGGCGACGTCGTTGTTCGAGATCGTTACGGCGCGCCCGCCGACCACCGAAATGCCGCGTCCCCAGTAATTGCCCGATACCGAATTCCTGTCGATCAGCACGTTGCCGCTGAGGCGGCCGTCGCCTTGATAGCTGACGACGGAGATCAGGTCGTCGCCGGTGCCCTTCACCGTGTTGCCCTGTACGAGCACGTCGGTCGAGCCCAGCGTCATGTGGATGCCGTCGGACAGCGTGGCCTCGACGTGATTGCCGACGATCGCGACCTTGCTGGCATCGAGCACGACGATCCCGGCACTGGCGCCGCCGTGGATCGTGACGTCCAGCACCTGCATGTTCGTGCCGCTCACCGCCACCTTCCACGCCCGGAGCGCCGACAGACGCGTGCTGCCCGTGCCGAGCAGCGTGACGCCGACGAGCGTGGCGCCGCTGCCCTGCATCACCAGTGCCTGGTCGTCCGGCGTCGTCGCGACCAGCGTCGCGCCGTAGCCCGAGATCACGACGTCCGGTTTCGAGACCAGCAGCGAGCGGCTGACGAGATAGCGTCCCGGTGCAATCACCAGATGCTGGCCGGGCTGCAATGCATCGAATGCGGCCTGCAGCGCATCGGCCTGATCGCCGCCGTTCGCCGTCGGCCGGACGGTGACGACCGGCTGCACCGGCGCCGTGCCCGACGCGCCCGTCGGCGTGATGGCGACCGCCGGCGATGCGATGAAGCAGGTCGCGCAGGTCAGGAAGACAGCCGCACTCAAGCCGATCGCATGAAACGATTTCTTCATGATTTTTCTCTCTCTCGCACTCGCCCGCGACGGCCGGCGGCAGCCGCGAACCGTTCACGCAAGGGTGGTCGTCGGCGAACGGCCCCGCCGCCGTACGATGTGGACTGCGAAATTCGTTTGCGCCGCCGAAACGGCAGGCAAGGGCAACGCTGCATCGCCGCATGACCGCGATCGATGCCCGTTCGCCCATTCACCCGCCGGCGCACACGCGTATCCCCCGTAAAGGCGGCCCGATTCCGACGGCGCCGGCATTGCATGGCCGGAATCGAACCGATCGACGGCGACTGCATTTCCGAGCGCGGCTGCGGATTTTCCCCGCCGCGCATCAGACAGTCCGTTTCGTCTGCATCATACGTAAACGACAGCGGCCGCGCGATGTCGCAAGACTGCGCGTCGACAGTTTCGGCGCATCGCGCAGCGAGGCCACTGCAGTTGCGGATCTCCCGCTGCCCAGGCAGGGAAAACGCCGCCATCGCAGCCCCGCCGCACGACACCGATCCTGCATTACCATCGTGCGATGCGTCCGTCGCGCCTGCCCGCTTCCGGCATGCGAGCCCAGCCACCTTGCCGCCTTCGCACCCATGCTCGCCCTCGTCATCGTCGCCGGTCTCTGGGCCGGCCTGCAGAACACCCTCGCGGGCGGCGGCTCGTTCGTCACGCTGCCTGCGCTGATCGTGTCCGGCATGTCGCCGCTCTCGGCAAACATCACGTCCACCGTCGCGCTGTTCCCGGCACAGGTCACGACCGGCTGGGCAAGCCGCCATATGGTGCGCGGCGCGGGCCGGCTGTCGTTTCGCGCGCTGTTCGCGATCAGCGTCGTCGGCGGCGCGCTCGGCGGCCTGCTGCTGCTGAAAACCCCGTCGTCGATTTTCTCGCGGCTGGTGCCGTGGCTCGTGCTGTTCGCGACGATCGTATTCGCGTGGGGCAGCTTCTTTCGCAAGCCGGGCGACGCCGCCACGCATCTCGGCCCCGTCCCCGCCGCGATCTCGCAGTTCCTGATCGCGATCTATGGCGGCTACTTCGGCGGCGGGATCGGCTTCCTGATGATGGCCGCACTGACGATGGCAGGCCTGTCGCCGCGTCACGCGATGTCGACGAAAAATGCGCTGGCGGGCGTGATGAATGCGTCGGCCGTCGTGCTGTTCGTCACGTCGCCGCATCTGCACTGGGGCGCGGCGCTCGCGCTCGGCGGCGGCGCGATCGCCGGCGGGCTGCTCGGCACGTGGGCGCTGCACCGCGTCAACGAACGCGTGCTGCGGATCGGCATCGTCTGCATCGGCGTCGCGCTGACGGTCGGGTTGTTTGTCCGGCCGATCTGATGCAGGCGCGCAGCCGGCCGCGACACGCCGGCAATTGATGAGCAAACCGCAAGACGTCTTTCGGATATCTCGTTTGCCGCCGCCCGCCCGTGCACCGCACAATGCGGGGCGGCTTTCGTCGTGGCCCACGCGGCAAGGATCGACGAAGCCCGGCCGGCGCCGGCCGCGTTCGCTGCACCACACGCACCCCGACATCGGCGCCCCGCCGCGACGGCGAAAGATCCGCCATCGCGCCCGCCCGATCCCTTTCCAACCGACAATAATCAGAGGCAGGAGATGCAGGACAACTCATTGAGGCAAAGCCTCAAGCAACGGCATATCACGATGATCGCGCTGGGCGGCGTGATCGGCGCAGGCCTGTTCGTCGGCTCCGGCTCGATCATCGCGACGGCCGGGCCCGCGGCGATCCTGTCCTATCTGTTCGGCGGCATCATCGTGACGCTGGTGATGTTCATGCTCGGCGAAATGGCGTCGCGCAACCCCGACAGCGGTTCGTTCTCCACCTATGCGAGCGCGTATCTCGGCGAATGGGCCGGCTATGCGGTCGGCTGGCTGTACTGGTTCAAGTCGATGATGACGATCACGGTGGAAGCGATCCTGCTCGGCGCAATCCTCCACGACTTCCTGCCGTGGCTGCCGATCTGGGGCGGCGCGCTGTTCATGCTCGTCACGCTGATCGCGAGCAACGCATACTCGGTCCGTTCGTTCGGCGAGGCGGAATACTGGCTGTCGTTCGCGAAGGTTGCGACGATCGTCGTGTTCATGGCGCTCGGCGTATCGATCCTGCTCGGCTTCCAGCCGCGCATTCCCGCACCGGGCCTCGTGAACCTGACGAACCACGGCGGCTTCATGCCGAACGGCGTCACGCCGGTGCTCGCCGGGATCATGGTCGTGATCTTCTCGCTGGGCGGCAGCGAGATCGCGGCCGTCGCGGCCGGCGAATCGGAGAACCCGGCAAAGAACGTGATCAAGGCGATCAAGAGCGTGATCGTGCGCGTGATGGTGTTCTACGTCGGCTCGGTGTCGATCCTGATTCTATGCATGCCGTGGACCGACAAGGCCAACCTGAAATCGCCCTACGTGTCGCTGTTCAGCATGGCCGGCTTCAGCGGCGCGGCGGTCGCGATGAAGATCGTGCTGTTCGTGTCGTTCATGTCGGTGATGAACTCGTTCCTGTTCTCGAACTCGCGCATGCTGTTCTCGCTGAGCCAGCGCGGCCATGCGCCCGCACTGTTCGGCCGCACCAACGCGAAAGGCGTACCGATCAACGCGCTGGCGCTGTGCCTCGCGATCTGCGTGTCGATCCTCGGCGTTCACTTCGTCAGCGGCGGCGACCTGTTCCTGATGCTCGCGAAAAGCAGCGGCGCATTCGTGATGATCGTGTGGATCTTCATCATCGTCGCGCACTTCGCGATGCGCCGGCAGACGAAGCACGTTCCGCACGATCCGTCGGCATTCCGCGCCTGGTTCTATCCGGTGTCGAACTGGATCGCGCTGCTGGCGCTGGTCGCGGTGCTGGCTTCGCAGGCGTTCAATCCGGATTCGCAGTTCCAGTTCTGGTTCACCGTACTGACGGCGCTTGCGATCGTCGCGTCGTATTTCCTGCGCCGCAAACCGGCATCGCTCGGCGAGACGTCCGGCGCGAATCCGCGCTGACAGACGGCGGGCGGTGCGCCGTCGCCAGCCGTTCGCCCGTCGGCCGTCCGCTCAACCGAACGGCCGCACGCCGATCAACCAGCCGTGCAGGAACAGCGCGAACACGGCCCACACGACGACTCCGCCGACGACCGCGACGACGTCGCCGCGCAGTCCGCCGGCCGGATAGCGGACGCCGTCACGCCGATCGCGCGCACGCGACACGATGAAATCGACGAGCGACCATACGAAGAACGCGCCGAACAGCACGACCGCATGCAGCGTGCCGTTGGCGAGCAGGTGCGCGATCGCCCAGACCATCACGCCGGCCACCATCGGGTGGCCAACGAGCGTCTTGATGCGGTTGCGCGGCACGTAGGACGCGGCGATCAGCACGAAGGCGATCGCGGTCAGCATGCCCGTCAGGTGGCGCACGCCGACCGGCGACACCCACAGCAGCGTCGCGTTCTCGCGCGCGATCCCGTAGCCGCGCACGATCAGCACGAACCCGATGATCGATGCGATCGAATAGCCGGCCTTCCAGCCCTTCTCGCCGATCCGCGCGATCGTCGCGGACCGCCAGCCGTCCGCGACGATCCGGACCGAGTGCACACCGAGAAAGATCGCTAAACCGAGAATCAGGACGAGCATCGGCTGTCTCCGTCTGGAATGAAGGTGGGGAATGCAGCCCGCGCGGCATTCTGCGCGCCGTTCGCGGTGCCGGCGACGCCGCCGGCGCGATCGCGCCGGGCACGGACGCGACCGCGCCGATCATAAACGCGGCGAACGTCATTGTGAAGCCCGCGCATCCCGGTCCTGCGCTGCGGCAAACCGTGATCGTGATGCGTCCTCCGAAACGTCGGCGGTTCGTATACCGGAAATAGCGATGGAGCGGAACTCGCGCAGCCTTCGCTTCACGCGCGCGGCGCTAAATCTTGTTGCGCTTCGACGGCGATTTCGCTGCCGGTTTTGCAGCCGGTTTCGCTGTCCGCTTCGACGCCGGTTTCGACGCCGGCTTCACCACCGCCTTCGCCTTGCGTTTCGGCACGCCGGCCAGCAGCGCCGCGCGATACGCGCCGCGACACCAGTCGAACAGCGCGCCCGCATCCTCGAGCACGTCGGCCGGCGTTTCGTAGTAGCCCTCGAGCGCGACGGTCCGCGTCGGCCGCTCGTACGAGAACGGCCCCATCCCGGCCGCCACGAACGCCGGCCGGTTCACGTCGTCGACGCGCAGGAACAGCGAGCCGCGCGACATGAAGCCGAACATCACGCCGTCGAGCCGCATCGCCGCGCCGCTGAAGAAGCGCGCGACCTCGACCTTGCCGAGCGGCGCAAGCCGATACGCGATCTCCTCGCCGTGCGCCTTCTCCGCTTGCCAGCTCATGCCGGCTCCGTGCAGCGCCGCGTCCACGCATCGAGTTCGGCGGCGTCGAAGCCGACGGCCGCCGCGCTGTCGCGAATCTGCCGCCACGTCGCGCGATCGACCGGAATGCCGTTCGCACCGCGTGCGGCTCGGCTGGCCTCTTCCGGCTCGCCGGGCATCTGTACCGGCGCCTCGCCCGCCTGCGGCGACGCCTTCGCCCATGCGACGAACGCATCGGCTTCGCGCTGCGCATCGGCCGCATCGAACGCGTTCGGATCGATCAGCACCGACAGCATCCCGTTGACGATCGCACTCGTCTTCTGCAGCGTGTCGCCATAGGTCGTATGCCCGCCGACGAGCGCGCCGCCGAAGATCTCGCACATCGCCGCAAGCGCGTAACCCTTGTGCAGCCCGAACGGCAGCAGCGCGCCGAACGGCTTCTCGTGCATCACGGCCGGATCGTCGGTCGGCTGGCCGCGATGGTCGATCAGCGAGCCGGCCGGCACGCGCCGGCCCTGGTTGTACGCGACGCGCGTCTTGCCGTATGCGATCGCACTGGTCGCGAAATCGAGCAGCAGCGGCGGCCGGCCCGCACGCGGGTACGCGGCGCAAAACGGATTGGTGCCGAACCGCGGATCGGTGCCATGCAGCGGCGCGACCAGCAGGTCGCCCGGCACGTTGACGAAATGGAACGACACGAGCCCGGCCTGCGCGCACTGCTCGGCCCAGTGCCCGATGCGGCCGAGGTGATGCACGTCGCGCAGGCCGATCGCGCAGATGCCCATCCGCCGCGCGCGCTCGATCCCCTCGACCATCGCCTCGAAGGCGATCACCTGGCCGAAGCCGCGCCCGCCGTCGATGGTCAGCACCGCGCCGCCGTCGCGCACGATCGACGCATGCCGGTTCAAATGCAACTGCCCTTCGCGCCACGACGCGACGTAGTTCGGGATCATGCCGACGCCGTGCGAATCGTGCCCGGCGAGGTTCGCGCCGACCAGATGATCGGCGACGAGCCGCGCCTCGCGCGCACTGCTGCCGGCCCGTTCCCACAGCGCCGCGACGAAGGCATGCAACGGTTCGGCGCGCATGCGCAGCGGATCGGTATCGGGTGTCGTCGGCGCGGTCATCGGCAGGTCTCCTCCTGGTCGAAGCGGATCGAATCGAATGGGCGGCGGCCCGGGCGAGCGGGCCGCCGTGACGTCAGCGTGCGGAGGCGATCACGTCCGCGACCGCCGCGGTCAGTTTCTTCGCGTAAGGCACATGCAGGAACTCGTTCGGGCCATGCGCGTTCGACTTCGGCCCGAGCACGCCGCACACCATGAACTGCGCGGCCGGGAATCCTTCCTGCAGCACGTTCATCAGCGGAATCGTGCCGCCGAGGCCCATATATGCGCAGTCCGCGCCGAAGTGGCGACGCGACGCGGCATCGAGCGACGACGCGAGCCACGGCGCGAGATCGGGCGCGCTCCAGCCGGTCGCGGCGCCCGCATCCGGCTTGAACGTGACCTTCGCGTTGTACGGCGGATCGAGTTCGAGCAGTTCCTTCAGCTGCTGCACGGCCTGCGCGGCATCGACGAGCGGCGGCAGGCGCAGCGACAGCTTGAACGCGGTGCGCGGACGCAGCACGTTGCCCGCGTCGGCAAGCGCCGGCAGGCCGGCCGCGCCCGTCACCGACAGCGACGGCCGCCACGTCGAGTTCAGCAGCGCCTCGCGCGGATCGGTCGTGGTCGGCAGCACCGGCTTGCCGTCCGCGCCGCAGGCCCACGGCAGCCCCTTCCACACCGTATCGCCGAGGATCGCGGCAGCCGCATCGGCCTCGCGCACGCGGCTGTCGGGAATCTCGCAGTGGAACGCGGCCGGCAGCAGGTTGCCGCTCCCTGCATCCTCGAGCCGCTCGAACAGCTGGCGCATCACGCGGAAGCTCGACGGCGCGATGCCGCCGTACACGCCCGAGTGGATGCCCTCTTCAAGCACCTCGACCTGCAGGTCGCCCGACACGAGGCCGCGCAGCGACGTCGTCAGCCACATCTGGTCGTAGTTGCCGGCGCCCGAATCGAGGCAGACGACGAGCGACACCTGGCCGAGCCGGTCGCGCAGCGCGTCGACGTACGGCAGCAGGTCGTAGCTGCCCGATTCCTCGCAGGTCTCGATCAGGCCGACGCAGCGCGGCCGCTCGACGCCTTGCTCGTCGAGCGCGCCGAGCGCGGCGAGGCTCGCGTAGATCGCATAGCCGTCGTCCGCGCCGCCGCGGCCGTACAGCTTGCCGTTCTCGAACTTCGGCGTCCACGGGCCGAGATCCGCGCGCCAGCCGTCGAATTCGGGCTGCTTGTCGAGGTGGCCGTACAGCAGGATCGTATCGGTGCTGCCCGAACGCGTCGCGGGCGTCTCGAAGAAGATCACCGGCGTGCGGCCCGGCAGGCGCACGACCTCCAGCTTCAGCCCCTTCACGGGCTGGCGCTCGGCCCACTGCGCGGCATCGGTGACGACGCGTTCGAGATAGCCGCGCTTCGCCCAGTCGGGGTCGAATGCGGGGCTCTTCGCGGGAATCGCGATGTAGTCGGTCAGGGCGTGGAGGATTTCATCGTTCCACTTGCGCTCGACGAAGGTAACGAGCTTGTCATGGTCGAGGACGGGGGTAGTGTCGACGGAGGTCATGGTGGGGTGCCTGGATCGGGCTGACGAAAATCCAGATGATACGCCGATGCACCGCCGCCGGCGGCCGTTTCCGCGCGACCCGGCGCGGCCGCTATCCGCCAGGCCGAAACGACGATTACGGCGGCCTTTTTTCGTGAAATGAATTAACCGGTTCGGCAAAAAATCGATTATCTGAACCGTTTTAACTTCAATACGTTTCACGCGCCGCTACCGATATCGCGTGCCGCCATAAATTCCCGCCTATATCGCCCGAAAGCCCGTCACACGCGCCTCAGCACCCGACCGATTTATCCCGAAAATGACATATATCAATATTCGGCCGATTAACGACCAGCGTTTACCCTGATTCCCCGTAATTAAGAGATAACATCCGAACGTTCAATAAAACGACGATCCGCGCCGGAATCGTCGATTCGGCGCCGGCCTCGCCACCTCAACCGCATCACGCCTTCTCAAGGAGCCTTGCATGTCGGATGCCAGCTCGTCCTCTTCAAAATCTTCCACGTCGTCCGCGGCCGCGTCCGCGCCGAAGATCGGCGTGATTCCCGCGACGCTGATGGTCGCCGGCAACATGATGGGTTCCGGCGTCTTCATGCTGCCCGCGAACCTCGCCGCCACCGGCGGCATCGCGATCTTCGGCTGGCTGATCACCGTCGTCGGCGCGGTGTCGCTCGCGCTGGTGTTCGCGAAGCTCGCCGCGATCGACCCGGCCGCCGGCGGCCCGTACGCGTATGCGCGCAAGGCGTTCGGCCCGTACATGGGCTACCAGACCAACCTGATCTACTGGCTCGCGAACGTGCTCGGCAACGTCGGCCTCGCGGTCGCGGGCCTCGGCTACCTGACGCACTTCTTCCCGATGCTGCGCGATCCGCTCGTGTTCGCGCTCGCGCAGATCTTCGTGATCTGGCTGTTCACGTACGCGAACATCCTCGGGCCGAACGTCGTCGGCCGCGTGCAGTCGGTCACGACGATCTTCGCGCTGGTGCCGATCCTCGCGATGGCCGTGTTCGGCTGGTTCTGGTTCAGCAAGGACGTCTATCTCGCCGGCTGGAACGTGTCGGGCACCAGCAGCTTCGGCGCGATCGGCGCGACGCTGAACTTCACGCTGTGGGCGTTCATCGGCGTCGAGAGCGCGTCGGTGTCGGCCGGCGTCGTCGAGAACCCGTCGCGCAACGTGCCGATCGCGACCGTCGGCGGCGTCGTGCTGGCGGCGGTCTGCTACGTGCTCAGCTCGACCGTGATCATGGGGATGATCCCGAACAAGGCGCTGCTCGCGTCGAGCGCGCCGTTCGCCGATGCCGCGCGCCTCGCGCTCGGCGACACCGCCGCGAACGCGGTCGCCCTGTGCGCGGCCCTCGGCTGCCTCGGCTCGCTCGCGGGCTGGACGCTGCTGGTCGGCCAGACCGCGAAGGCGGCCGCCGACGACGGCTTGTTCGCCAGCGTGTTCGCGCGCGTGAACGCGAAGAACGTGCCGTCGGCCGGGCTCGCGATCGTCGCGACGATCATGTCGGTGCAGGTACTCGCGACGATGTCGCCGAGCGCCAGCGAGCAGTTCGGCAAGATCGCGTCGATCGCCGTGATCATGACGCTGCTGCCGTACATCTATTCGTGCATCGCGATCAAGGTGCTCGGCTACGGCAAGATGCCTTCGCACCAGTTCACGTTCTATACGATCGTCGGCCTGATCGGCGCGGTCTATGCGCTGTGGGCGATGGTCGGCTCCGACGGCCAGCAGACGCGCTGGTCGCTGATCTTCGTCGTCGCGACGATCGTGTTCTACGAACTGTCGATCAACCGCCAGCGCGAGATCGAGGAAACCCACGTGCATCCGGGCGGCCGCTCGCCGCGCTGGGTGCGCTATCTCGCGCTGGCCGTCACGATCGCCGCGCTTGCCGCGACCTTCTGGATCTCCGTCGGCCGTCACCGCGCCGACATCCTTCACGCGCGCTCGCCGGCCGTCGCCGCGGGCGCCCCTGCAACCCAGCAAACGGGGGAATGACACATGACCGCTTCCTTGACCCAACAGGCGTTCCGTCGCCTCGGCATGAAGGCGCTGCTCGTGCAGCACGACATCGACGCACGCACGGCCACCGGACGCGCCGCGACGGCGCTCGCCGACGAGCTGCGCGCGCGGCTTGTCGACGTCGTGATCGCGACGTCCGCCGACGATGCGCGCGCGGTCGTCGATGCCGATCCGGCAATCCAGTGCCTGCTGCTCAACTGGGAGCTCGGCGACGATTCGCAGCACACGCCCGCGCAGGTCGTGCTCGACGCGATGCGTGCGCGCAATGCGACGGTGCCCGTGTTCCTGCTCGCGAGCCGCGCGAGTGCGTCCGCGATTCCCGTCGACGCGATGCGCAAGGCCGACGACTTCATCTGGCTGCTCGAAGACACCACCGCGTTCATCGGCGGCCGGATCGTCGCCGCGATCGAACGCTATCGCGAAACCGTGCTGCCGCCGATGTTCCGCGCGCTCGCGCAGTTCTCGCGCGTGTACGAATACTCGTGGCACACGCCCGGCCACACGGGCGGCACCGCGTTCCTGAAATCGCCGGTCGGCCGCGCCTATTTCGAATTCTTCGGCGAATCGCTGTTCCGCTCCGACCTGTCGATCTCGGTCGGCGAACTCGGCTCGCTGCTCGATCACTCGGGTCCGATCGGCGACAGCGAACGCTATGCGGCCCGCGTATTCGGCGCGCACCGCACGTATCACGTGACGAACGGCTCGTCGATGTCGAACCGCGTGATCCTGATGGCGAGCGTCACGCGCAACCAGGTCGCGCTGTGCGACCGCAACTGCCACAAGTCGGCCGAGCATGCGATCACGATGTCGGGCGCGATCCCGACCTACCTGATCCCGTCGCGCAATCACTACGGCATCATCGGGCCGATCATGCCCGAGCGGCTGACGGCCGCCGCGGTGCGGCTCGCGATCGACGCGAACCCGCTCGTGCGCGGCCGCGACGGCATCGACGCGACGCCGGTGCATGCGCTGCTCACGAACTCGACGTACGACGGCCTCTGCTACAACGTCGCGCGCGTCGAAGCACTGCTCGGCCAGAGCGTCGACCGGCTGCATTTCGACGAAGCATGGTACGGCTATGCGCGCTTCAACCCGATCTATCGCGATCGCCATGCGATGCACGGCGACCCGGCGCAGCACGACGCCAGCAAGCCGACCGTGTTCGCGACGCAGTCGACGCACAAGCTGCTCGCCGCGCTGTCGCAGGCATCGTTCATCCACGTCCGCGACGGCCGCAACCCGATCGAGCATGCGCGCTTCAACGAGGCGTACATGATGCATGCGTCGACGTCGCCGAACTACGCGATCATCGCGTCGAACGACGTGAGCGCCGCGATGATGGACGGCCCCGGCGGCGAAGCGCTGACGACTGACGCGATCCGCGAGGCCGTCGCGTTCCGCCAGATGCTCGGACGCCTGCACGCCGAATGCGCGGAGAACAACGACTGGTTCTTCAACGGCTGGCAGCCCGACACCGTGGTGGACCGCAGGACAGGCCGGCGCGTGCGCTTCCATGAAGCGGACGAGACGCTGCTCGCGACCGATCCGTCGTGCTGGGTGCTCCATCCGGGCGACGCGTGGCACGGCTTCGGCGATATCGAGGACGACTACTGCATGCTCGACCCGATCAAGGTGTCGATCGTCACGCCGGGCGTCGCGCCGCATGGCGGGCTGATGCCGGTCGGCATTCCGGCCTCGGTCGTCACCGCCTATCTGGACCGGCACGGGATCGTGGTCGAGAAGACCACCGACTTCACGATCCTGTTCCTGTTCTCGCTCGGCGTGACGAAGGGCAAGTGGGGCACGCTCGTCAACACGCTGCTCGACTTCAAGCGCGACTACGACGCGAACGTGTCGCTCGAACAGGCGCTGCCCGACCTCGTCGCACGCTATCCGGACCGCTACCGCAAGCTCGGCCTGCGCGATCTGTGCGACCTGATGTTCGCTGCGATGAGCGACCTGAAGACGACCGAGATGATGTCGCGCGGCTTCTCGACGCTGCCGAAGCCGGATTTCAGCCCGGCCGAGGCGTTCGAGCATCTGGTGCACAACGACATCGAGATGCTGGAGCTGTCGGAGATGGAAGGCCGCACCGTCGCGACCGGCGTGGTCCCGTATCCGCCGGGCATTCCGCTGCTGATGCCGGGCGAGAACGCAGGGCCGGCCGACGGCCCGCTGCTCGGCTACCTGAAGGCGCTCGAACAGTACGACCTGCGCTTCCCCGGCTTCACGCACGACACGCACGGCGTCGAGGTCGAGGACGGCGTGTACCGGATCGCGTGCATCAAGCAGCCGAAACGCGACGGCGGCAATACGCGCTGAGCGTACGCGTCGCGCGCCGTCGAGCCATCGCATGGCGGCGCGCGACACACCGGGCGACGGCCGCCGTCCGTCACGCGGCCGGCTGCCCCGGCAGCTGGCCGATCCATGCGGCAAGCTGCGCCTCGCCCTCTTCGTCGAGCTTGCCCGTCAGTTCGCCGTACCACGACGCGATTGCGTCGGCCGGCTGCGTGGCCTTCAGGATCTCCAGGCTGCGTTCGAGAAACGACGAAAAGAACGGAATGCCGCGCATATAGAGGAAGGTCGAATCGGTGATGCGCACGTGGCCGTAGACGTCGCGCACCCAGGCGAGATGCGGCAGCGCCTCGCGCAGATGGCCGCTTTGCATCAGCGCCGAAATGAAGTTCACGCGCGCGGCGACGTCGGATTGCTCGTGCGTGTCGTGATTGACCTCGGCGGCCTTCTGCATCCACGCTTCGCCGCGCGCCACCTCGCCGCACATCACCGACGTCGTCGCGAGCTGCACGGCGTTGTGCGCGCTCGGCTCCTTGTCGAACAAGGCGAGCCAGTACGGGAACGCTTCCGGATAACGCTGCATCGCCGAGTATGCGAGCGCGCACAGCCGCGCCGCATCGGCGAGTCGCGCTGCATGCGGCGCGGCCGCCGCGATCGCGGCCTCGTGCCGGTCGGACTGGAACGCAGCCAGTGCGGATGCGAGTTCCGGCGCGATGTCGGGGGCGCGTTGCCCGGCTGCTTCGCGAGCTTCGTCGGCTGCATCGACAGTCGAAGTCGACGCGGATGCCGTCGCGTCGCGCGGTTTTTTTCCGAACAGTTTTCCCAGCAGGCCCATGTTGGTTTTCCTTGTAATGATCGTGCGTGAACGGCGGGACATGCGTCGCGCCGAAGGCGTGCGGCGCACTTCGCACCGCCGCACGGCGATTGCAATCCTGCGCCGGTGCCAAGTCGATTGCGAGAAACGCCTGCACCGATCAGCCGGCGCCCGGCGCCCGCACCGGCACGTCGGTCGCGTCGTCGCCGATGCAGAACAGCAGACGGTCGTCGAGCACGTCCCACACTTCGGCGTGGCCGCGCGCGTTTGTCGGCAAACCGGCGAACACGAGGCGATCGCCGACCCAGCCTGCGAGGCTGCGGGTCCACCTGCGCTCGCACCATGCGCCGCGATGCAGCGCGAGCCGCTTGCCGCTGTCGACGTCGAACACGCGCAGCACCTGTTTCGCGTCGCGCGCCACCAGACGTTCACCGTCGGCCGAAAACGCGCACGGAAAGCCGTTGCTCGCGCCGGGCAGCACGCGCTCCGCCGCGCCGTCGGCTCGAATCACGACCCCGCCGTCCCGCACGAATGCGCGGCGGCGTCCGTCGGCGCTTACCGCGAACGGCGCATCGGTGAAGCGCTGGTCGGCCATGTCGTAGTCGAGCACGTCGAGCGTGCCGCCGTCGAACAACGGAACGCGATAGAGGCGATTGACGACGCGCACCCACGCTTCGCGCGCATCGGCCGTCAGATGGACACGCTCGAGATAATCGTAGCGACCGTCGGCGCGCCAGCATTCAGTCGCCGCGCCGCTCGCGGCATCGATACGGTACAGCGCCGCGTCGTCCCAGAACGCGACAACCAGCGTCGACTGCGTCGCGTCGGCCGCGCAGCTCACCGGCAGATCGCGCAGCAAGTCCGTCGGGGACGGCGTTTCGTCGTCCGGCACGACGGTGCACGGCAATTCGAACGACGCGACCACGCGCCGTTGCGCCAGATCCCAGATATCGCAGAATCGCTTGCCCGCCACGACGAGCCGCAACTCGCCCGTGACGTCGCGCGCCCAGTCGAGCACGAACGCCGGACGGGCGGGCGGCGATGCCGCGAGGGGCGACGCCCACGATCCGGCCGCCGGCTCCGCAGCGACCGGCGCACCCGATTCGTGTGCCGCTGCCGCGTGCACGGCGGAAGCATCGTCGCGCTCTCCCGGCACCGCATCGTCAGCCACGGGCCGGTCTTCCGGCGCGTCACCGCCCGGTCCATCGGATTCGGGGCCGGGCGGCACATAGTCGGGCATCGGCTCGCGCTCCCGCGCCTGCCATGCCGCGAGCCATGCCTGGTAGACGTAACGCCGCGTGCCGTCGGTCGCGACCTCGGGTTGCTCGAGCCGGAAACCGGCCGGATCGACACCGGACAGCGGCACGAGTTCGCTGCCGTTGCAGTAGACGTAGGCCCGCGCACGGTCGCGTGCGAAGTATTGCGACAGGAACGTCAGCGTCGGGCCGTGAACGCCGCGACGATACGGCTGGTTGTACTGCAGCAGCCGGCCCTGTCCGTCGCGCAGGAAGCCATGCCCGACGACTTCGAGCGTCGCGACATCGAACCGGGCTTTCACCTCCTTGCCGTAGTAGAACAGGCGATCGCCTTCGCGCAGATGGGCGCCCTCGACGACTTCGGCGCGCTGCGGATCGATGCCGCGCTTGCGCACCAGCATGCACAGCACGCCGTTGCGATCCCTCGCATGGATATCGTTCAGTATCTCGAAGGTTTTTCCGTCGACCTTCGCCGCTTCGGCGTGACCGCGCCATGACAGGCGATAGCAATGGTCGCCGGCCTGGTACCACGGCCCGCCCAGATGGCGCCATTGCGCCGGATCGCCGGGCAGCGGCCCGCCCGTGAGAAAGCCCTTGTGATACTCGGCATACGAATAGAGCCGCTCGCGATCCGCGATGAACGACTCGCCGAGCCAGCGCACCGTCGCGACATCCGGTTCGAGCAGCGCCTGCTCGTTCAGGTACAGCTGATCGCCGACGATGCGGAACCCGCCGCCCAGCTCCGTGACTGCCGGCTCCGATGCCGCTTGTGCGACCAGCGCATGCCACCAGTAGCCTTGCAGTTCGGGGCGTTCGACAAAGAACGGCGACCAGTCGCGCTCCCACCATTCGCGCGGGCCCGGATCGCTGGCAGCGCCGTAACGATAGGGGCGCGCCCGATCGGTCGCCATGTCCGGCGCGACCTCTTCCGGGCTGACGAAGCTCGCCGGGTCGGCGCCCTTCACCTCGCGCCCGGCGTACCAGACGCGCTGCGCATCGACCAGATAGCGGCCGACCCGGCGCAGCGTCGCCGGATCCGCGCCGCGCATGCGCCGGCCGTAGTGGAACAGATAGCGGTCATCGTGCCCCCACGCATGGTCCAGCAGACGGAAGCGCTCCGGCGATGCGCCGTTCAAGCGGCGATTCTGGAAGTACACATGCTTCGCATCGGCCGCATGCGACTCGTCGAGCCGCCGGAACGTCGCCGCGTCGACGTCGAGCACGGTGAAGCGAAGCCACGTGTAGGTCCGCGCGTACGCCCGCACGCCGTCGGTCGCCAGATAGGCAGACAACGGCCGGAAGCCGTCGAGTGCGATTCCTTCGATCGGCTTGCCGTCCCGGTCATGCAACGGGCCGTCGTGGTAGTACACATGCGCGTCGTCGCGCGAAAAGCCGTAGCCGAGGTTCTCTCTCAAGGTCATTGTCATTGTTCTTGCTTCCGTCCGGAATGCCCCGGTTCGGCCGTGCGCCGCCGGGTACGAAAGCCGTCGTCGCGACCGCGCGCGACGCTCAAGCGTTCCCGGATCTTACGCCATGATCCATCTCGCGCCGGTAAGCGGCCGGGCTTGTCGCCGCGACGCGGCGGAAATGCCGGCGCAGCGATTCTTCCGAACCGAAGCCCGCGCGCGCGGCGACCTGCGCGAGCGACAGCGCGGGATGCGCTTCGAGGATGTCCTTCGCGACGTTCACGCGCTCGCGGATCAGCCACGCGACGGGCGACATGCCCGTTGCGTCGGCGAACTGCCGCTGCAGCGTGCGCGGGCTCATCGCGGCCTGCGCGGCGAGCGATGCCAGCGTGTGCGGCTCGGCCGCGTGCGCGCGCATCCAGTCGATCAGTTTCGCGAGCCGGTCGCTGCCGCCCGGCGCAACCGGGCGCGGCACGAACTGCGCCTGTCCGCCGTCGCGATGCGGCGGCAGCACGAGACGCTGCGCGACGCGATTCGCGATCGCGCCGCCGTGATCGCGGCGCACCAGATGCAGCAGCATGTCGAGCCCGGCCGCGGACCCGGCCGACGTGACGATCTGCCCTTCGTCGACGTAGAGCGCGTCGGGATTCACGCGCAGCGCCGGATAGCGCGCCTGCAGTTTCTCCGCATAGCGCCAGTGCGTCGTCACGGTGAGGCCGTCGAGCACGCCGGCCGCCGCCAGCACGAACACGCCCGAGCAGATCGAGCACAGCCGCGCGCCGCGACGATGCGCGGCGCGCAGTTTCTTCAGCAGCGGCTCCGGCGGCGGTTCGTCCGCATCGCGCCAGCCGGGAATCACGATCGTGTCCGCGCGATCGAGCATCGCGAGCCGGTACGGTGCGGCGACCGTGATGCCGCCCGCCGCGCGCACCGGGCCGGGCTCGCTCGCGCAGACCGCGAAGCGATACCAGTCGACGCCGAGTTCCGGACGTTCGAGCGCGAACAATTCGACCGTGCAGCCGAATTCGAAGGTGCAGAGCCGGTCGTAGGCCAGCGCGACGACGAGATGATTTTTCATGGCGCGATGTTACCGGAACTTGTCGATCGCGCCACTGCCGCGCGGCACGCGGAACCGCGATACTGCCCTTCATTCCAGTCCGTTTCCCGACCATTCAAGGAGAACCTGCCCATGTCCTGCGTCACCGACGTTCCCGCCGCCGACAGCCCCGCCGCCCTGGCTCATTTCGAGGCATCGCTGCGCTTCGAGACCGATTGCTGGGACGTGCACGACGCGCTCGCCTCCGGCGCGCCCGATTTCGTGCTGCTCGACGTGCGCGGCCCCGACCAGTACGCGGCCGGCCACGTGCCGGGCGCGCTCAACCTGCCGCGCCGCAAGATCGTCGCGGGCAAGCTCGCCGACTATCCGGCCGACACGCTGTTCGTCGTCTATTGCGCCGGCCCGCACTGCAACGGCGCCACGCGCGCGGCGATCGGCCTGGCGCGCCTCGGCCGGCCCGTGAAGCTGATGATCGGCGGCATCACCGGCTGGCTCGACGAAGGTTTCGCGCTGAGCAACGATGCCGCGCCGGCGGTAGCGGCCGCGGGCTGATCATCACCAAAAGCGCAACAATCAATTGCCGGCACACGAACCGAAAAAGCGCGACAATCAGCCTCATTGCAGTTCGGACGGAGCAGCACCATGCAGAACGCAGTCCTGATTCAAGTCGCCGGTTCGGTTGCCGCGATCGCGCTCTATTTCCTGCCGGCCGTCGTCGCCGACCGGCGCGCCCGGCACGACAAGCTGACGATCGCGCTGTTCAACGCGCTGTTCGGGTGGACCGTCATCGGCTGGCTGATGACGCTCTACTGGGCCTGTCAGCCGAACCCGCAAACCGACGTCGCGCAGACGATCCTCGCAAAGCGCCGCGGCGTCAGCATGCGGACCTTCTCGGCCGGTCTCGTCGAACGCGTGCAGCGCCGCGTCGCCGCCCAGGAACAATGGGCGGAAAAGCAAGGCTGCCGCTGAGCCCCGCTGCTCCCGTTACGGCCTCGCCTCGAACTTCGGCATCCTGACGTTGGTCGAGGCCCGATAGCCCCACTTCAGCGCATCGCGCGGCGGCCCGCCGCCCGCGCGCAACAGCGCCCCGAACGCTCCCACCGTCACCGCCCGCGCGATTCGTTCGCCCGGACAAGCGTGCGGCCCCGTGCCGAAACCGAAATTCGGCCCCGCCGCGCGGCCCGGCATCAGCCGTTGCGGGTCGCTATGCACGGCCGGATCGCGGTTCGCGGCGGCCAGCACGACGAGGATCGCGTCGCCGGCTTCCACGCTCGTGCCTTCGATCGTCGTGCGCGCGGCAACGAAGCGCCGCGTGTTCTGTACCGGCGAATCGAAACGCCCGACCTCGGCGACGAATGCGTCGAGTGCGGCGTCATCCCGCGCCGTTTCGGCCGTGCCGTTCGTTTGATGCCACGCGACGACTGCATTGCCGAGCCACGCGGCCGTCGCCTCGCAGGTCTGCGACAGCAGGCCGACCAGATTCGCGACCAGCGCACCGCTCGCGTGCCAGCCCGTCTCGCGCGCCGACTGCCGGATCGCGTCGACGAGCGTGCCGTCCTGCGCATGCGCGTTCGCGACGCGCTCGGTCATCCGGTCCAGCAGTTGCCGCGCCGCATCGCTCGCCCGCGCCAGCGCCGCGGCGTCCGACAACGGCGACAGCGCGGCGACGAAGTCGACGACCGATGCGGCGATGCCGTCGAACTGCGACTCGTCGAAGCCGAGTTGGGCGGCGACCGCACACACGGGCGTCGTCATGCACCACGCGTTCAGTGCGTCGGCATCGAGCCGCGCCGGCAGGCGCCCGGCTGCGATCCGCGCGGCCCGGTCGCGCAACGCACGCGCATCGACCGATGCGAGTGCCGTGCGCAGCGCCTGCTTCGGCACGTCGTGCCGCAACGCGCCATCGTTCATGCGCACCAGTTCGCCGAACAGCGCGCCCGCCGTCGTGCCGCGCAGCGCGGGCGGCACGGGCATGTCGAGCGGACGAACGCGGCAGGCCGGATGGCCGAGCACGGCCGCGACGCTCGCCGCGCGGCTCGCGACCCACAGGCCGAGCGACGCGTCGAATGCGAGCGGCGGCCCGTCGACGAGCGTCGCGTAATAGGGGTAAGGATCGCGGTGCGTGACCGCGGCAATGGGATCGGTCGGGTTCATGCGATCAGTATCGGCGCAACCGGCGGCCGCATGTTTCGGCCTGGCATGAAATGTCGCTGAACGCGCGGTGTGGAGCGTTTCCGCGCAGCGGCGACGTGCCGGCCTGTATCGGCCGGTACGATGCAACGCATTGCGCGACTGCCAGCGTTCGCGGCAAGCGCCGCGGGCGGCCTCGCCCGATACGCGTCGGCGTCAGGCCGCCGACCGGTAGCGATGCGCCAGCATCCGCACGCGTACGCGCCCGGCCGAAATCGCGCGCGGCTCGGGCACGACCGTCTCGTGATGGAACATTTCCTGGCGGAAATGGCCGCTGTCGTCGAACCACTGGCAGATCAGCCAGTCGGCGTCGTCGAACACGACCGGCCCGGCGTAGGTGACCGTCATGCGCGGCCCGCCGGTTTTCAGCGTCACGACATCGCCGACGCGAAACCTGCTGCGGTGATTTTCTCGGATCGTCATGGTTCTCTCAGTTTTTTTATATATTGATTTTTTTCCGGCGGCTGCCGCCCGATTATCCGGTTTTATCCGGCTGTCACGCAGATTAACAATCCGGAAAACAACCCGCAACGCCCGCGCGTCCAAACAGACCGCTCAGGAAATCGCAACAATCCGCGCCGGCGATGCGCGGCAGGCGCATGCCGGCGCAGTTGCGCCGCAATGCGCGGGCGGCACGCGGAGCATAATCGATGCTTGCCGCGTCGTCATCCGCGTTTGAATCGAACGCTTCGTCGATTGATTATCGTCAATCGCCGTTTCGGCTGAAAACGATTCGGGCTTTTATCCCGCGTCATGGTTCGAACGACACGCGCGCATTGTCCGGCGCCGCGAACCAGCGGTTCAGGTCGCGCCCCGGCACCGCGGCTTCCGCAAACGTAAACGTGCCGTCGCGCGCCATTTCCATCGCGCCGCGCAGGAATGCGCCGAGTGCGGCCCGCGCCAGCGCGCCGCCGACGCTCACGCGCTTCACGCCGAGCGCCGCGAGCGCGTCGAGGCTCAGCAGGCCGCCCTGCAGCCCCATCACGACATTGACCGGCGCGCCCACCGCGCGCGTGATCGCCGCGATCTCGCCGGGATCGGTCACGCCGGGCGCGTAGAGCACGTCCGCGCCCGCATCGCGATACGCGACGAGCCGCGCGATCGTATCGCCGAGATCGCGGCGGCCATTCAGGTAGTTTTCGCAGCGGGCGGTCAGCGTGAACGGGAACGGCAGCGCGCGCGCCGCTTCGACAGCCGCCGCGACGCGCTCGACCGCCGCGTCGAACGCGTAGATCGGCACATCGGCGCGGCCGGTCGCATCCTCGATCGAGCCGCCGACCGCGCCGGCCTCGGCCGCCAGCCGGATCGTGTCGGCGACGATCGCCGGCGCGTCGCCGAAGCCGTTCTCGAGATCGGCGCTGACGGGCAGGCGGCCCGCGGCGACGATGTCGGCGATATGTTCGAGCATCGCGTCGCGCCCGATCGCGCTGTCGGGCAATCCTCGCGAGAACGCAAAGCCGGCGCTCGTGGTGGCGAGCGCCTCGAAGCCGGCCATCGCCAGCAGGCGCGCGGTGCCGGCATCCCACGGGTTAGGGATGATGAACGCGCCAGGACGCGCGTGCAGCGCGCGGAACGCTTCGGCATGACGGGCTTGAAGCTCGGACTGGGACACGGCGTGCTCCTGATCGGGACGAGAGGGATTCAGCATACGCCGCCGACCGGCAAGAACGTTTCGCGCACGGATGAAACGTGTCGATGCCGATGCGCGGGGCGGTACGGCGTCGAGACGTCGAACCATTCGGCAGGCCCCTTCAATAGCACGATCGCAGTCGAATGCCGTGTTGCCGCAATCGGCTGCGTACGCGTCGGACAGGCCCCGACGCGGACTTCCGCCGCCGTCCGCGCGACGCCCGTCCGCTTCCGCTTACCTCGATCCGGCCGGCGCTTCGCGAGCGGCCAGCAAGACCTCGGTCACCGCCTCGGAAAACCGCATCGACCGGCCGTCGATCAGCAGCCGTTCGGGATCCGACGGATCCCGCACCGCGGCCGGCAGACCGTGCGCGACCAGCGCGCGCGCACACGCCGCCCAGTCGGGCTCGCCGACGTCGGCCGGTTCGTTGACCGACGCCCACGACAGCGTGCCGAGCACGTCGCTGCCGAAGCCCTGGGTTTCGCGCCAGCTGGCACCGTGCGACAGCAGAAACGCGGTCAGTGCCGCGTTGCCGCGGAAAACGGCATGGTTCAGCGCGGTCGCGTCCCAGTCGCCGCCGCGCGCGTCGAGCGGCCAGCCCAGTTCCACCATCACCTGCACCGTATCGCCGGAACCCCACGCCGCCGCATCCGGCAACAACCGCAACCGGTCTTCAGGCAGTGCGCGGGGCAGTTCCGGATGCCGCGCCTGAATGCGCCGCGCTTCACCGGCATCCGCCCGCGCGCAAGCCGCCACGAATTCGTCTTCGGGATCCAGCGGTTCCTCCGCGCCCGCTGCGCGCAGCAGGTCCGCGACTTCCAGCAACCCGGTCTGCATCGCCAGACGATACGCCCCGACGCCTGCCGCCGTCTGCACGCGCGGATTTGCGCCGGCCGCCAGCAGCGCGGCGACGTGACGCGCGGACCGCCGCAGCGCAATCGCGCGCAACAGCGGCGCGCCCCACACTTTCGTCGGCCCTTCGCCGGCCGGTTCGTCGGGATCGGCGCCGTGCGCGAGCAGCAATTCGAGCGCGGTCGCATCCGGCATGTCGAGCGCGCGCCGCAGCGCGTTCGTGCCGTCGATGCGCGCACCGCGCGCGAGCAGCATGCGCGTGCAGGCCGGATTCTCCAGCGAGTGATACAGCGACTCGCCGTCGTCCGGATCCGCACCCGCACTCAGCAGCATGTCGGTCAGCACCGGATCGCGATTGATGCCGGCCGCGCCGTAGAGCGCCGACAACGGCTGCGATTCGTCGGGCGCCGCGAGCGACGCCGGCGGGAACCGGTTGCCGATCCGCTGGTTCGGATCGGCGCCGGCGTCGAGCAGATAGCGCGCGCATGCGCGCAGCCCGGCGGCAAACGCGGGAATCTGCGCGAGACGCGAATGCGTGACGGCAACGAGCGGCGGCAGCTTCAGCATGCCGCCCGCGCGTCCGATCCACGCCGGATCGGCGGTCACGGCCTGCTTGACGGCATCGAGATCGCCCGCCGCACAGGCCACGTACGGATCGTCCGCGACGAGTTCGGGATGTTCGTTCAGCAATTGCGCGGCGACCCGCGGCCGGGCCGCGTCGAAACTGCCGGTCACGTCGCCGCCATACGCGAGCCCCAGCCAGCGACGGACCAGACGCGATCGCTCGTGCCCCGCGATCGCATGGGCCTCGACGAACGCGCCGAGATCGGCCCACGACGCAAAGCCGTACTCGCGCGCGACGCAGGACTGTGCGTCATGCAACCGCAGGTCGAGCGCGACCACTTCGTCGGGCGAGCGGTGCGCGGCGGCCGGAAGATGCTCGATGAAACGGGCGATCGCGCTCGCATCGCGATGGCGATACAGGCGCAACAATTCCTTCGCCTGTTTCTTCAGATGTTCGAGATTGGCCTGAAACGGCAGCTTTTTCATGCGGATCCTCGTGCATAAATGGCTGAAGGTCCGCAATACCGCCAGCACAAAGGACAGGGATCGACGAGAGCAATGCGACAGGTGGGTTCAACCCTTTCCGCGGACCCGGAAGCGACCTGCATCGCTGAGCGGTATGCTAGGCGATCGCGAACGACGCCGTCAATCGCGACGCGCGGCTAAAACGCGGGCCGCCGCCGTCGCGACTCAGGGCACCAGGATCTTCTTCAGAAAGATGCGCGCATGCCCGACCGGATAATCCGCCAGCTCGCCGAAGCGCACATAGCCGAGCTTTTCGTAGAACGGCCGGGCCTGGAAGTCGAACGTATCGAGCCACGCGCCGCGGCAGCCGCGCGCCACGGCTTCCTGTTCCGCCAGCTGCATGATGCGCGTGCCGACGCGCTGCCCGCGCGCGGCCTCCGGCACCACCAGCAGATCGACGTGCAGCCAGCCGAACCCCGTGCTGCCCCACAGGCCGCCGACGATCGTCTCGCTCGCATCGGTGACCAGCACCGCAAGCGGGCGATGATCGATCGGCCCCGCCCGGCTTTCGTTGAACTGCACGAGCGGTGCGGCGATCTGCTTGCGGACGTTCGCGTCCGCCGCGTCCGTGACCTGGAAATGGAACGTCATCGACGGGATTCGATAGGGAATGGCGAACGGTCGTCGCCGATCGCGGCGCGCATCGCGATCACACCACGTACGCGCCCTTCGCGTGCAGTTCCGCTTCCGCCCGTTCGAGCTCGGCGATCGCATCGCTGCCTTCGAGCGCCAGCAGCTGCGCGACCAGCGCCTCGGCCATCGCATGCGCGGCCACCAGCGACGGAAAGAACGACGGACTGTCGTGCGTGAAGATCAATTGCGCATCCGCATGCAGCGCGATCGGCGCGACCGCGCTGTCGGTGATCGCGACGATCCGGCTGCCCTGCGCCTTCGCGGCCTGGGCGACGCGCGTCGCTTCGGCCGAATACGGCGCGAAGCTGACGATCACCGTCACGCTGTGCTTCGCGATCGTGCGCAGCTCCATTTCGAGCGAACCGGCGACGCCGTTGAGCAGCGACACGGTCGGCCGGAACAGCCGATAGCCGTAGACGAGCCCGAACGCGACCGGATAGCACGAGCGGAATCCGGCCACATGCACGTGCGACGCCTTGCGGATCAGCTTCGCGGCATCGGCGAGCGCGTGCTCGTTCTGCGCGGCGGTCGCCGCCAGGTTGTGCTGTTGCGCGGCAAGCAGGTCGTGCGCGAGCGACGCCTTCGCGTCGGGCCGCACGAGCGAACGTGCGCGCTGCGTCAGCGGCTCCGGGCGCGTGCGCACGCGCGCGACGCATAGGTCGCGCAACTCGTTCCAGCCGGGAAAGCCGAACTGCTGCGCGAGCCGCACGAGCGACGCCGGCTGCACCTGCGCGCGCTGCGCGACCTTGCGCATCGACGATGTCGCGACTTCGTCGGGATGATCGAGCAGGAATGCCGCGCCCGCCTGGAATTGCGGGCTCAGCTCGGAAAATTGCGCCCGGATCCGGGACGCGAGTTCGTCGAAATTGGCAGCCATCTGGGTGAAAGCGGGAACCGGTCGTCCATGGTATCACCGGCCCCGCGCGCGCCGGTCAGCGCAGCACTTCGACGTGATCGACGTCGACCTTCACGCGGCCCGACCACTTGCGCTCGAACTCGCCGGTCAGCTTCACCTGGTCCTTGTCGCCGACGGGCGGGCGGCCCACCCACAGCTTGTCGTCGATCTCGACGCTGATCGCACCCGTCGCATCGGCGAACTCGTAGTCCTCGCCGCCGACGTGCCGGACGATGCGCCCCTGCAGTTGCACGTGCTGATCGTCCCTGCCGTTCGCGAGCAGTTCCTTCACGGTCGTCGTGGTAATCGCGGACGGCCCCGTATATTGCGCATGGACCGCGGCAGGCAGCACGGCGAGCGCGACGGTCAGGATTCTGGCCAGATGATTCATGATTGCGTTCCCTCTGTTCGATATGGGCTGTCGCGCTCCGTTGAACGCGACGCGTCAAGCTTACGAAACGTAAGATTAAGCAAACCTGAAGGCCGCGCCGAAGTGACACGACGCCGCATCGGACCGGTACGAAAACGCGCCCGCCTGCCTTGCCGGCGCTGCCGGCATTTAAGCTTCGCCTAATACGCGTCCGCTTATCATGGATGCTTCGGGCGCCCGCGCCCTGCTGAAGAGACCTCCCCCCATGCGTGTACTGCTCGTCGAGGACGACCCGCTGATCGGCAGCGGGCTCGAACAAGGCCTGAAACAGGAAGGCTTCGCGGTCGACTGGGTCAAGGACGGCGACGCCGCATCGCTCGCGCTGCGCTCGACCGGCTACGGCCTGCTGCTGCTCGACCTCGGGCTGCCGAACCGCGACGGCCTGTCGGTGCTCGCATCGCTGCGCCGCCGCGACGAAACGCTGCCCGCGATCATCATCACCGCGCGCGACGGCGTGCCGGACCGCATCGCCGGCCTCGACAGCGGCGCCGACGACTATCTCGTCAAGCCGTTCGTGCTCGAGGAACTGCTCGCCCGGATTCGCGCGGTGAACCGCCGCCACGCCGGGCGCGCGCAGACGACGCTCGCGATCGGCGCGCTGCGGCTCGATCCCGTCAGGCACCAGGTCTGGCTCAACGACGACGAAGTGCCGCTGTCGCCGAAGGAGTTCGTGCTGCTGCACGAGCTGATGCGAGATCCGGGCGCGGTGATTTCGCGCGAGCAGTTCGAGGAGCGGCTGTACAGCTGGGGCGAGGAAATCGAGAGCAACGCGGTGCAGGTGCATATCCACAACCTGCGCAAGAAGCTCGGCCACGACATGATCCGCACGGTGCGCGGCGTCGGCTACCGGATCGGTGACGGCACATGACGCGCGTGCGACGCGCGATCGAGCGCTGGCGCGGCGTATCGCTGCGACGACGCCTGCTGATGTGGCTGCTGCCCGCCGCGTGCGTGATCGGCCTGCTCGCGAGCGCGGGCACCTACTGGGGCGCGCTGCGCGAACTCGACGACCTGCTCGACGACCAGATGCGCAGCATGTCGAAGCAGATCGTGGTCGGCCCGAACGGCGAGCTGTCGTTCCGCAATCATGCCAACGGCAAGCACGACTTCGAGGCCAACGATCCCGACGAGGTGCTGCTGCAGATGTGGCGCAACGGCAAGCTCGTCTATTCGACGGACCGCGATTCGAGCCTGCCGCCGCCTGCCCGGAACGGCATCGCGACCATCGATGTCGGCGGCCAGTCGTGGCGCACCTACGTGACCGAGCGCGGCGGCACGACGATCCGGCTCGCGCAGGCGCGTCATGCGCGCTGGGAAGCGATCGCCGGCATCGCCGTGCATCTGCTGTGGCCGGTATTCTCGATGCTGCCGGTGCTCGCGATCGGACTGTGGTTCGGCATCGGCGCGGGACTGCGGCCGCTGCGCACGATCGCGTCCGGCCTGAAACGCAGGAACGCGAACAATCTCGAACCGGTCGACATCGCGTCGATGCCCAACGAGGTGCGTCCGCTCGCCGAAGCGATCAACGACCTGCTCGCGCGGCTCGATCGCTCGTTCACGCTGCAGCGGCACTTCATCGCCGATGCCGCGCACGAGCTGCGCACGCCGATCATGGGACTGTCGATCCAGTCGCAACTGCTGCGCCGTGCGGCAACGCCCGACGAGCGCGAGCAGATCCTCACGCAGATCCATGCGGGTACGACGCGTCTCGGCCATCTTGCCGAACAGCTGCTGACGCTCGCGCGCCTCGAACCCGATGCGCAGGCGTCCGCGTTCGCGCCCGTCGATCTCGCCGCGCTGTGCCGGTCGGTGGTCGCGGATCGCGCGCGCGTCGCCGACGCGCACCGGATCGATCTCGGCGCGATCGTGTCGTCGCCGGTGCCGGCCGCGGGCAATGTCGACACGCTGCGCGTACTGCTGAACAACCTCGTCGACAACGCGATCCGCTACGCGGGCGACGGCGCGCGCGTCGACGTGTCCGCACGGCTCGACGGCGCGACGCCGGTGCTCGAAGTCGCCGACGACGGCCCCGGCATTCCCGAGGCCGAGCGAACCAGCGTATGGGAGCGCTTCTATCGCGGCGAAGGCGCGCAGGCGGCCACGTCGCCGGGCAGCGGGCTCGGACTGTCGATCGTCAAGCGCATTGCCGAACAGCATCGCGCAGCGGTCACGCTCGGCACGACCGCCGGCGGGCGCGGGCTCACCGTGACGGTGCGGTTTCCCGCATCCGCGTGACGCACGCGCGAGGCCCGGCTTGTCCACAGATTTTGTTGGCAAGCTTGTGGATATCCTGCGCATCGCGACGCTAAGCCCTTGATCCGACGGGCTTTGGCACAAGTGATGCAGACGCTGCGTCGCACAGCGGCCGCCCCTTGCGCGCTTCGGCGCACTTCGCATCGGGACGCCTCATCGCTGCATGCGGGGCAATCGCCCGCGCGCGAAACGATGCCGCAGCCCCGCCACTTACCCCCAGATTTTGTTGGCAAGCTTGTGGATATCCTGCGCATGCCTGCGCTAAGCCGTTGATCGCACGACGATTCATGCGTCGCGCCATCGTTTGGGCAGTGTGCCGAGCCGCCGTCGACGATCGGCCGCTCCGGCTGCCGCAGCGGCCCGACACGCCCCCTCCTTGTCCACAGATTGTGTTGGCAAGCATGTGGATAGCCTGCGCATACCGCGATCAAGCGCTTGATCCGTAAGGCTTTGTTCACGGCGCTACGAAAACGGCACGCGACCGGCCGGTCATCGGCGCGCATGGCCGTGTCGCGCGACGCGCGCCGAGCTTGTCCACACATTTTGTTGGCAAGCGTGTGGATAGCCTGCGCATACCACGATCAAGCGCTTGATCCGAAAGGCTTTGTCCGCGCCGCTGCAAATCGGGCACGGCCGCATTCGCGCGCGCCAACCGATGCGTTGCCGTCGCGCACATCGCCTCGCACGCGCGAACCCGCCCGCTTGTCCACACTTTTTGTTGGCAAGGATGTGGATATCCTGAGCATGCGTGAGCCAAGTCGTTGATCTCACAACGTTTAATCGCGCGGATCACGATGGCGGCAACGCGTCGCGCAGACGCATGCCGCCCGCCCGTTTCACGCGGCGCGCAAGCGCAGCGTCGCGTGCGCGCCGCTCAACCGAACGCCGCGACCGCGATCCGCGCGACGGCCGCGATCACGTCGTCCTTCGCGCGCGCATCGGCGCGCGCCTGCGTGTAGTAGACGACCAGCACGATCGGCGCACGCGACGTCGGCCAGATCACGCCCGCATCGTTGGTCGTCCCGTAGTCGCCGGTGCCGGTCTTGTCGCCGACCTGCCAGCCGGCCGGCACGCCCGCGCGAATCCGCTTGTCGCCGACCTTGTTCCCGCGCAGCCATTCGAGCAGCTGCGCGCGCTGCGCAGCGGGCAATGCATCGCCGAGCGCAAGCACGCGCAGGCTCGCGGCCATCGCGGCCGGCGTCGTCGTATCGCGCAGGTCGCCGGGCAGCGCGGTATTCAGTTCGGTCTCCCATCGATCGAGGCGGAACGTGTCGTCGCCGATCGAGCGCGCATACGCGGTCACGGCCGACGGGCCGCCGATCAGCTTCATCAGCAGGTTCGCGGCCGAGTTGTCGCTGTACTGGATCGCGGCCGCGCACAGCTCGGCGACCGTCATGCCGGTGTCGACGTGCTTGCCGGACACCGGCGAATAGTTGACGAGGTCGGCCTTCCCGTACGTCACGCGCTGTTGCAGCAACGCCGGGCGCTCGACGCTCTGCGCGAGCACCGCCGCGGCCAGCATCGCCTTGAACGTGCTGCAGAACGGAAAGCGCTCGTTGGGGCGGTGCTCGACGCTGCGGCCGCTCGCGGTGTCGACCGCGTACACGCCGAGGCGGCCGCCCGCGTCGCGCTCGAGCGCCTGCAGCGCGTCGTATGCCTGCGCGTCGGCATCGTTGGCCAGGGCCGCTGCGGCTGCCGCGGCGGCCGCGCTCGACGGGTCCGGCGCGGCGGTCTGCTGCGCCGCGCGCGCGCCGGCGGCCAGGACGAGCGGCGCCGCCGCCGCGGCCAGCAACAGGGTTCGTCGTTGCGATGAGTAGGTCATGTCGGTTGTCTCGTGATGGAAGAATGGCGTCGATGAAGTCCTGACGTGAACGCAAGGCGGCCGGCCGGCGAGACAGCACTATCGTGACTTTACGGTCCGCTGACAAGCAACGATAATTGAGCACTGACGAAAGAAATTCTTATGGCCAAGCTCCGCCCTCATCTTCCGCTCAATGCGCTGCGCGCGTTCGAATCGTCGGCGCGCCACCTGAACTTCACGCGCGCCGGCCTCGAGCTCAGCGTGACGCAGGCCGCGGTCAGCCAGCAGGTGCGTGCGCTCGAGGAACGGCTCGGCTGCACGCTGTTTACACGGCTGCCGCGCGGGCTCGGTCTCACCGACGAAGGGCGCGCGCTGCTGCCGGTGCTGAGCGACGCGTTCAGCCGCATCGAGACAGTGCTCAAGCAGTTCGAGGGCGGGCGGCTGCACGAGGTGCTGACGCTCGGCGTCGTCGGCACCTTTGCCATAGGCTGGCTAATGCCGCGGCTGAAACGGTTCGGCGATACGCATCCGTTCGTCGAACTGCGGCTGCGCACCCACAACAACGTCGTCGACCTCGCCGCCGAGGGCCTCGACTTCGCGATCCGCTTCGGCGAAGGCAACTGGCCCGCGACGCGCAACGAGCGGCTGCTCGACGCGCCACTCACCGCGCTGTGCGCGCCGGAGATCGCGCGACGGCTCGCGCAGCCGGCCGATCTCGCGAACGAGACGCTGCTGCGGTCCTACCGGATCGACGAATGGCTCGGCTGGTTCGACGCGGCGCAGCTCGAACCGTGGACGGTCAACGGCCCCGTGTTCGATTCGTCGCGGCTGATGGTCGAAGCCGCGATGCAGGGCGCGGGCGTGGCGCTCGCGCCGGCCTGCATGTTTGCGCGCGAACTGCAACTCGGCCTGCTCGCGCGGCCGCTCGACATCGACGTCGAAGCCGGCGGCTACTGGCTCACGTCGCTGAAGTCGAAACCGCTGACGCCGGCGATGACGCTGTTTCGCGACTGGATCGTCGCCGAGGCGGCGGCTGCGGCGCCGGCGGCATAGCGCCGGCCGCGCTTGTCCACAGAAAGTGTTGGCAAGGATGTGGATATCCTGGGTACCCGGGCGCTAAACCCTTGATCGCGCACGATTTACCGCGCCGACGCGGACATCGGGCAGCGCGCGCGCCAAACTTCTCGCGCCGCCCGCATCCGCAACCCACGCGATGCAATCGGGCAGGTCTTGTCCACAGATTTTGTTGGCAAGCCTGTGGATATCCTGCTGACGCGGCACGTAACATCTTGATACAACGGCATATTTTCAGCGCCGGGCCGACCGGGTCAGCGCGACGGCGGCCGGTTGACAGTCGCGCGCATCGCCCGCGCGCGCGGCGCGCACGACGCGCCGGTTCTCCACAGATTGTGTTGGCAAGCTTGTGGATATCCTGCGCATCGCGCCGCCAAGTCGTTGAGCGCACGGGGTTTTGCGCGTTCTCCCCGAAATCGGGCAGCGCCGGCGCGCACGCCGGCGCCCGGCGTCAGTGCCGCTCGAGCCCGCCGCGCAGCTCGCTCGCCTTGTCGCGCAGCGCCTCGTAGCCCGAGCGCGCGTGCTCCGGCAGGTCCGGATCGCCGATCAGCGCGCCCAGCGTCTCGATCAGGCTGAACAGAATGCCCTTCGCCGCGCCGACCGCGATGCTCTGCGACTCGATCGACTTGTGCAGGTGGTCGACCGCCGCTTCGAGGTTCTCGAGCTTGTGCTCGCCGTCGTCGGGCCGGTTGTCGGTCGTCATCGTATGCCTCCACATTTGCTCAAGGGTCATGTGACGATTCTATGCCGCTGCGCGCGAACGTGACGCGACATCGCGCAACGTCCGCGCCGCGCGCCGCTACAGCACCGCGACCACCTTCACGCGCCCCGGCTCGGCGGCCGCGACCACCTGGCCGTCGACGCGGCGGAACGTCAGCGACACGCTCTCGTCACCGACCCGCAGTTCGTCGATCCGCAACCAGTCGACGCCTTCCGGCAGCGCCGGGCGCTCGACGCGCACTTCGTGGCGCGCCGCATCGACGCTGACGCCGAGACACGCCTGCAGCATCATGAACGGCGCACCGGCCGCCCACGCCTGCGGCAGGCACGCGACCGGATACGCGGTCGGCGGCTCGCCGCGCCGGCGCGGGAAGCCGCAGAACAGCTCGGGCAAGCGCATCTCGAAGCTGACCGCGGCCTCGAACAGCGAGCGCAGCAGGTTCACCGCGGCCGTCTTGTCGCCATAGCGCGCGAGGCCGCGCGCGATCAGCGCGTTGTCGTGCGGCCATACCGAGCCGTTGTGATAGGCCATCGGGTTGAAACGCGGCTGGCCGGCCGCGAGCGTGCGGATCCCCCAGCCGGTCTGGAACAGCGTCGAGCCGAGCACGCCGGCGACCGCCGCGCCGCGTTCGGCGTCGGGCAGCCCGAACGCGAGCAGATGCCCGGCATTCGACGCGAGCACGCGGCACAGCTCGCCGTGACCGTCGAGCGCGATCCCGTAGAAGTCGCCGTCCGGCATCCAGAACAGCGCATCGACCTGCTCGCGCAGCATCTTCGCGCGCAGCGCATAACGCGTCGCGTCGGCCGCATGGCCGCGCCGCTTCGAGCATGCGGCCATCGCGTCGAGCGCCGCGCACGCATAGGCCTGCACTTCGACCAGCGCGATCGGGCCGTCCGGGAAGCGGCCGTCGGCGTGGAACACCGAATCGTGGCTGTCCTTCCAGCCCTGGTTCGCCAGCCCGCGCTCCGACGTGCGCTGGTAATCGAGCAGCCCGTAAGGACTGCGGTCGCACTTGTCGAGCACCCATTGCGCGGCGCGCTCGAGCGCGGGCCACAGCTCGTCGATCAGCGCGTCGTCGCCGGTGTGTTCCGCATAAGCGCCCGCCAGCACGATGAACAGCGGCGTCGTGTCGACACCGCCGTAATACAGCGCGAACGGCACCTCGCCGGTCGCGGCCATTTCGCTGCGGCGGAACTCGTGCATGATCTTGCCGGGCTCCGCATCGCGAAACGCGGACGTCTCGCGCGCCTGATGCTCGGCGAGGAAACGCAGCACGCCGCGCGCGAGCGACGGCTCGAGCCACAGCATCTGCAGCGACGTGATCACCGCGTCGCGGCCGAACGGCGTCGAGAACCACGGAATGCCCGCGTACGGGTACGGCCCCGTGTCGAGCTGCGTGGTCAGCAGCCCGAGATCCGCGAGCGAACGGTCGAGCCACGCGTCGAACAACGGGTTGCCGGTGCGCACGCGCGCCATCGTCTCGCGCCGCGCGCGCATCGTGCGGTGCACGCCGACCAGCGCGGTGCGCAGCGCGACGCGGCCGCAGCCCGGCGCCTCGGTCGGCCGCGGCCCGAGCGTCGCGTCGACGGTCAGGTAGATCGAGATGCACGCCTGCGCGGCGATCGTCAGCGTGTAGTCGGCGCGGTCGACCGACAGCGTGTCGGGCGCCGGCGAGAAATTCACGGTCACGTTGCGCTCGACGCCGTCGAGGCCGTCGTAGCGCAGCCGCACCGCGCCCGCCTCGACGCTCGGCGCGGCGGCCGTGCCGCGCTTCGGCCGCGGCGTGCCGCGCACTTCGAACATGTCCTTGAAATCGGCCGCGAACGACACCGACAGCGGCACCTCGGCCTCGCTCGCGCCGTAGTTCGTCAGCGTCAGCGCCTCGTACAGCACGTCGCCCGCGAGCACGCGCTGTCGTTCGATATGGATCACGCCTTCCGGCGTCTCGCGGCCGCCGAGCGGCGGCAGCGGGCGGTTCGTCAGGTGCGCGGTGAACGACGCGTTGTCGGCGCTGGTCGCGCCCGACAGCAGCGACGGCGCGCGGCCGCCGAACGTCAGGCGCCATTTCGACAGCACGCGCATGTCGTCGACGAACAGGCCGTCGTCGCGGCCGCCGATGTCGCCGAGCGCGTCGCTGACCACGAACGCGTCGCCCGATTTCAGCACGTACTGGTTGTTGCGCGCGGGCGCCTGCGAATCGGCTTCCGGGGCGATGAAGGCGGGGCCCGACGCTTTGGCCGGGGGAGCAGGCGCGACTTGCGGCGCCTGGGTCGTCGTTGCTTCGTCGTGATTCGGCATCGATGCTCCTGGGTCGAAACGCCACGCGCGGCGCGCGTCGCGTGTGTTTCGCACAGGATAGGCCAGAACGGCGAACGTGCGCAGCGATCAGCGCGTCGCGCCGGCCAGTGTCGCACCCCGACGGCCGCGCGGCGCGCGACGGACCGTCATCCGAACAGGCGCATCAGATACAGCATCGGCCGGAACGAAACCGGGCGCGCATCGGGATTCAGCCACAGACGCACCGCATACACCGCATAGGCCGGCACTTCGCGCCAGCTCGAATAGAGGTCGCGCCACTGGAAGCCGCGCGGATAGGCGGCGCGGAGGTCGGCCCGCGCGATGCCGACCCGCTCGAACGCGAGGCGCGCCCGCGCGAGGTGGTAGGACTGGCTGACGATCAGCACGCTCGACAGCCGTTGCGCGCGCATATAGGCGAGCGTGTGCTGCGCGGTCGCGAGTGTGTTGTCGCCCAGCTCGTCGACTACGATCCGCTCGGCCGGCACGCCGCGTGCGACCAGATAGTCGCGCATCGCGGCCGCCTCGTTCAGGCCGGGACCGTCGATTGCGCCGCTGACGAGCAGCGTCGGGCACCGCCCCGCGTGATAGCAGCGCACGCCGACGTCGAGCCGCGCCGCCAGCACGGGTTTCGGCGCGCCGTTGTCGTCGAGCGCGTTGCCGAAGATCACCGCGAGGTCGGCCGGGCCGTCCGGCATGCGCATCCCGGATGCGACGAGCGCGACGGCCGCGCCGATCCACAGGCAGGCAAGGACGGCCAGCAGTCGGCCGGTTCGGGCCACGAGGCCCCGTTGGGCGGTACGGTTGTTCAATGTCGTCGGTCTTTCGGAACGGGCGCGTAACGCTACCACGGCGCGCGCGCCGGCCCCAAGCGGCAGGCGGCAGGCGGCCCCACCGGCCGACGGTTCGACGAAGACGGGACGTGCCGGCTGCCGCGCAACGGATGCGCGTCGCCCGGCGTTCGAAAGAATGTCAACGCGTGTTGGTGCGCACGCCTTCGCGCGTCAATCCGCCGGGCACATCGTGAGCCGCCCCATCGCCTCGCCGGCGCCGCGCACCGCGCAGGTGGCCGGCTCGTCGGCGATCCGCGCGCTCAGGCCGGTCTCGTCGTACAGCAGCCGTTCGAGATCCGCGAGCAGCGCGCCGCCGCCCGTCAGCACGATGCCGCGATGCGCGATGTCGGTCACGAGTTCGGCCGGCGCGTTCTCCAGCACCGACTTCACGGCGCCGATCACCTGCTTCAGCGGCGCGGCCAGCGCATCCGCGACATCGTGATTCGACAGCTCGATCGAGCGCGGCAGCCCGTCCTCGACGCCGCGCCCGACCGCGCGCGTCGACGTGCGCGGCACCGCGCTCGTCGCCGAACCGATCGTCTTCTTCACGTGCTCGGCGGTCTGCTCGCCGAGCAGCACGCGATACAGGCTGCGGACGTGATTGACGATCGCCTCGTCGAACTGGTTGCCGCCGACCCGGATCGCCTCGCGGTAGACGATCCCGCCGAGCGCGATCACCGCGACCTCGGTCGTGCCGCCACCGATGTCGATCACCATCGAGCCGACCGGCTCGGTCACGGGCAACCCTGCGCCGAGCGCGGCGGCCAGCGATTCCTCGATCAGCTCGACCTCGGACACGCCGGCCGCGAACGCGGCCTCGCGAATCGCGCGGCGCTCGACGGGCGTCGCGTCGGACGGCACGCACAGCGTCACCTCGACGCGGCGGCCGAACCGCGAGCGCGTGTGCGACATGTCGATGAACCGGCGGATCATCTGTTCGGCCGCATGCGCGTCGGCGATCACGCCGTGCTGCATCGGCCGCACCGCTTCGAGATGGCCCGGCTCGCGGCCGAGCAGCGCCTTCGCGCGTTCGCCGACCGCCTCCAGCGTCGGCCGCGCGTCGGCGCCGCCCGCCTTGCGGAAGCACACGACCGACGGCTGGTTCAGCACCACGCCGCGCGCATGCGTATAGATTCGGGTACTCGCCGTCCCCGGGTCGATCGCGACGGGTTGCGCAAACAACTTTCCGAACAGCGGTGTCGACATATCGAGCCTTTGTTGTACGAACGGACCACACGCCGCCCCATCACGACACTAGCGGCAAATCGTTCCGATACTTTAGGCAATTCCGATGATTTTTTCGCGACGAAATTGCCGAAAGCGGCCGCCCGGGCGCGACAGACTCCGAAACGGCCCCTCGCGCGGCCGCTGTAAAACACGGTAATCTCTCGGTCTTGCCTGCTCCCGGCAGGCCTCCGACGCCCGATCACGCCAGGTATTCCACAATGACAGCGCTTGTCTTCTTCCGCTGGCCGGGGGTGCGCCCGCTCTGCTCGACGCTCGTCGCCCTTTGCTGCGGCACGGCCGCCGCGCAATCGCTGCCGGCCGCCGCACCCGCCGCCGCGCCCGCGCCAGCCGCCACCGCGACCGCATGCACGGCCGACGGCGGCCCGGCCGGCCGCCCGTCGATCGGCCTCGTGCTGTCGGGCGGCGGCGCGCGCGGCTACGCGCACCTCGGCGTGCTGAAGGTGCTCGAGGAGAACCGCATTCCGGTCGACTGCGTCGCGGGCACCAGCATGGGCGCCGTGGTCGGCGGGCTGTACGCGAGCGGCATGGCGGCCGACGAGATGCAGCAGCGCCTGTCGGAGGTCAATCTCGCGGACATCGCCTTCGACGTGACCGAGCGCGCGGATCTCCCGCAAAGCAGCCGCGAAGACGAGCGCCTGTACATCAACGGCCTGACGCTCGGCTTCGGCAAGAAAGGCGTGAAGGCGCCGGCCGGCCTCGTGCAGGGCAACCGGCTGCAGGCGCTGCTCGCGGACTGGACCGCCGCCGTGCCGACCAACCAGCCGTTCGACCAGTTGCCGATCCCGTACCGCGCGGTCGCCACCGACCTGCAGACGGGCCAGATGGTCGTGCTCGACCGCGGCTCGCTGCCGCTCGCGATCCGCGCCAGTATGGCGATGCCGGGCCTGTTCGCGCCGGCCGAGATCAACGGCCGCGCGCTCGTCGACGGCGGCCTGGTCAGCAACCTGCCGGTCGATACCGTGCGCCAGATGGGCGCGAAGGTCGTGATCGCCGTCGACATCGGCTCGCCGCTGCGCCCGCTCGACGCGCTCGCGTCGCCGGCCGACGTGATGCAGCAGATGGTCGGCATCCTGATCCGCCAGAACGTGACGGCGCAGCGCAAGCAGCTCGACGCGCAGGACGTGCTGCTCACGCCCGATCTCGGCTCGCTCGCCTTCACCGACTTCCAGAACGCGAAGCAGGCGATCGCCGCCGGCGCGGCTGCCGCGACCGCGGCGCTGCCGCGGCTCCGGCGTTTCGCGCTGTCGCCCGCCGACTATGCGGCCTACCGGTCCGCGCACGCGCAGCCGCTGCCGCCGCCGATCCGGATCACGCGCATCGAGATCAAGACGAGCGGCGGCGTGCCCAAGCGCGTCGTCAGCGACGCGCTGCACGTGAAGCGCGGCGACATCTACGATCCGAAGGAAGTCAGCCAGGACCTGCTCGGCCTGACGACGGGCGGCAACTTCGAGAGCGTCACGCAGCAGATCGTCAGCCACGGCGACGACAACGTGCTCGAGATCAACGCGCGCGAAAAGTACTGGGGGCCGAATTTCCTGCTGTTCGGCCTGGGCATGTCGAGCAGCTCGACCGACGAGGGCGGCTTCCGCCTGCATGTCGGCTACCGGCGGCCGTGGCTCACCGAATCGGGCCTCGAGTTCCGCGCGGATACGACGATCGGCAGCGACCTGCAGTCGGCGCGCGTCGAGTTGCGCCAGCCGCTGCCGGGCGCCTACGGTCTCTATATTTCGCCCTATGCGGAATACCAGCGCCGCTACGTCAACCTGTACGACGACAGCGGCGAAGTGAAGCTGAACCAGTACCTGATGCAGACGACCCGCACCGGAATGGACTTCGGGCTGCCGATCGCGCGGCTCGGCGACTTCCGGATGGGCATCGGCTATGTGACCGGGCACGGCTCGCCGAACTACAACCTGCCGATCGACGACACCACCGGGACGCTGTTCTGGCCGAGCTTCTCGTCGCAGGCGCTGACCGCGCGCGCACGGCTCGTCATCGATCAGCTCGACGATCCGATGTTCCCGCGCCGCGGCTACTTCACCGAGTTCCGCGTCGAACGCTCGCTGTGGTCGCACAACAGCCAGTCCGCGCAGGAATTCGGCGACGGGATCTCCAATACGCCCTATACCGAGATCTACGGCAAGGCGATGATCGCGCAGCAGTTCGGCCGGCACAGCGTCAGCGCGACGATCGAGGGCGGCAAGAGCATCGGCGGCACCAACCTGATCAACGCGTTCAACTTCACGCTCGGCGGGTTCCAGCATCTGGCCGCGTATGCGGCCGACCAGCTGACCGGCAACGAGCTCGCGTACGGCAACGTGACCTACATGAACCAGCTGATGACGTTCAACGCATCGCCGATCAAGGCGCTGTCGGTCGGCGCGAGCGCGGAAGTCGGCAACGTGTGGTCGAGCGGCGTGAAGGTCGGCGGCGGCGTGCTCAAGCAGAGCTATACGTTCTTCACGAGCCTGTCGACCGCGTTCGGCCCGCTGTACATGGGCGTGGCGCTCGCGCCGGGCGGCCGGCGCAACGTCTATCTGCAGCTCGGCCGCACCTACTGACGTGCGGACGGTGCGGCGAAAACGGGCAGCCGGCCGCCGCCCGTTCTCGCCGGCCGCTCGCTATGCAGGGCGCGCCGCGCGCGTGCGCAGCTGCGCGAGCCCGATCGCATTCTTCACGTCGAGCTTCTCGAACACCCGCGCGCGGTGCACCTCGACGGTCCGCACGCTGATGCGCAGCGCATCGGCGATTTCCCGGTTCGTGCAGCCGGCGACGATCCGTTCGGCGATCGCGCGCTCGCGCGGCGTCAGGTTCGCGAACCGCTCGTCGGGCGTCGCTTCGGGCGGCGCCGCATGCGCGTACGCATGATCGAGCCCGGCGACCACGCGGTCGACCAGCCGGTTGTCGGAGAACGGCTTTTCGAGGAAATCGTAGGCGCCGGCCCGCAACGCGTCGACCGCCATCGGAATGTCGCCGTGCCCGGTCAGGAACACCACCGCATGATGCGCGCCCAGCCCCGCGTCGCGCAGTTGCGCGAACAGCTCGAAACCGCTCATCCCCGGCATCCGGACATCGATCAGCAGGCACGCGGGCGCACGCGCGAGCCCGCCCTCGCGCCACGCATCGAGGAATGCGCGCGCGTCGCCGAACGCTCGCGCGGCCAGCCCGCGCGAACGGAACAGCGCGTCGAGCGCATCGCGAATGACGTCGTCGTCGTCGATCAGGTAGAGGTTCCGCATGATTCTTCGGTCATCCGCAAATCGAAGTAGAAACACGCGCCGTGCTCGGCGGGCGCGTGGCGCAAACGCGAGTGCATCGTCTCGAGCGCTGAGCGGCAGACCGCGATGCCCATCCCCATGCCGTCCGGCTTGGTCGTGAAGAACGGCCGCTCCAGCGCGTCGCGCGCATCGTCCGGCAGCCCGCGGCCGCGATCGCGCACGCTGATCCGCACGACGGCCGGATCGCCGTCCGACGCCGCGATCCGCGCCGCGCGGATCAGCACGATCCGCTCGGCCGCCGGCAAGTGCGCCATCGCGTCGAACGCATTGCGCGTGAGATTCAGCAGCACCTGTTCGAGCAGCACGCGATCGGCCAGCACCGGCGGCAACGCGGGTTCGAGCACCGTGTCGACGCGCTCGCCCGAGCGGCTGGTCTGCAACTGCACGAGCGGCAGCAGGCCGGTGATCACCGCATCGGGCGCGACCGGCCCGAGCGACGGCGTGGTCTTGCGCACGAACTGCTGCACCCGCCGGATGATCTGGCCGGCCCGCTCGACCTGGTGCCGCCCCTTCGCGAGCAGTTCGCGCGGGCCGCCGGCATCGTCCTGCGGCGCTTCGCCCGTCATCAGGTTCAACGCCGCGGTGCAGTAGCTGTTGGCCGCGGCGAGCGGCTGGTTCAGTTCGTGCGCGAGCGCGGACGCCATCTCGCCCATCGTCATCACGCGCGACATGTGATGCAGCTGCTCGTTCTGCGTGCGCTGCAACTCCTGCGTGCGCTTCTGTTCGCTGATGTCGACGATCGACGCGGTCCAGCCGACCTGCCGGCCGGTGCCGTCGCGCAGCGGCGCCTCGTTGATCAGCACCGTCAGTCGCTCGCCGTCGCGACGCAGGAACACCGATTCGTACGCGTGGCGCGGCAGCGTGCCCGACAGCAGCTGCGCGTGGCGCTGCGACGAACGCTCCGAGAACTCGGGCGCCCAGTACGGCATCGGCGGCGCGCAGCCGATCAGTTCGTCCGCGCGATAACCGACCATCTCGCAGAACGCGGCGTTCACGTAGGTAATGCGGCCGTCGAGATCGCGCGTGCGCAGGCCGGACACCAGCGAGTCCTCCATCGCCTGGCGCAGCGCCTGTTGCTCGCGCAGCGCATATTCGGCGCGAGCGCGGCGCACCAGGTCGCGCCACAGCCGCCAGACCGACCAGGCCAGCAGCAGCGACAACGCGGCGACGGCGCCGCTCAGCAGGTTCGGCACCAGGTACGGCGGCCCGCGCGTGCTGTTCGCCTCGAGGTAGAACGTCTGGTCGGCAAAGCCGACCTCGATCCGGTGCGTATAGACGCCGCGCCCGATGACACGCGGATCGTGCACCGCGATCAGGTCGCCGCGCGGATCGGTCAGCGTGATCGCATTCTCGTGCGCGAACCACCACGGCAGCGTCGCCGTCAGCAGCCGCTCGATCGACACGAGCGCGGCCATCGCGCTGCCCGAGCCGCCCGGCGTCGGCACGACGAGCAAGGCGACGCGCGGTGCGCCAGCCTGTGCGTCCGCAAGCGCTGCGACCGGACGGCCGAGCCGCCGCGCACGCTCGGCCGTCTCGCGCCATTCCGCGGCGGCTGCGTCATGCGATATCGCAGCGCCTTCCCGGCCGCCGGGAAAGCACTGCATCGCGGCGAGCGCGCGTTCGAGCCGGCACAGCACGATCACTTCGGGGCTGCGCTGCAGCAACTCCGCCGCGCGCCGCATGAACAGATCCGGCGCGGGATCGGCCGCGAGATCCGTGCCGACGATTTGCATCGCCTCGGCAAGCCGCTGCGCCTCGAAGCCGAGCGACTGCTGCGCCCATAGCGTGTCCGAAATCAGCTGCTCGTGACGCTGCTCGCGTTCGAAGCGCATCGCGAGCAGCGGCGCCGCAAACGCGCCCGCGACGATCAGCCCGATCGCGGCGAACGGCAACAGCACGCGCCAGCGCTGCTGCGCGAAACGGCCGGGCGCGCCACCGCCGTCCGACATGCCCGTCGCGTGTGCCGCTTCCGAATGTGGGAAGTACGTATTGTCCGCCATGCATCGAGAACCGAGACTGGGCGCCACCTGCCGACCGTGCAGGCAAGCATTCAACGAGGAGACAAACCATGAACCTGCGCCGTGTTGTCACGGGTCTGTGCCTGTCCGCCTTCGCGCTCGCCGCGGCCGCGCAGCAGCCGATCGTCATCAAGTTCAGTCATGTCGTGGCCGCCGACACGCCGAAGGGCAAGGCGGCCGACTACTTCAAGAAGCTCGCCGAAACGCGCACCAACGGACGCGTCAAGGTGGAGGTCTATCCGAACAGTCAGCTGTACAAGGATAAGGAGGAACTGGAGGCGCTGCAACTCGGGTCGGTCCAGATGCTCGCGCCTTCGCTCGCGAAGTTCGGCCCGCTCGGTGCGAAGGAATTCGAACTGTTCGACCTGCCCTATCTGTTCGACAGCTACGACGCGCTGCACAAGGTCACCGACGGTCCCGTCGGCAAGCAGCTGATGGCGAAGCTCGAATCGAAGGGCATCACCGGCCTCGCTTACTGGGACAACGGCTTCAAGGTGATGAGCGCGAACCGGCCGCTGCGCGAGCCGGCCGATTTCCGCGGGCTGAAGATGCGGATCCAGTCGTCGAAGGTGCTCGATGCGCAATTCCGCGCATTGAACGCGATTCCGCAGGTGATGGCGTTCTCGGAGGTCTACCAGGGCCTGCAGACGGGCGTGGTGGACGGCACCGAGAACACGCCGTCGAACCTGTACACGCAGCGCATGAACGAGGTGCAGAAGTATGTGACGGTCTCCAATCACGGCTATATCGGCTATGCGGTGATCGTCAATCGCAAGTTCTGGAGCGGGCTGCCCGACGACGTGCGGACCGCGCTCGAAGGCGCGATGCGCGACGCGACGCGCTACGCGAACGAGATCGCGAAACGCGAGAACGACGACGCGCTCGCGAAGATCAAGGCGACCGGCAAGACCGAGCTGATCTCGCTGACGCCCGCGCAGACGGCCGACTGGAAGAAGGCGCTGTCGAAGGTGCATCGCGACCAGGAACAGCGAATCGGCGCGGATCTCGTGCGCGACGTGTACCGCGCGACCGGCCAGTCGATGTAACCGTCGCGAGGGCTGCCGCCATGAAACTGCTCGACCGCCTCGAGGAATGGCTGATCGCGACGCTGATGGGCGTGGCGACGCTCGTGATCTTCGTCGCCGTGATGCATCGCTACGCGTCCGGCGTCGCGATCCCGTACCTGCAGGACTGGCTGCTCGCGCTCGACCTGAGCTGGGCGCAGGAGCTGTGCATCTACCTGTTCGTGTGGATGGCCAAGTTCGGTGCGGCCTATGGCGTGCGCACCGGCATCCACGTCGGCGTCGACGTGATGATCAACCGGCTGCAGCCGCCGGCGCGGCGCGTGTGCATCGTGTTCGGGCTGCTGGCCGGCGCGCTGTTCACCGGCGTGGTCGGCACGCTGGGCGCGCGTTTCGTGTGGGCGCTCGCGCAGACCGACCAGGTATCGCCCGATCTCGAACTGCCGCGCTGGATCGTGTTCCTGTGCGTGCCGCTCGGCTCGTACCTGATGTGCTTCCGCTTCCTGCAGGTCGCGCTGCGCTTCCTGCGCAGCGGTGAACTGCCGAAACACGATCATGCGCAGGTCGACGGGCTCGATGCGCCCGCGCCGTCCACGCCCGTTCCGCAAGGAGTGCAGTCATGAGCCAGAGCCAGCCGCTCGCCGCGCCCGCGGTCGGCAATCCGCGCGTCACGCGCGTCATCTTCGGCATCGTCGTCATGCTGCTCGGCGCGCTGCTCGTCGGGTTCGGCAAGAGCGCGTTCATCTTCTGCCTGCTGATCGGGCTGCTGCTGACCGGCATGCCGGTGTCGATCGCGCTCGGCCTGACGGTGCTCACCTACCTGTTCACGATGACCGCCGTGCCGATCGAATCGGTCGCGCTGAAGCTGTTTACCGGCATCGAGAACTTCGAGATCATGGCGATCCCGTTCTTCATCCTCGCGGGCGGCTTCCTGACGCACGGCGGCGTCGCCCGCCGCATGATCGCGTTCGCGACCAGCATCGTCGGTCACATGCATGGCGGCCTCGGGCTGGCCGGCGTGCTCGCGTGCGCGATGTTCGCGGCGATTTCCGGCTCGAGCCCGGCGACCGTGATGGCGATCGGCTCGATCCTGCTGCCCGCGATGGTGCGCCAGGGGTTTCCGAACCGCTTCGGCGCCGGCGTGATCGCCACCTCCGGTTCGCTCGGCATCCTGATTCCGCCGTCGATCGTGATGGTGCTGTACTCGGTGTCCACCAACACGTCGGTCGGCGACCTGTTTCTCGCCGGCGTCGTGCCGGGCATCCTGCTCGCGCTGCTGCTCGGCTTCGTGACCTGGTTCATCGCGCGCCGCAACGGCTATCCGCGCTTTCGCGAATTCGACGGCCACGGCCCGCTCGCGGCGACCGGGCACGCGCTGTGGGGCCTGCTGCTATGCGTCGCATTCTCCGTCGTGCCGCCCGCGGTGCTGATCGGGCTGCTGTACCTGCTGCTGCGCGCCGCCGCGCCCGGCCTCGCGGGCGGCATCGGGCTGATCGGCGTCGCGGTGGCGCTCGCGTGGCTGTACGTCGCCTACCGCGCCGGCCGGCGCTTCACGCACCCGACGCTGCTGCGCGCCGAGGCGCAGCGGGTCTGGACCACCTACTGGGAAAGCGTGTGGGGCCTGCTGCTGATCGTGGTCGTGATGGGCGGCATCTATTCGGGCGTCTTCACGCCGACCGAGGCCGCCGCGGTGAGCGCCGTCTACGCGTTCCTCGTGTCGACCTGCGTCTACGGCGACCTGCCGCTCAGGCGCGTGCCGAAGGTGCTGCTCGACTCGGCCAGCATGAGCGCGATGCTGCTCTACATCATCACCAACGCGGTGCTGTTCTCGTTCCTGATGACCTCGGAGAACATCCCGCAGCAGATGGCGAGCTGGATCCTCGACCAGGGGCTCGGGCCGATCGGCTTCCTGCTCGTCGTCAACGTGCTGCTGCTGATGGCCGGCAACGTGATGGAGCCGTCGTCGATCGTGCTGATCATGGCGCCGATCCTGTTCCCCGTCGCGCGCCAGCTCGGCATCGACCCGATTCATTTCGGGATTCTGATGGTCGTGAACATGGAAGTCGGCATGTGCCATCCGCCCGTCGGACTCAACCTGTACGTGGCGAGCGGCATCACGCGGATGGGCATCACCGAGCTGACCGTCGCGGTCGCGCCTTGGCTCGCCGCGATGCTCGGCTTCCTGCTGCTCGTGACCTACGTGCCGGCGATCTCGCTGTGGCTGCCGGGGCTGATGCGGTGACGCATGCCGCGTGCGCGTCGAACCGGCGGCCGCGGCGGGCGCGGCCTAGATCGGCCAGCTGATCTCGAAGCGCGCGCCGCCGAGCTCCTGCGGATCGACGACCGCGATCCGGCCGTTGTGCGCGTGCAGCACCTGCCGCGTGATCGCGAGGCCGAGCCCGTAGCCGCCGGTGCGGCGATCGAGGCGCACGAATGCGTCGAAGATCCGCTCGCGCTCGTGCTCGGGCACGCCGGGGCCGTCGTCCTCGACGAAGATGCCGATATTGCCGTGCTCGATCGCGAGGCCGACGACGATCCGCGACTTCGCATACTTGCTCGCGTTGCGCAGCAGGTTGCGCATCGCGTACGACATCAGCCGCCGGTCCATCTTCACGCGCAGGTCCGACGCGATCGCGATGCGCGACTCGATCGCGCGCTCCGGATACAGCAGCTGCGCATCGCTCACCTGATGCTCGAACCATGCAACGGGTGCGGTCATCTCGAGATTCGACTGCAGCGAGCTGTATTCGAGGCGCGCGTAGGTGAGACTCATGTCGATCAGTTCGTCGAGTTCGGTCACGTCCTGCGCGATGCTGTCGAGCGCGCCCTGGTACTCGGCGGCCGAGCCGGGCTCGCGCAGCATCTCGAGCGCGAAGCGCACGCGCGCGAGCGGCGTGCGCAATTCATGCGAAATGCCGTTGGTCAGATCGCGCTGCGCGGCGATCAGCCGCTCCATTCGCATCGCGAGCGCGTTCAGCGTGCGCGCGAGCGGACCGATGATCACGCTGTGCGATTCGCGCGCGCGCGTGTTGAAGCGCCCGCCGGTGAAATCGATCGCGCGCTCGCGCACCATCACCAGATCCGACCAGACCGGCCGCATCCACCGGTAGGCCGCGAGCGCGGGCGCGACGAACACGAACGCGAGCACGATCCAGATGTCGCCCGGCAGCGCGTCGAACGCATGCCACACGACTTCCGGCGACAGCACGACGCACAGCGCCAGCGCCGGCACCAGCGCGGTCAGCAGTACGAGGCCGAGCAGGTGCAGGTAGGTGCGCACGTACAGGCGCGACCAGCTCGGAATGCGGTCGGCGCGCGTGTCGGTCCACGCGCGGCGGAAATGCAGCCAGCGCCATTTGAGGTAGCGCAGCGGCGACAGCCGGTGCGCATCGGCGGGCGAACGGGTCGGTCGGATCATCGCGGGCTCCGGCTAGCGAACGGAACGCCTACGCGCGGATGCGGGCGCGGGCGCGGCGTCATTCCCACGCATGCTTGCTGAACTGGTAACCCTTGCTGCGGATCGTCTTGATCCGCTGCGGGTTGCTTGCGTCGTCGCGCAACTTGCGGCGCAGCTTCGAGATGCGGCCGTCGATCGTCCGGTCGAGCCCGTCGAATTCGACGCCGCGCAACTGCAGCATCAGGTCGTCGCGGCTCACGACTTCGCCGGCATGGCAGGCCAGCGCCCACAGCAGGTCGAATTCCGCCGACGTCAGGTCCGGCACGCTGCCGTCGGGCAGCACGACGCTGCGGTCGGTGCGGTCGATCGAGAACTTGCCGAACGTGTAGCGCTCCGGCTGCGGCGCGGCGCCGTCCGCGACGCGTGCGGGCGCGCGGCGCAGTTGCGCCTTGATCCGCGCGAGCAGGATGCGCGGCTCGACCGGCTTGTGCACGTAGTCGTCCGCGCCGAATTCGAGGCCGAGCAGTTCGTCGAACTGCTCGTCGCGCGCGGTCACCATGATGATCACGCCGTCGTACTGCTTGCGCGCCTCGCGGCAGATTTCGAAGCCGTCCTTGCCCGGCAGGTTCACGTCGAGAATGACGAGATCGGGGCGAATGGACAGGATCGCCGGCACCGCGGCGTCGCCGTGCAGCACAGTGTCGACTTCGTAGTCGTTCTTGCGCAGATAGCCGGCAATCAGCGTGGACAAGCGGGTGTCGTCTTCGACGAGCAGGATGCGGAAAGACATGGGCAACGGTCGATTCATGCGGGAAAGCCGGGGCGGCGCCCTCCACTGCCGGGCGCCGGCCATCGGCCGAAACGTACCGCATGATACTGCGCCTGCCGATTGCCGGTTTGCCGGTCTGAAAAATTAGGGCGCGATATTTCGCGGCGCTTGACGGATCGGCGCCGAAACGGTTCCATACGGGCTCGCCGGAATCCGGGCGGCGCGCCGCCCTCGCCTGACGTGATGAACTACCAACCGATACTCGAACGCATCCAAACCGAACTCGCCCCCTGGATCGGCCAGGGCCGCGTGGCCGACTACATTCCCGAACTCGCGAAAGTGCCTGCCGACAAGTTCGGCATGGCCGTCGTGACGCTCGACGGCAACGTCTGCACGGTCGGCGACGCGCACGAGCGCTTCTCGATCCAGAGCATCTCGAAGCTGTTCGCGTGCACGCTCGCGTTCCAGCTGCTGGGCGATGCGCTGTGGGAACGGGTCGGCCGCGAGCCGTCCGGTACCGCGTTCAATTCGCTGGTGCAGCTCGAAAGCGAGCGCGGCAAGCCGCGCAATCCGTTCATCAATGCCGGCGCACTGGTCGTCACCGACGTGCTGTGCCGCCGCTTCGTGAAGGCGGAGACGGCGCTCGTCGAATTCGTGCGGCGGCTGATCGGCGCCACCGACATCGACTACGATTCGCGCGTCGCGCTGTCGGAGCTGCAGCATGCGGAGCGCAACCGCGCGATGGCACATTTCATGGCGAGCTTCGGCAACATGCAGATGCCGCCGGAAACGGTGGTCGACGCGTATTGCCGGCAGTGCGCCATGACGATGAACTGCGTCGAGCTCGCGCAGGCCGCGCTGTTTCTTGCGAACGGCGGTGTTGCGCCGGTCACCGGCGAGCGGGTCGTCGATCCGAGTTCGGCAAAGCGGCTGTCTGCGCTGATGCTGACCTGTGGCACTTACGATGCGGCCGGGGATTTCGTGTATCGGGTCGGGCTGCCCGCGAAGAGCGGCGTCGGTGGCGGGATCGTCGCGGTGCTGCCCGGCGAGATGGCGGTTTGCGTGTGGGCGCCGGGGCTCGATGCGAATGGGAACTCGTTGGCGGGGACGCTGGCGCTGGAGTGGTTGACGACTTATTCGGGGCGGTCGATTTTTTGAGGCGTCGGAGTTAAGCGTACTTCATCTTGCACAACGGCAGCCGCTTCGTATCGGCACGCGCCGGCGCGCTTGACGGTAATTCGACCATTGGCGGCAATCGACCCAAACCCGCCGCTACACTTAGCTGATCATTGACGACCGCTTCCCGAGCATGATCAGTCATTCGCGCCAGACGGGCTTCGAGCGGTTGCCGCAATGCTCCCGATTTCACGCGCAAAGCGCGACCGCGCAATCCATCAGAGCAATGACCTGCGGCCACTCCGAAACGCCCCTTGCAAAGATCCCGAGGGGCGGCGAATCGTTTTGTAGGCGAATTCGATGAGGTAATCGTTCAGGGCGAGGGAGGCTTGCTCGGCGGCCTGCGGGTCGCTGGCGAGGATCGCGCGCAGGATCGCGAGATGATGCGTCGTGCCATTTCTAATCTCGTCCTCCTCGTCGCGCACATTGGCGAGCCAGAATCGGCGCGAGAGGCCTTGAAGAGGGGCCATCGCGTCCGCAAGGTACTCGTTGTGGCCGGCTGTTGCAATTATCTGGTGCGTGTCTTTGAGCGTTTCGGCGTACTCGGCCAATGGGATGGGATCCCCGGACAGACGACCCACTATGGCCTCCATGCGCGCCCGGTCGATGGCGGACGCGTCATGGCAGGCCAGTCGCACGGCGAGCACCTCAAGAACACGCCGCACCTCGAGCATGCGGAGTTGCGCCTCGACTGACGCGGGCGGAATGAGTACCCCACGGCTGGGATGGATCTCGACCATGCGGTTTCGGGCCAGTTGCTGGAGCGCCTCGCGGATCGGGGTACGGCCAAGTCCCGTCTTTTCCATGAGCACGGCTTCGGACACCAAAGTGCCCGGTGCCAGTTCCTCGGACACGATCAACTTCTCAATCTCTTGGTAGGCCTGTCCGGCCTTGCCCTGGTTCATCATCACGCTCCTCCAGCCGCTGGTGTGGGTATGAAAAACGAAGCATAACTCAACGTCGAGCAAGGGTATACGACCATTATCCAACCGATATATCGGCAGCATACTGGAAGCTCACCCAACAACCCGGAGGTCCCATGACGAAGACCGCCACCATCGAACGCCGCTCGATTGACTTCATTCCTCCAGAAGAACGGCACGGGTCGCCGCGCAGCCTGTTCTTCGTATGGTTTGCCGCCAACACGTCCATCACTGCAGTGGTGACCGGGGCGCTGTTCGTAATTCTGGGGAACAGCGCCATGTGGTCCATCCCCGCCATCGTGCTCGGCAACGCAGTCGGCGGCTTCTTCACGTCCCTGCATTCAGCCCAAGGGCCGAAGCTCGGCGTACCGCAGATGATTCAGAGTCGGGCCCAGTTCGGCTACTACGGGGCAATCCTCCCGCTGGTGCTGGCCCTGATGATCTACGTCGGCTTCTATGCCACCGGGCTGGTACTGGGTGGCCAGGCCATGAGCGCCCTGTTTCACATCTCCCCTCAAGCGGGCGCCGTCGTGTTCGCATTGATGTCCACCGCCCTCGCCATCGTCGGCTACCGGTACATCCACGCGTTCTCACGAGTAGCTGCGGTGCTCAGCGGTGTCGCGTTTGCCATCCTGCTGGTCCGGATCATCGCGGACGGGAACATGCCCATCCCTGCGACCCACGGCTTTGCCGCCGCGCCGTTCGCGCTGGGCATCTCAATCTCGGCCTCCTGGCAGCTCACGTTCGGCCCCTACATCGCCGACTATTCCCGCTACCTGCCCGCGGAAACCTCCACACGAGCGACCATCGGCTGGACGTTCCTCGGCAGTGTGCTTGGAGGCTCCGTCGCGATGATCCTCGGCGCGCTCGCTGCGGCCCTCGGCGGCGCCGCGTTCAGCAGTGACCAGGTGGGTTACCTTGCCGCCCTCGGCGGGGCGATCTGGCCGCTCGTTTTGCTCGCCGTGATTTGCGGCAAGCTTACCGGCAATACCCTGAGCTCCTACGGCGGATGCATGTCGCTCACTACGATCGTCACCAGCCTGACCGGCCAAGACCGCGTGAGCCCCCGGCAGCGCGCAGCCTTCGTTTGCATCATCTCCGCGATCGCGTTAGGCATCGCCCTCGCAGCCAGCCGCAACTTTCTGTCCAATTTCACGAACTTCCTGCTGTTTCTGCTTTACTTCATGACTCCATGGTCGGCTATCAATCTTGTCGACTATTACTGGGTGCGGCGCGAGCGCTACAAGGTCGCCCAGTTCTTCGCCAAGGACGGGGAGTACGGGCTTGTCAGGATCGGCGCCTTTGTCGCGTACTTCTTTGGCGTGTTGATCCAGATTCCGTTCATGAACAGTTCGCTCTACGTCGGCCCCATCGCCCATCTGCTCGGCGGCGCCGAAATCGCCTGGGTGATCGGGCTCGCCGTCGCCGGCGGTCTCTATTACGCCTCCACCGGCTCCATCCGAAGGGTGATGGCCGCGACGTCTGCGAACCAAGGCATTTAATCGATTTCCAAATCCCTATCACTATTCGGAACCGCTATGAAGTACGATCCGTCCCACGAAAAAAGCCCTCTCCCGTTTTCGCCGTTCAAGAGCTGCACAGTACCCCGTCCCATCGGCTGGCTCTCCAGTAGCAGTCCTGACGGCATCGACAACCTGGCGCCATACAGCCAGTGGCAAAATCTAACGTTCGACCCGCCGATGGTGATGTTCGCGGCGAACCAGTACCCGGACGGGCGTCGCAAGGACACCGTGCTTAACGCCGAGCAGACCGGCTGGTTCGTCTGGAATATGGCGACCTACGACCTGCGCGAGGCAGTCAATATCAGCGCCATGGCCCTGCCGCGAGGAGAGAGCGAGTTCGATCGCGTTGGCGTAACCCGGCGACGCGCCGATCTCAGCAATGTTCAAATGGTCGCCGAGAGCCCCGTGCACTTCGAGTGCCGTTACCTATCCACTCATCGCTTCACCGGTAACTCGAACGTAGGCACAATTGACGTGGTCTTCGCGCAGGTGGAGCGAATCCATATCAATGAGGACTTTGTTACGCGCGAGGGCAAACTCGATATCCCACGCATCCGGCCGCTGGCCCGGCTCGGTTACTACGACTACACCAGCGTCACCGAGGTCTTCGAAATGCGGATCCCGAACGCCAGCGAGGAGGAAGCCAATGGGCTCGAAGGGTCGGCTGGCTGACCATCGCTCGAAGGTATCGGCGTGCCACCGCGCCGGCGTGAGGTGGGCGAGGTGATTTCGTCGCGCCCGACTTCCGTGCACGACACCACGAAGGTACGGAGGAAGCTACACGCTGCGTTCTCGTGAAGCTACGTTTCGGCATCCACAGTGACGCCGACGTTCGAATGATCGGTTGCTGTGGTGGAACCGCCGCCATAGCTTCCGGGGAATAGGGCTGACGAGTGCCCTTTTTGGCCGAACCCGGTGGTCGAAGGCGCGGGCACTTGCCCGCGCAGTCTCTCCCCGAGAGATTACCCGTCAGTTATATTGCCGGAGAGCCAGCACGCTGGCGCTGGAGTGGTTGACGACTTATTCGGGAAGGTCCATTTTTTGAGACGTCGCGGGACTGTTATAGAGCGAAAGATCGAGGCGCGCCACGCACCGTTACAGCGTCTTCGCCATGCACGTAGCCGACGCGGGACAGAGAGACGCAAATTGCGAGGTGGACTGAATTCCGCCCGGCGCTACCGCCCTCTCGTACTTGTGATATCCGATGCCCGAGAAATAGTCGGCTGCGGTCGTCGTGAGCAGGAACAGACGGCGCACGCCGTGAGCTATTGCGTCCTGTTCCGCCGCAGCCACAAGTGTGCGACCCAGCCCTTCCCGGCGTGCGCCGTCTGCGACAGCTAGAGATCGCAGCAGCGCATCCGTCCCGTATTGCTCGATCGCAACACATCCGATGAGGCTTCCGTCCGCAACAGATGCAACAAAGAATCGAGGGATGCTCTCGACGGTTACATCCTCGTTTGGCAGATCTTCACTTTCAAGCAGCGTGCGTATGGCGGGATAGTCGGCGGCGTGCGCCCGACGAACAAGATGTGCATTCACACGAAGCCCCCCGAATATCAGCGACAGCCAGGAATGTAGAGCATGTCCGGCAACAAGAAGCAGGGTTCCCGGCATTCGCCGGAATCCCGATTCGGCCACCATTGTCAACGAACTTCGACGCCGGGTCGAATATCCCAGGTGTGGATCACGTTTTGCCGCCCCGTTATTTGTTTCGAAATTGTGACAAATGGAGCATCCAACCATTCGCAACGTCTTCGATATTGCGCCGCAACATAAACACCCGTAAACTGCACTCGGGCTTTCAAAGGAGTTGCCCCTTCAGTCGCTACATGTCGGGAGGGCACGCCATGACGACTTCTGCACCAACCTTGAGCGAGGCGCCCCCTGTTCTCCATGTGTTCGAGCAAGATGGAGGTTGGCATTGGGGCATTACGGTTCCGCGGTCGACAGGATCCGGATTCAAACTGATCGCGTTCAGTCAGCACGTCTTTCCCGCCGAAGACGCCGCTCGACACGATGGCGCGCAGGCATTGGCCGCCATTGCCGACAACAGCGAAAACTGAGCTCGATTCCTCCTTACAGCACGGCACTGCTATAGTTCGACGGTTGCCGCAAATCCCGACCGAAATGTCCTGCGAAGCCTGCGATCACATGCAGTGCAGCGACGCGACCGTGCCACACAACGGATTGCGTGCTTTGCGCAAACCCCGCAAGCTGCGTCCGCTTGGCCGGAACCCGTTGCTGGTTCAGCGCTATGAGTGTCGGCTGTGCGGGACAAACTGGATACGTGAATCCGATCCCCAGACACCCGACCGCATCGAATGGGTCTGTCTGCACCATGCATCGAACATCCTGGATCCGCTTGCGGCAATCGAGCCGCAAGCTTCATCGCCGACGAATAGAACTGAAAGCGCCATCGCCGAGGATCGCGCCGGTCCTTCCGACGCACTGTGCAAGGGAGTCGGCGCCGTACGCCGTGCGGTCTAGCGACCGACCGACCACGCCACGTCCTCGTTCCGCACGAACGCTCCGCGACACCATCGGCCGGCACCGTGGGCACCGGACGCGGAATGCGAAAACCGCGAGGGCGGCTTTTTCATTTGGCGCTCAGCGCCCGCAGATCTGAATTCAGCGGCGAATACGGTTTTCGACCGTCGACAACGCCGTCACGGGTCCGGTGGCGGCCGACTCGTCGGGCAATACGACACCCGGAAAACGCTCGAACACGCTTGCTTTGCGCTGTGCTTTCGGCCGAAAGGATCCGGATTGCTCCGATCTGTGCTGCGCCATAACGATGGCGAACAGGTCCATGCATGGGCAGACACCGACCGTTAAATGGGTTCGTGCGCGAGCCCCATGACCGATATCTTCCGCGAACCGCGTGCGGCGCCACCGCATCACGACGCCAATCGCCGCACGCCCGGCTCGCCCGGATACGACACGTCGAAACCCGGGCGTTCGAGAAAGAACGCGCTGCCCATCAGCATCGACGGCGTCCGATAGCCCGCCGGCACCGGCTCGGTCAGGCAGCGGCTCGCAATCGCGAGCGAGGTATCCGCCGTCATCGCATAGACGTTCGGCGCCGACATCTTCATCGTGACGGTTTCGCCCCGAGGGTTGGTCGCCTCGGCCCAGAACTCCGTTCGCTGCACATCGCGTGCGCCCGCGTCCGGACCGCCGGCAAAGAGCCGCCGTGCAAGCCGGTCCAGTACCCGCGAAACGGCACGAACGGCGAACAGCCCGCGCATGAAGTTGGTGAGCCGCATCGTCAGCCCGAGCGTGAGGGGCAACGCGCAATAGACGAGCCCGTCCGGTACGCCGGTCGATACGCCCGCGGTGAACACGTCGCCCCATGGAATCGACACGCCCCACCGCGCGCCGCCGGGAAACGGGATACGTCTGATGCGCCACGCATTGGGCACGGAAACGAGGCGGTGATTGCGTCGGACCAGCCCGCCGCTTGCCGCGGACTCCAGGATTGTCTTCGCCGTGCCGATGCTCGGTTTCGTTCCGAACGAAAACGCGAGGTCGATCCGCGTTGCATCGGGCATCCGCTCCTTCAGCGCCGCGGCAAGGCTATCGGTGGGCACGATGTCGAACCCCGCGCCGGGGCAGAGCACGATGCCGGCATCGGCGGCGCGTGCGTGCTGCGCATGGCAGAACTGGAAAACCGGAATTTCGCCCGTGATGTCCACATAATGGACATGCGAATCGATGCAGGCTTCGACGAACGCTACGGCAGTCGTCGAGAACGGCCCGGCGCAATTCAGCACGACGGCGACGTTTTCGAGGTTCGCTTTCGCGTTCGCCACCTCGAACGCCCTCGCCTCCAGACCGAACGCATCCGCAAGCGGCTTGAGCTTCCTGCCGTCCCGCCCGGCAACGATCGGCCGCATGCCCTGGCGCACTGCTTCACGCACGACCAGTTCACCCGTGTAGCCGTATGCGCCGTAAATCATCAACGCTTTACTCACCGCTCGATCTCCTTGCACCGGCCGTCACCGTCATTCATTCCCGCACGCATCGTCATGCGACATGCGCCGCTTGCAGGCGCTGCCCGGCGACCTCGGTCCGGACCGGCTCCGCAAGGCCGACGTGCCGGTCCAGAAAGCCGAGCTGCAGTTCGATACTCTGCATGCAAACCGCCTCGTCTTCCAGATGAAGCTCGAAATGGTTGCCATCCAGCAGGTGAAATTCGCACTGCGGAATGCGCATCGCCGCGCGCCACGCCGCCGAAGCCGGCGTAACCGTATCGCGCCGACCGGCGACGATCAGCGTCGGCGCCACGACCCGATGGGCCGAGCGGACCGGACTATAGAACGGCACTTCGAGGAAAACCCGCGCAAGCGTCTTGTTTTCCCAGTTGGCGCCTGCGGGTAGCAGCCGCGCATAACCTTCCCGGCATTCGGCGCTCGTCAGCGCTGCGACGTCGCCCGGACGCCCGACGATCGGCCTGTAATAAGGATGGCCGAACAGCCGGCTGCCATGGTCGAGCAGCGCCGCCATGCCCAATCGCGCCAGCACGTGCACCGGCACCTGCCGGACACTGGCGATGCCGCTCACATGCGGCACCTGGGCGATCACGGCATGAATCCGATGGTCGTTCGCGGCCGTCCGGATCACATGCCCGCCGGAAAACGACGTGCCCCACAACACGATGCGCTCCCGGTCGATACCGGACAGCGTCCGGACATGCGCGACGGCCGCGGCCCAGTCGGCGAGGTGCCGGCGCGGGCTGACCCAGTGCCGGGGCATGCCGTCGCTGTCGCCGAAGTTGCGATAGTCGAACAGGTACACCGCGTACCCGTGCGCAACGAAGCGCCGCGCAAACGCGTGCAGGCCGGCCGCGCGAATCGCGCCGAAGCCGTGCGCCATGACGATGACGGGCGGTCTTCCGTTCCCGTCCGGCAGCATGAGCGTCCCGGCGCAATCCTCGCCCTGGCTCGGAAACCTCGAATCGAAACTGAGCATGGTCGACTCCCGGTCACGCGGACGCGGCTTGCTCGCCGGCCAAACCGGCGACAGCCGCCGCATCCGCGCCGGCCGCCGCACGGCGGAATACCAGCGCGGAATCGGCGATGCCGTCCTTCAGCAGCATGTCGCGATCGGCCTCGAGGCTGTGCAGGACGCGCCACGGCAACGCCCTTCCCTGGCGCGGCAGCACATCCTGGCCGCGCTGCACATAGCCCGACTGCAGCGAACCGAGGATCGATTCGTCGAGCATCTCGCCGCCGGGCGCATGAGCCGTCACCGTCTGGAACCCTTCGGTATCCATATGCTTCAGCAGACGGCACACATAGTTCGCCGCCATGTCGATCTTGAGCGTCCACGGCGCGTTGGTATAGCCGAACAGGTAGGCAAAATTCGGCACGTCCTGCATCAGCACGCCCTTGTACGTCATCGTCTTGCCGACCTCGACCTTTCGCCCGTCGACATGCAGGCTCATGCCGCCAAGCGACTGAAGCTGCAGTCCCGTCGCGGTGACGACGATATCCGCTTCGAGCGTCTTGCCCGATTTCAGCAGGATGCCGCTTTCGGTGAACGTGTCGATATGATCGGTCACGACGGACGCTTTGCCGTCGCGCAGCACCTTGAACAGGTCGCCGTCCGGAACCGCGCACAGCCGTTCGTCCCACGGGTTGTACTTCGGCGTGAAGTGACGCATGTCGACGCCGCTGCCGACCCGCTTCTCGACGTGGGACAGCAGCCAGGAGCGGACCGGGCGCGGCCATCGTTTGGCCGCCTTGTAGATCAGACGCTGCAGGCGGATGTTGCGCCAGCGCGCCAGCCCGTATACCCACCGGGTCGGCAGCACGCGATCGAGCACCGCGGAGATCTTGTCGTAGGCCGGAACCGAAAAGATGTAGCTCGGCGAGCGCTGCAGCAGCGTGACGTGGGCAGCGCGACCGGCCATTGCGGGCACGAGCGTCACGGCCGTTGCCCCGCTGCCGATCACGACGACGCGCTTGCCGCGATAGTCGAGATCCTCGGGCCAGTGCTGCGGGTGAACGCGCAGCCCCTTGAATCGCTCTTGTCCGGGGAAATGCGGCAAGTAGCCCTGATCGTGGTTGTAATAGCCGGTACAGGGAATCAGGTACGCGCAGGTGAAGGTCAACGCTTCGCCCGTGTCCTCCTGCCGCGCACTGACTGTCCAGCGGCGCCGCTCTGTCGACCACGATGCGCCGTCGATTCGGACGCCGAACCGGATGAGCTGGTCGACGCCATGCTCGCGCGCGGTATCGGCGACGTATTGCCGGATCGATGGGCCATCGGCGAGAACCTTGTATTCATGCCACGGCCGGAATTGGTAGCCGAAGCTGAACATGTCCGAGTCGGACCGAATGCCGGGATAACGGAACAAATCCCACGTTCCGCCGATCGCGCGACGGCGCTCGAGAATGCCAACGCGCTTGTCCGGACACTCCCTCGCCAGGTGGCATGCCATCCCGATCCCGGAAATGCCGGCTCCAATGATCAGGACGTCGTAGTCGGTCTTCATCGGATGTCTCCTCGTTGTTGGTGATCGACACCCGCACTCTAGCAATCGCGCCCGCCCGTTATTTGACGTCACGAGACTATTGTTTTACATTTTGAGACATGGATCCCCTGGTCAGAGCGAGCGGCCTTCGCGGCTACCCTGCCCTCATGCGCGACATGGGCTGCGATCCCGTGCCGTTGCTGCGCCGGTATCACATCGCGGAAGCGGCACTGGAACGCGACGACACGCTGATATCGCTGCGCTCCGCCACGCATCTGCTGGAAGCCAGCGCCGAGTTCACCGGATGCGGCGATTTCGGTCTGCGCCTGTCGTCGTATCAAAGCATCGACGTGCTGGGTCCGTTGAGCGTCGTGCTGCGCAACGCGCCAACGATCCGGGATGCGCTGAACGATGTGATCCGCTACCTGTTCGTGCACAGTCCGGGCATTGTCGTGTCGGTCAACGAGCGTAGCCCGCTGGTCGAGAACACCGTCGCGGTGTCCGTCGAGCTTCATCTGTCCGGTCCGCTCGTCACCCGGCAAAACAGCGATCTGTGCCTCGCGGACGCACACAACTTCCTGCGGCTCTTTGCCGGAGACCGATACGCGCTGCAAGCGGTATCGATACCGCACGAACCGGTTGTCAGCCGCGCGGTGTACGAGCGTTTCTTCGGCGCGAGACTGCTGGAGGAACCGGTCGGCGCCACGCTGTATCTGGCGCGCGATACGTTCGCGGCCAATGTGCAGGGCGCGAACGTCTCGTTTCACCAGATCGCGGAAGACTACATTTTCAGGAATTTCGGGGCCGCCCAGGGAAGCACGTCGGATCGCGTCCGCCAGGTATTGCGGCAAACGCTCGGCACGTCGAGCGCCGACAAGGCCGGCGTCGCCGCCGTGCTTGCGCTGCATCCGAGAACGCTGCAGCGTCGCCTCTGCGCGGAGGGCACGAGTTTCGAAATTGTCAGGGACGACGTCCGCAAGCAGCTCGCCGTGCACTACCTTCGCAACACCCGGCTGACCATCGGCCAGGTTTCGTTGATGCTCGGATTTCCTGCGCAATCGGCGTTATCGCGCGCTTGCCGCCAGTGGTTCGATCTCACGCCCTCGGAAATCCGCGTCGGCAATCGGCCGACGTGAGCGCCGCCGGACGGCAAAGTAGACGATCGAGAGCCCACCGACGGAATGAGCGAAGACGCTTCACCGCTGGCGGACTCACCATGTTCGATGCACCATTCGCCCCACGCTGGACGACCCACACCCTTTGCCGGTACAAATAGCGCTATCCGAATCCGCAGCCCTGGGAGACCCTCCGTGACCCATCCGGGAAACGCATCCGATACCGCACCGGCAACCGGTAACCCCTCCGCGCAGCACGAAGCATCGCCGCTGCCGGCCATCACACCCGCGCGCACCGCGCTGCTCGTCATGCATTACCAGACCGACATCCTCGGGCTTTTTCCGGCGGTCGCGCCCACCCTGCTTGCCAACACGCGCGCGCTATGCGACACGGCACGAGCCAGCGGCGTCGCCGTCTATTTCGCGAACCTGCGTTTCAGCCCCGGCTATCCGGAGGTCAGCCCGCTGAACAAGAACGGGCAAGGTATCAAGCAACTGGGCCTGTTCATCGACGACGCGCCGTCGCCGGAACTCGCGCGGCGCGACGACGAGCCGCTGATCGTCGCGCATCGCGCCAGCGTCTTCTTCGGCACCGATCTGCAGGCGCGTCTGACCGCGCAACACATCGACACGCTGATCATGGTCGGCATCGCGTCGACCGGCGTCGTGCTGTCGTCGGTCGCCCATGCGAGCGACGCGGACTTCCGCCTGTACACGGTCAAGGACTGCTGCTACGACCCGGATCCGGTGGTTCACGAACACCTGTTCGCCACCGCGTTCGAAACGCGCACGACGGTGCTGGCGCTCGACGACGCGTTGCGAATGCTCGCATAGCGTCGCGCTCGTCAGGACATCGCCGTCGCCGCGCGGGAACGGCGCATCAGATACGCGGTCAGTGTCGGGGCCTTCGCCGACCCCGCGCCGATTCGCACGACGGCGCCCAAGGCGCCTACCCTGCCTTTGACACGGCAAGCGCCGCGCACCCGCATCATTTCGCGATCAGCACCCCCGAAGTCGGACACGTCCCCTGCGTATTGCCATCGGTCACGAGCGACGCGGCGCTCGGGAACTGCGCGGTCGCGTTCGTCTTCACCGCGATCCACGCCTCGGTGAAATAGCTGACGCCGTTGACCTTCGTGCACTTCAGCGACACCGCGCTGCGCGTGTTGCTGGCGAACGCGCCTTCGAACGCGGACAGCAGCTGGTTGCGCGTCACCGTCTTGCCCGCGTTCGCCTGCAGGAACGCGTTGAATGACGTGTTGCCGAGCCGGCCGATCATGCCGGTCGCCTCGTTCCAGTACGCATCGGGCGACGCCGAATTCGAGCAGGTGCCGTGCTTGAACCATTCGTGCCGGTCGAGGCACGACGCGACGCCCGGCATATAGGTCGACAGCGTGTTGCGGGTCGCGGTGCCGATCGGGTACGCATCCATGCTGCACCACTGGTGCGCGTTGTCGAGATCGACGTCGCTCTGCGGCACGCCGCAGTAGAACGGCTGGTTGCCGTCGTAGTTGTTCGGCCACAGCCCGTGCAGCGACAGGCTCGTCGCCGCATACGAGCCGGCGAGGTTCGTGCACTCGGGCGTATCGTGCGAAGCGCAGAAGCCCGGCTCCCACGATGCGGCGAGCAGCAGGTAGTCGTAGCCGGTCTGCGCGGCGGCGGACAGCGAAGCGGCGGCAACGGCGAGCGCGGCCGCAGCGTGAGTCAGCGTCTTGAGCATGGCGATTCCTCGGAAAGGCTCGCGGTCGCGGGATGCGCCGCAAGATCGTCGAATGTCTGCCCGCGATTGTGACCGCCGTAACATGGCACGCATATGAAGCTCTGCGAAACAGACGTGAGGTAGCCACCGCGTGCCGTGCATTCACTGCGCCGCGGGCGCGCTCACGATCCGCTGCCGAGCTGCGAACACGCGCGCGCCGCCGAATCGGGTCCTTCGAGCGCGAGGATCTGCCACACGCCGAGGCTGACGCGCTGGCGCGCCGCCACCGAGGCATCGGCCAGCAGCGCCTCGACGCGCGGCGCCGCGTCGGGTGCCTGCTGCTTCAGCGCCGCGTGATGCCGCGCGCGCGATTCGGGTTCGGACTCGTAGACGTCGCATAGCCGCACCATGCCGGCGAGTCCGGCGAGGTCGTCGTCCTGGTCGAGCGCGCCCGGCTCGACCGGCGCGAGCCCCTTACGCTCGGCCACCGGCAGCTTGCCGCGCGCGGCTTCGTCGATCGTCACCGCGGACGCCGGCGGCAGCCCGCCGATCGCCGCGACGATCCGGCTGCCCGCGGCGATCATGTCGCCCTGGCACGCGATTTTTTCGTCGGCCGCGACGTTCGAGCAGAACGACACCGAGGTCCGGTACACGTCGTCGCTCATGCGCGGCATCTCGTCCGCATCCGCATGCGCGAGACCGGCGCAGGCAAGCGCCGCGGAAAGGGCAATCAGGAGGCGAGCCGCATGCTTGTGGTTCATTGTTGTCGTTCGTGTTGTCGGTTATTTTTTGCAGGGGAATACGCCGGGCCCTCCGGCGTCGCACGCATCATTTCATCGATGCCGCCTTCGTGCCTCCGGCCGCCAGCGCATCGCTGTCCTGCTCGCGCCATGCACGGCGCGACGCGACGATCGCCCGCACCGCCGAGCGCGCGACCTTCCACCACGCAAACGGCCGCGGGTCCGCCAGCATGCTGAGCGCACGCGCATAGTCGAGCGTGAGCCCGGGCGTCCACGCCATCGTCACCGCGCGCTTGCGGATCTGGGCGGCGACCCACAGCTCGGGCGTCAGCAGCAGCCGCACAAACGCGCCCCACCCGGCGCGCGGGCCCCGCAGCCGCCACACCGCGCCGTCGAGCGCGGCTTCGAGCGCATTCGACACGGTGCTCGAGCAGTTCCGGTGCGTGAGGTTGTAGGTCATGTTCTGCCGGTACGACGACCAGAACGCGGCCAGCTTCGCGGGATCGTAGTTGCGGATGCGCACGCGCACGGTCGACGGGCACCATGCCTTCGACTCGGTCGCATAGTCCGGCTGGAACAGGCCCGGCACGTCGTTTTCTCGCGTGGCGCGCAGGATCCGCGTGAATTCGTCGGGAGACCGATCGATCTCGACGGCCGGATACAGGCTGATATAAATCCCCTCCGGCGATTCCAGCGCCGCGTGCCCGGTCGAGATCACGCCGTTGACGTCCACCGCCGCGATGTAGCGGTCGATCACCGGGTAGCGCTGCGCCTCGGCCTTCGATGTACCGGTCGGCGTCCACACGTGCACGGTCAGCGCATGCTCGTCGTCGGCCGGCGGGCCGTCCCATTCGGTTTGCGTGAACGGCGGGATGTCGGGTGCGGGGTCGACGTCGGGCGCGAGCGCCGGCGCGGGCGACGTCGCGAACGCCGGATTGCGCGTGAGCCGCCGCACGCGCGACGCGAGGCTCAGCATGTGCATGCCGCCGAACATCAGCAGCAGCCCGAGGCAGTACGGAACGGTGCCCGCATAGTGCGTCGGGTACGGCTGGTAGAAGAAGATCGCGAGCAGGATCTCGACCACGCCCCATGCAAACGCGACATGCCAGCGCCGATAGCGCACCATCCACGCGGCCGTGCATTGCAGCAGTCCGTCGACCAGAAACAGCGTGCCGAAGATCATCGACAGCAGGAAGTGGCCGTGGTGATGCCCGGCGAACACGAGCCCGGCGGCCACGACGACCGCGATACCCTTCACGTAGCGCAGGATGCGCTGACCGCCGACGCCGCTGCCGGCCACCGCGAGCGTCGCGAGCCCTTCGATCAGGAACAGCCACGCGAAGAACTCGATCGGAAAATGCAGTGCGCCGTCGAGCGCGTCGACGAAAATGCCGACGCCCGCGACGACCCACAGCCAGCCGAGCACGGTCAGCCCGCGCCAGCGCGTACGCAGATATTCGATGCCCAGCAGCAGCAAGACCAGTCGTACCATCGCGCCCTCGATTCATTTTTCTGAGAAACGCGCGGCGACGCGTTTCCTGTCGTTTCGACCGTGCGTCGCGCGACACACGCATCGGCAAGCGGACGTCGTTGCCGGCACGTCATGCCCCTCGACATGACCGATGGCGGCCGGCACACGCCGCACTGGCCGAATAATAAGACATGGCGCGGCGCGTTGAAAGCCTGCCGAAACCTGTCCCGCCGCGAACGCCGCGCACGGCCGGCCGCGTGCACGTGCATCGACAATTTCCGCGGAATCGGCCAGAATCGCCGGCTCCGAGGGCGAGAGCCACCTGTAACCGCATCAGACGGGACAACAAGAATGACCATTTCGACTACACGCCGACGCTGGCTGGGCGCTGCGCTGGCCGCGAGCAGCGTCATGCTGTCGGGCTGCTTCACGCCGAAACTGTACGAGGAAGGCGGCTACCATGAAGACGTGTCCGGCTTCATGGTGACGGAAGACGGCAAGAAGCTCGTCGTGCTGGGCGCACGCTACCACTACATCTTCGATCTGCCGGACCCGCTGCGGCGCGTGCTGCTGTCCGACTACCGGAAGTCGCTGCGCTCCGACTTCTACGCGTTTCATGCCAGCGGCAGCAGCGTAACGGGCCATTACTCGACCGTGTTGCCGAACGACGCTTCGGCGGAAGACCGGCAGGCGGCTGCCGCGGACGGGTTCACCCTCCGCAACAACAATTTCGAACTCGACGGCGAAGTCAGCGGCAAGCGCTATTCGACGGAAGGCTTCGCCGCGCAGCACAAGGTCGTCGCGCAGCCGTTCAACAAGCCGTATTCGGCGTATATCCGGGAATCGCCGTCCGTGGTCGGCATGGGCCTGCGGATTCTCGCGACGCCGGTCACGGTGGCCGCCGACGGCGTGCTCGTCCTCGGCGGCGTGGTGCTGCTGCCGGTCGCCTATGTCGTGATCCAGAGCAATGGCGGACTGCGCATCGGCCCGTAGCCGCCGCATCCCCTTCAAAGACCGGAGTACCGACATGCCGGATTCGCCGCTTCATGTTCCACCGCTCGGCCCGCTGCTCAGGCGCTGGCGCGCGCTGCACCGCGTGAAGCAGAGTCATGCCGCCGCGCTGTTCGGCGTCGCGCAATCGACGATCTCGCGCTGGGAAGCAGGCCTCCAGCAGATGTCGCCCGACGAGCGCGCGACCGCCGAACGGCTACTCGCCGCGCGCATCGACGCGGCGGGCGATCGCGCGCTCGCGCGGCTCGTCGCGGGCAGCGCCGGCCGCGTGCACCTCGTCTGCGACCTGACGCACCGCCTGCTCGCGTGCTCGCCGGCGCGCGCGGCCGAGTTCTCCAAACCGCTGTCGATGCTGCTCGGCACGTCGCTGTGGCGCTACGCGACAGCGGAAATCGCCCGCATGGAATCCGCACTCGACGCGCTCGGCTGGCATGATCGCGCAGGACCGCCGAGCGTCGAGTTCGACACCGGTGTGAACGCGTCGCGCATCGTGCCGATTCGTCGCAGCCGGTGCCGCTGGACACGGATGACGCTGTCGGACGGATCGGCGGCGCGGCTCGTCGAAACGCTCGACGACGTGCGCCCCGCGGGCGCGCCGCATTCGTGAAGCGGGAACGCGCGCGACAGGCATTCCGCCGCGTCGCTCGGCCGAATCGCCGCATCGACGCTCGCGTCGCCACATGACACGCCCGACAAGTCGTCGTCCACGCATATTCCATGCGTGGACGCACGGCCCGCACACCGCGTACGCTGGATGGCTCTCCCTGGGAAATCCGATCATGAACCCCGACACGATCCACGCGCGCGTCGCGTTCCTGCGCGAAGCCGAACGCCTGAAGGACGTGCTGCGCAGCGGTCACACGTCGGCCGGCCGCGCGGAAAGCACCGCGGAGCACAGCTGGCGGCTGTGCCTGATGGCGCTCGCGTTCGCCGACGCGCTGCCCGGCGTCGATACGCTGAAGCTGCTGAAACTGTGCGTCGTCCACGATCTCGGCGAGGCGCTGCACGGCGACATTCCCGCGAACGAGCAGGCCGCACATCCCGACAAGCACGTCCAGGAACGCAACGACCTGCTGACGCTGACGGCCGGGCTCGACCACGCGCTGCGCGACGAAATCGTGTCGCTGTGGGACGAATACGACGCGGCCGCGTCGCCGGAAGCGCAGGCCGCGAAGGCGCTCGACAAGCTGGAAACGATCCTGCAGCACAGCCAGGGCGACAAACCGCCCGACTTCGACTATGCATTCAATCTCGGCTACGGCCGGCGCTACACGGACGCCGCGCCGCTGTTCAGCGCGATCCGCGCGATCGTCGACGCCCACACGCAACGCAGGATCGACGCGCACGGCCCGCAAGCGTAAGCTCGCGGAGCCGGGCCGGCATCACGCGCCCGGCGCCCCGCCCTTCCGCCACGCGCAACGCACATGACCCGGAACATCTACGACGACCCCGCCTTCTTCGACGGCTACAGCCGCCTGAGCCGTTCGGTCCACGGCCTCGACGGCGCGCCCGAATGGCCGGCGCTGCGCGCGCTGCTGCCGGACCTGGGCGGGCTGAACGTGCTCGATCTCGGCTGCGGCTACGGCTGGTTCAGTCGCTGGGCGGCCGAACACGGCGCGGCGAGCGTGCTCGGCCTCGACCTTTCCGTACGCATGCTCGAACGCGCGACGTCGTCCGCCGCACACCCCGCGATCACGTACCGCCGCGCCGACCTCGAAACGGTCGAACTGCCGGCGGACGCGTTCGATCTCGCGTACAGCTCGCTCGCGTTTCACTACCTCGAACACCTCGACACGCTGCTGCGCACGCTGCATCGCGCGCTCGTACCGGGCGGCCGGCTGGTGTTCTCGATCGAGCATCCGATCTACACGGCGCCGCGTCGGCCGGGTTTCGTCGTCGATGCGGACGGCCACCGTTCGTGGCCCGTCGACGGCTATCAGCGCGAGGGGCCGCGCGTGACCGACTGGCTCGCACCGGGCGTCGTCAAGCAGCACCGCACGCTCGGCACGCTGGTGAACCTTCTGATCGCCAGCGGCTTCACGCTCACGCATCTGGACGAATGGGGGCCGACGCCCGAGCAGGTCGATGCGCAGCCCGCGCTCGACGAGGAACGCGACCGGCCGATGATGGCGATTTTTGCGGCGCGGCGGTAGCGCAGACGTCGCCACGCTTAGCGGTCGATCCGGCACTCCGCGACCGGCGCACGCCGCCGCGCCGGCGCAAACGCCACCGCACTCGCGGTCGCAAGCACGGCCACCCCCACCGCGCCGTACGCCATCACCCAGCCGAATCCATGCACGAGCGCCGCGTGCAACGCCGTGCCCGCCGGATCCGCGCGAACGAGTTCCGGTGCGATCGCCACCGCGCCGCCTGCATGGCCGCCCGCCACCTGCTGAGCCAGCGCGCGCAGCGCCGCGTCGCCGATCGCGCTGCCCAGGTTCGCCTTCAGGCTCGCCACGATCCCCGCGACCAGCACGAAGCCCATCGCGGCGATGTTCAGCGCGAGCGAAATCATCCGCGCGCTCATGTCGATGCCCGATGCCATCCCCGCGCGCGCGCTCGGCACCGCGCCCGTCGTCGTGTTGGTGACGGGCGTATTCGTGAGCCCGAGCCCGATGCCCGCGATCACGCAGCCCGGCAGCATCGTGAGCCAGTTTGCATGTTCGGCCGCGCTGCCGAGCCGCATCAGCGCAAAGCCGGCCGCGATCGTGAACAGGCCGCCCGGAATCACGGCGCCCGGCCCGTAACGCAGCGCAAGCCGTTCGCCGAACGGCGGCACGATCAGCGTCGGCAGCGTATACGCCAGCAGCGCGAGGCCGGCCGTCACGCTGTCGTAGCCGAGCGCGACCTGGAACCAGATCGGCAGGTAGATCATGAACGGCCAAAAGCTGAAATTCATCCCCATCGAACCGAAGATCGCGCCCGTGAATGCGCGAATCCGGAACACCGAGAAATCGAACATCGGCCGCGCGCTCGTGCGCTCCGCGACGAAGAAGCCGGCCAGCGCCAGCACGGTCGCCGCGAGCACGCCGAGACCGGCGGCGCTCGTCAGCCCGAGTGCCGCGCTTTGCGTGATGTAGAACGCGAGGCCCAGCACCGCGAGCGACAGCGTGACGATGCCCGCCACATCGAGCGTGCCCGCGTGCGGATCGCGCGACTCCTGCACCGCGCCGCCGATCAGTGCGAGCGCGACGGCCGCGAGCGGCGCGTGAACGAGAAACACCCACGGCCAGTCGGCAAGCGCGACGATCGCGCCGCCGACGATCGGCCCGAAGCCGAGACCGATCCCGAACACGATGCCCCAGATCCCGAACGCGCGGCCACGTTCGCGCCCCTCACGAAACTGGTGCGACAGCACCGCGATCTGGCAGATCAGCATCGCGCCGCCGCTCGCGCCCTGCAGCAACCGCTCCGCGACCAGCACCGGCACGTTCGGCGCGAGCCCGCACAGCAGCGACGTCGCGCCGAACAGCGCGGTGCCGATCACGTACACGCGCTTGCGGCCGAACCGGTCGGCCAGCGTGCCGGCCGCCATCAGCACCGTCGTGCACGCGATCGTGTACGCGTTCATGATCCACTGCATGCCGTTGAAGTCGCCGTGCAGCACGCGTTCGAGCGTCGGCAGGATCACCGGCACGCTCGAGATCTCGAGCCCGAACATCAGCGACGTGAGACAGACGGCCGCGAGTGCGACCGCATTCCTGCGGGAGTCGGATAGCGTCATGCGAGTTTGCGCCGCGCCCCTGCGACAGGGCGCGCGCCTCCAGGTGTCATATCGAAGAAGGGTCGCCGCGCACGGCCGGCGACGCGCGCAGGGCGGGAATCGGTACTATAGTGAGAATTTCCCTCCCCATTGACGCTGCAATTTCCCTGGATTCGGGAATTGCATACCCCAATAGGCGCTATCCACGATGACCGACAAACTCGACGGCGTCACGACGTTCGTGCAGGTGGTGGAGTCCGGCAGTTTCGCGCTGGCGGCCGAGCGGCTCGACATGACGCGCTCGGCGGTCGGCAAGGCGATCGCGCGGCTCGAACAGCGGCTCGGCACGCGGCTGCTGCAGCGCACGACGCGCAGCCAGAGCCTGACCGACGACGGCCAGGCCTACTACGACCGCTGCGTGCGCGCGCTCGCGGAACTCGAAGCCGCGGAAGCCGATCTCGATTGCGGCCGCCACGAGCCGCGCGGCAAGCTGCGCCTGAGCGTGCCGCTCGCGTTCGGGCATCACTGCGTGACGCCCGTCGTGCTCGATCTCGCGCGCACCTATCCGCATCTGCGGATCGACGTGTCGATCACGGACCGCTTCGTCGATCTGGTCGACGAAGGCATCGATCTCGCGGTGCGCATCGGCCCGCTCGCGGACAGCACGAGCCTCGCCGTGCGCCGGCTCGGCACGCAGTACGGCAGTCTCGGCGCATCGCCGTCGTATCTCGCGCGCTACGGGACGCCGCACACGCTCGACGACCTGAAGACCCACCGTACCATCGCCTACTCGCGCTCGGGCGTGCCGCAGCCGTGGGACTTGCGCGCGCCGGACGGATCAACGGTGCGCGTCGACATGCAGCACCAGCTGAGCTTCGACGACGTGCAGGCGATCGCGGCGGCCGGTGCGTCGGGGTTCGGGATCGCGTGGCTGCCGAGCTGGCTGCTCGACCACTATGTGAAGCGCGGCGAGATGGCGGTCGTGCTCGACCGCTGCTTCGTCTGCGAAGGCGGCATTCACGCGATCTGGCCGAAAACGCGCTACCTGCCGCGCAAGACGCGCTGCGCGATCGACGCACTCGCGCACGCGATTCCGCCGATGCTCGAACGATGAAGGAACGATAGACAAAAAGCACCGCGCGGCACGGCTGTCGCGCCCGCGCGGTGCCTCGACGCATCAACGCGTCATGCTGCGCCGAGATCGGCGAGCGGATGCGCGAACAGCTTCCACGGCGACGTCAGGAAATGCCGCACGCGCTCGGCGCGCAGCTCGACGAGCGACGCGGGCGCCCAGCGCGGCTTGCGATCCTTGTCGACCAGATGCGCGCGCACGCCTTCGCAGAAATCGCCTTCCTCGATCGCACGCGCGACGATCCCGAGCTCCATCCGGAACGACTCGGCCAGCGTCATCTGCCGGCCGCGCAGCAGCGCTTCGCGCGTCACGGCGAGCATCGTCGGCGAATGACCGACCAGCGCGTCGAGCGTCGCCTGCAGCCACTGACGATGCTCGCGCGACAGCTCGTCGCGCGCCAGATCCTGCTTCAGCGTCGCGACGATCCGCTCGACCGTCGAGCGCTTGTCGAAGTGCCGCACGATCCACGCCATCTGGCCGTCGAGCGCCGCGTGCGGCACGACATTGCACGGCGGCTCGAACACCCTGCGCAGCGCCGCCAACACGTCGCTGTCCCATTTGATGCTTTCGATGCGCGTCTCGAACGTATCGAGCCACGACGACGGCACGCACAGATCCGCGAGCTTCGCGGTCAGTGCGTCGGCGCCCGACAGCGTCGCGCCGGTCAGCCCGACGTACAGTTCGAGTTCGACCGGCATCCGCGCGAGGAAATGCGTCGCGCCGACATCCGGCACGAGCCCGATGCGCGTCTCCGGCATCGCGATCTTGCTGCGCTCGGTCGCCACGCGCAGCGCCGCGCCCTGCGCGAGGCCCATCCCGCCGCCCATCGTCACGCCGTCCATCAGCGCGACAACCGGCTTCGGAAACGTATGAATCGCATGGTCGAGCCGGTATTCGTCGACGAAGAACGGCAGCCACGTCTCGCGCTGCGCGACCATCCTGTACAACTGGCGCACGTCGCCGCCCGCGCAGAAGCCCTTCTCGCCCGCGCCGCGCAGCACGACCGCGACGATCTGGTCGTCGTGACGGCAGCGCTCGAGCAGCGTGGCCAGCTCGCCGATCATCGCGTACGACAGCGCGTTGAGCGCGGCCGGCCGGTTCAGCGTGATCAGCGCCACGCGGTTGACCACGCGAAACAGCACCTCGGGCGCGTGTTCCGCGAATGCGTCGTGACTCGTGACCGGCGTGCTCATCGTTGCTGCTCCCCTTCGGTATGCCATTGCGGCGCGCGCTTGCCGAGAAACGCCGCCACGCCTTCGCGCGGATCGCTGGTGTCGAACAGGTCGACGAAACGCTCGCGCTCGACCGCGAGCGCCGCACTGCGCGGCACGCCGCGGCGCGCGAGGCCGATCAGTTCCTTGCTGTATGCAACCGCATGCGGGCTCTGCCGCGCGACGTTGCGCGCCAGCGCGAGCGCCGCGTCGCGCGACGTGCCGGTGTCGACGACGTCCTCGACCAGGCCGATCCGCAGCGCGGTCGCCGCGTCGACGCGCGTGCCGGCGAGGATGATCTTCTTCGCCCAGCCTTCGCCGACCAGCCAGGGCAGCGTCTGCGTGCCGAGCCCGCACGGCAGCAGGCCGACCGACGGCTCGGGCAGCGCCATCTGCGCGTGCGTCTCCGCGACCCGCAGGTCGCACGCGAGCGCGCATTCGAGACCGCCGCCCATCGCGTAGCCGTTGATCGCCGCGATCGTCACGACGCGCGCGTCGTGCAGCGCTTCGAACGCGGCGCCGAAACGCGTCGCCATCGCACGCGCGACCGCGCGGTCGCCGTCGGCGAACGTGTTGAGATCGGCGCCCGCGCTGAAGAACTTCGGGCCGTCGCCGGTGATCACCAGCGCACGCACGCGCGGGTTCGCGTTCAGCTCCGCGACGATCGCCTGCAGTCGCTGCAGACCGTCGGCGGTAAAGGCGTTCGCGGGCGGGCGCTTGAGCGTCGCACAGGCGATCGCGCCGTCGTCGCCGTAGTCCAGTTCGATCATCACGCGTCCTTCTTCGTTGCCGGTTGATACAGGCGGATCACCGCCGAGAAATCGAGCTGCCCGTCGCCGCGGCTGCTCATCGTCTGATAAAGCTGCTGCGCAAGCGCGCCGAGATAAACGGGCTGGCGCGCCTGCTTCGCGGCATCGTTCGCGAGGCCGAGATCCTTCAGCATCAGGTCCGTGCCGAAACCGCCCGTGTAGCCGCGCGACGACGGCGCCGTGCCGATCACGCCCGGATACGGGTTGTAGGTGTCCGAACTCCAGCAGCGGCCGGTCGACGTGTTGACGATGCCGGCCAGCACCTTCGGGTCGATGCCGAGCGCGACGCCGAGCGACATCGCCTCGGCCACGGCCGCCATCGAGATGCCCAGCACGAGGTTGTTGCACACCTTCGCGACCTGCCCCATCCCGGTCGCGCCGCAATGCACGATGTTCTTGCCCATGCCGGCGAGCACGGGCTTCACGCGCTCGAAGTCGGCATCGCTGCCGCCGACCATGAAGGTCAGCGTGCCGGCCGCCGCGCCGCCCGTGCCGCCCGACACCGGCGCATCGACGAACGCGCCGCCGTGCTCGCGCACCAGCGCGCCGAACGCCTGCGCGCTCGCCGGGTCGATCGTGCTCGAGTCGATCACGGTCGCGCCTGCGCCGAGGCCGGCCAGCACGCCGTTCTCGCCGGTCAGCACCGAGCGCACGTGCGGCGCGGCCGGCAGCATCGTGATCACGAACGTCGCGTCCGTCGCCGCCTCGCGCGGCGACGCGGCGGCCTGCGCGCCGGCGTCCTGCAGCGCGCGCAGCGCGTCGGCACTCAGGTCGAACGCATGCACGCGATGGCCCGCCTTCAGCAGGTTCAGCGCCATCGGCGCGCCCATGTGGCCGAGGCCGATAAAACCGATCTTCATCATGGTGTCCTCGCTCAATGCAGCCGGATCGTCGTATTCACCGGGCCGGCCGTCGTATCGTCGTCGAACCAGCGCGCGGTGACCGTCTTCGTCTGCGTGTAGAACTGCACGACCTGCTTGCCGTACGGGCCGAGATCGCCGAGCTTCGAGCCGCGCGAACCGGTGAAGCTGAAGAACGGCACCGGCACCGGGATCGGAATGTTGATGCCGACCTGGCCGATGTCGATCTCGCTCTGGAACTTGCGCGCGGCCGCGCCGCTCTGCGTGAACAGGCCCACGCCGTTGCCGAACGGATTCGCGTTGACGAGCGCGATCGCGTCGTCGAGCGTGTCGACTTCCATCACGACCAGCACCGGCCCGAAGATTTCATGCGTATAGATCGACATGTCGGTCTTCACGCCCGAGAAGATCGTCGGGCCGATGAAGTTGCCGTGTTCGTAGCCGGGCACCTTCACGTCGCGGCCGTCGAGCACGAGCTTGGCGCCTTCCTTCACGCCCGCTTCGATCAGCGACAGGATGCGCGCCTTCGCACCGCGCGACACGACCGGCCCGACGTCGGTGCCGGCTTCCGCGCCCGCGTTGACCTTCAGCGCCTTCGCCTTCTCGACGATGTCCGGCAGCCAGTCGCGCGCGGCGCCGACCAGCACCGCGACCGAGGTCGCCATGCAGCGCTGGCCCGCCGCGCCGAACGCCGCGCCGACGAGCGCGTTGACCGCCTGCTCGCGGTTCGCGTCGGGCAGCACGATCGCGTGATTCTTCGCGCCCATCATCGACTGCACGCGCTTGCCGTTCGCGCTGCCGAGGTTGTACACGTGCGTGCCGACCGCGGTCGAGCCGACGAACGAGATCGCCTTCACGAGCGGATGCGTGCAGATCGCATCGACGACTTCCTTGCCGCCATGCACGACGTTCAGCACGCCCTTCGGCACGCCGGCCTCGAGCGCCAGCTCGACGAGTTCCATCGTCGTCATCGGATCCTGCTCGGACGGCTTCAGCACGAACGTGTTGCCGCAGACGATCGCCATCGGGAACATCCACAGCGGAATCATCGCGGGGAAGTTGAACGGCGTGATGCCGGCGCATACGCCGAGCGGCTGGCGCAGCGTATAGGTATCGACGCCGCCCGCGACGTTCTCCGCGAATTCGCCGAGCTGCAGCGTGCCGATCGAGCACGCGTGCTCGACCACTTCGAGGCCGCGGAAGATGTCGCCTTCGGCGTCGGGAATCGTCTTGCCCTGCTCGGCCGTCAGCGTCTTCGCGATGCGCGGGAGGTTCGTGCGCACCAGGTCCTGGAACTTCAGCATGATGCGCATGCGCGCGGCGATCGGCGTGTTCTTCCACGTCGCGTAGGCGGTGTGCGCGGCCTGCACGGCCGCGTCGACTTCGGCGACGGTCGCGAACGGCACGCGCGCAAGCACCTGCTGCGTCGCCGGGTTGACGATGTCGCGCCACTCGCTCGTGGCGGACTCGACGAAGGCGCCGTCGATCAGCAGCTTGACCGTCGGCACGTCTTGCCCCGTGCGGGGCGTCGGATTCGCACTCATCGCTTCTGTCTCCTTCAGTGCGCCGCCGCGCGAGTGCCGCGCGGCCGGCAGGTTCGGGCCGGCCGCGACGCCTTGCCCGCGGTCGCGGTGCACGGCGCGCAGCGCGGTCGGTTCATTTCAGTTCGGCGGCGAAATCCTCTTCCCAGTATTCGCCGGGCATGCGCGCGCCCGCGTCGTCGCCGCGCTCGATCTCGCGGCGGCGCAGCTCGACGCGGCGGATCTTGCCGGAGATCGTCTTCGGCAGTTCCGCGAACTGCAGCCGGCGAATCCGCTTGTACGGCGCGAGCTTCTCGCGCGAGAAGCGGAAGATCTCCAGCGCGAGCGCGGGACTTTCCTCGTAGCCCTGCCGCAGCGTGACGAAGGTCTTCGGCACCGCCAGTCGCACCGGGTCCGGGCTCGGCACGACCGCCGCCTCGGCGATCGCCGGATGCTCGATCAGCACGCTTTCGAGTTCGAACGGGCTCAGCCGGTAGTCGGACGACTTGAACACATCGTCGGCGCGGCCGATATACACGTAGTAGCCGTCGTCGCCGCGCATCGCGATGTCCGACGTGCGGTAGTGGCCGTCGCGCATCGCATGGGCCGTCGCATCGGGGTTGTTCGCATAGCCGTTCATCAGGCCGACCGGACGCGTCACGTCCGGCCCGATCGGCAAGGCGATCTCGCCTTCGGTCACCGGCGCGCCGTCCGGGTCGAGCAGCGTCACGCGATAGCCGGGCAGCGGTCGGCCCATCGAGCCCGCGACGACCGGCTGGCCCGGCGGGTTGCCGATCAGGCAGGTCGTCTCGGTCTGCCCGTAGCCGTCGCGAATCGTGATGCCCCACGCCTTCTTCACGCGCTCGATGATCTCGGGATTCAGCGGCTCGCCCGCACCGACGATCTCGCGCAGCTTCACGTCGAACGACGCGAGCGGCTGCTGCACGAGCATCCGCCAGACCGTCGGCGGTGCGCACAGCGTCGTCACCTGGTATTTGACGAGCGCGTCGAGCACGACCTTCGCGTCGAAGCGCGCGTAGTTGAACGCGAACACGCACGCCTGCGCATTCCACGGCGCATAGAAACAGCTCCATGCATGCTTCGCCCAGCCCGGCGAGCTGATGTTCCAGTGGATGTCGCCGGGCTGCAGCCCGACCCAGTACATCGTCGACAGATGGCCGACCGGATAGGTGCGGTGCGTATGCTCGACGAGCTTCGGCTTCGACGTCGTGCCCGACGTGAAATACAGCAGCATCGGATCGCCGGCATGCGTGACGGCATCGGGCTCGAACGCGGCGCTGGCCGCATAGCCGTCGTTCATCGCGAGCCAGCCCGCGCGCGGCGCGCCGGCGACGATCTTCTGCGCGAGGCCGAGGCCCGGCTGTTCGAACTTGTCGGTTTCGTTCTCGTCGACGATCGCGTATTTCGCGCCGCCGATCTGCACGCGGTCGCGCACGTCGTCGGGGGACAGCTGCGTGGTGGCCGGCAGCACGATCGCGCCGAGCTTCATCGCGGCGAGCATCGCGTCCCACAGCTCGACGCGGTTCGGCAGCATCAGCAGGATCCGGTCGCCGCGCGTCACGCCGATCCCGCGCAGCCAGTTCGCGATCCGCGACGAGCGCTCGGACATCTGCGCAAACGAATACGGATCACCGGTGCCGGTCGCGGCGTCGACGATCCACAGCGCGGGCTTGTCGTTGCCGCGCGCCATCGGGTCGAAATAGTCGAGTGCCCAGTTGAACGTGTCCAGCACCGGCCATTCGAAATCGCGGTAGGCGGTTTCGTAGTCGGTGCGATGGCGCAGCAGAAAATCGCGTGCGTCCAGGAATGCCTGTGCCGTCATCGTGTCGTCTCCTGTCCCATGCCTTGCGGCGGTGCGCGCCGGCGTCCGTTGCCGGTTTTCGTCCGCCGCCGGGCTGTCTCCATGCGTCCCGGCAGCCGGCGCATGCATGACAGCCATGCGCCGGCGCCCTCTTGCGCGGCGCACGGTCACGTCGTTGCGTGCCGCGTTCACCGCGCTACCCTCGTACCCTTTCCTTGTTGCTTTCGTGGTTTGCCGCTGCCGGTGCTTCTGCTGCTCGCGTTCCGGTCACCGCCGCCGCTCAAAGCTGCCGCGCGATCACCATCCGCTGAACTTCGCTGGTGCCTTCGTAGATCTGCGTGATGCGCGCGTCGCGATAGTGACGCTCGACTTCGTAGTCGGCCAGATAGCCGTAGCCGCCGTGGATCTGGATCGCGTCCGAGCACACGCGCTCGGCCATCTCCGACGCGAACAGCTTCGCCTGCGACGCTTCCGACAGGCACGGCAGCCCGGCCGTGCGCAGCTTCGCCGCGTGGTGCACGAGCAGGCGCGCCGCGTTGATCTGCACGGCCATGTCGGCGAGCTTCTGCTGGATTGCCTGATGCTCGGCGAGCGGCTTGCCGAACTGCACGCGCTCGCCCGCATAGCGGCGCGCCTTGTCGAACGCGGCGCGCGCGATGCCGAGCGCCTGCGCGGCAATGCCGATCCGGCCGCCTTCGAGATTCGACAGCGCGATCTTCAGCCCTTCGCCGCGATTGCCGAGCAGGTTTTCTTCAGGAATCGCGCAGTTCTCGAACGTGATCGGGCAGGTGTCCGACGCGCGGATACCCATCTTCTTCTCGGGCTTGCCGACGATGAAGCCCGGCGTGTCGGTCGGCACGAGGAACGCGGAAATGCCGCGCTTGCCCGCTTCGGCATCGGTGATGGCAAAAACGATCGCGATGCCCGCGCGCTGGCCGTTCGTCACGAACTGCTTCGCGCCGTTCAGCACCCATTTGCCGTCGCGCAGTTCCGCGCGCGTGCGCAGGTTGTGCGCCTCCGAACCGGCCTGCGGCTCGGTCAGGCAGAACGCGCCGATCACGCGGCCGGCCGCCATCTCGGCGAGCCAGCGATCCTTCTGCGCCGGCGTGCCGAAGCCGAGGATCGGCCCGCAGCCGACCGAGTTGTGCACGCTCATCATCGTCGCGCAGGCGGCGTCGCCGGCCGCGATCTCCTCCATCGCGAGCGCATAGGCGACGTAATCGGTGTACGAACCGCCCAGCTCCTGCGGCACGATCATCCCGAGCAGGCCGAGTTCGCCGAGCTGCGCGACGACGGCGTCCGGCAGTTTCGCGTCGAGATCCCACTGCGCGGCGTTCGGCGCCAGCACCTCGGTGGCAAAAGCGCGCGCGGCGTCGCGAATCATCCGCTGGTCTTCGGTGTAAAGCGCGTCCATGGTGCTGCTGTCTCCCGCGGCCGCCTGGCGCGACCGTCCCTCTGTTTCGATGCAACAAGTGTAGGCAAGCGCGCGCGACTGTTCGATGCTCGCGCCGCTCATTTACACTGAGCGTTTTTGCCATACCGGCAACGGCCATGAAGCAGGAAGACAAGGGAACCGTCGCGATCAGCCTGGTGGCTTACAGCGTCGCGCTCGCCACGCGGCGCGGCGTCGCGTCCGCGCCGCTGCTCGCGCAGGCCGGCATCGCGCCCGCGCTGCTCGCGCAGCCGCGCGCCCGCGTGTCCGCGCAGCAGTACGGCGCGCTGTGGAACGCGATCGCGCGCGCGCTCGACGACGAGTTCTTCGGGCAGGACCGCCACCCGATGCGCAGCGGCAGCTTCGTCGCGATGAGCCAGGCCGCGCTGTCCGCGCAGGACGGGCTGCATGCGATGGCGCGCGCGGTGAACTTCATGCACTGCGTGCTCGACGACCTGCACGCGGAGCTCGACGCGAACCCGCAGCGCGTGCGGCTGCGTTTCGTGCATCGCAACAACGGCGCGACGCCCGCGATGTTCACGTACGCGACCTATTTCATCATCGTCTACGGGCTGACCTGCTGGCTGATCGGGCGGCGCATCCCGCTGCTGCACGCCAGCTTCCGCTGCGACACGCCGCCGGCCGACCACGAATATCCGTCGATGTTCTGCGACGACATGCGCTTCAACCAGCCCGATTCCTATGTCGACTTCGACCCGGAATTCGCGACGCTGCCGGTCGTGCAGAACGCGAAGACGCTGAAGACGTTCCTGCGCAATGCGCCGGCAAGCTTCATCGTCAAGTACCGCAACCCGAACGCGCTCGCGCAGCGCGTGCGCGCGGTGCTGCGCGGGATGCCGCCCGCCACGTGGCCGGGCGCGGCGGGAATGGCCGCGCGGCTCTATGTCGCCGAGGCGACGCTGCGTCGCAAGCTGCATCAGGAAGGCCACGCGTACCAGTCGATCAAGGACACGCTGCGGCGCGACCTCGCGTTCGAGGCGCTCGCCGATCCCGCGCGCTCGATCGCCGACGTCGCGGCCGCCGCGGGCTTCGCGGAGCCGAGCGCGTTCTATCGCGCGTTCCGCAAGTGGAGCGGGCGCAGTCCGGCCGAGTACCGCGACGAAGTGCTCGCGCGGATGGGCGATGCGCGCTGAGCGCCGCGCTTTCGCGCTTTCGCCTGAAACCGCCTAATCTTTAAGCGTCGGGCCAACGCCCATTCCGCGAGCCGGACGGCGTGCGGCCGCGCGCCGCCCGGACGTCCCGATGCACATTCACCGTCACCCGCCGCCGCCGGCGCCTGCCCCGCCGCGCGGCCGCCCCCGTCACCCGCTGTCCGCGCGGGTCGCGCGCGCCGCGCTGTTCGCGGCGCTGCTCGTCGTATGCGCGGCCGTCGCGGCTCCGGCTGCCGACGCGCCGCCAGGCGGTACGCCGGTCGCGCCTCCCCCAGTCATCGTGATCCCGGTCAACGGCGCGATCGGGCCGGCCAGCGCCGACTTCATCGTCCGCTCGCTCAAGCGCGCGGCGCGCGAGCACGCGCCGCTCGCGATCCTGCAGCTCGATACGCCCGGCGGCCTCGACACGTCGATGCGGCAGATCATCAAGGCGATCCTCGGCTCGCCGGTGCCGGTCGCCACCTTCGTGGCGCCGAGCGGCGCACGGGCCGCAAGCGCGGGCACCTACATCGTCTATGCCAGCCACATCGCGGCGATGGCGCCGGGCACCAATCTCGGCGCGGCGTCGCCCGTGCAGTTCGGCATCGGCGGCGCGCCGGGCGCGAATCCGGCCACGCCGCAGCCGCCGCCGTCGGGCGCGTCGAGTGCATCCGGCGCCTCCCGCCCGGCCGCCGCATCGGCCGCATTGCCGGCCGACACGCAGTCGACCGAAATCCGCAAGGCGATGCAGGACGCCGCCGCGTATCTGCGCGGCCTCGCGCAATTGCGCGGGCGCAACGCGGAATGGGGCGAGCGCGCGGTGCGCGAAGCCGTCAGCCTGTCGGCGAACGAGGCGCGCGCGCAGCACGTGGTCGACCTGATCGCGCAGGACCCGGCCGATCTCGCGCGGCAGCTCGACGGCCGCACGGTGACGACGACGGCCGGCACGCTGCGCATCGCGACCGCGCACGCGCCGCTCGTCGTGGTCGAGCCCGACTGGCGCAGCCGGTTCCTGTCGATCATCGCCGATCCGAACGTCGCGCTGATCCTGCTGACGATCGGCATCTACGGGCTGTTCTTCGAATTCGCGAACCCGGGCTTCGTGCTGCCGGGCGTCGCCGGCACGATCTGCCTGCTGGTCGGGCTGTTCGCGATGCAGTTGCTGCCGATCAGCTATGCGGGCCTCGGGCTGGTGCTGCTCGGGCTCGGCTGCCTGGTCGCCGAGGCGTTCCTGCCGACCTTCGGCGTGCTCGGCTTCGGCGGGATCGTCGCGTTCACGATCGGCGCGCTGATGCTGATCGACACCGACGTGCCCGGCTACGGGATTCCGTGGCCCGTGATCGCGAGCCTCGCGCTCGGCGGCGGGCTGCTGGTCGCGGGCGTGTCGAGCGTCGCGCTGCGCGCGCGGCGCCGGCCGGTCGTGACGGGCGGCGAGGCGATGGTCGGCAGCATCGGCGAAGTGCTCGACGACGGGCTGCAGCCCGACCAGCCGCACGGCACAGCCGGCGCCGCGCCGTCCGCCGCGGGCTGGGCGCGCGTGCACGGCGAACGCTGGCGCGTCGCGAGCAGCGTGCCGCTCGCCGCCGGCTGCCGCGTGCGCGTGACCGGCCGCCACGGGCTGATGCTCACCGTCGCGCCGCTCTACGACGCGCCCGCGCCGCGCCAACACCAGGGAGAACCTTCATGATGGGTTACACGTTCGGCTTCGGCAGCGTCCTGATCGTCTTCGTCGTGATACTCGTCGCGTCGTCGATCCGCATCTTCCGCGAGTACGAGCGCGGCGTCGTGTTCATGCTCGGCCGCTTCTGGAAAGTGAAGGGGCCGGGGCTCGTGCTGATCATCCCGATCGTCCAGCAGGTCGTGCGGATCGACCTGCGCACCGTCGTGTTCGACGTGCCCGCGCAGGACGTGATCACGCGCGACAACGTGTCGGTGAAGGTCAATGCGGTCGTGTATTTCCGCGTCGTCGATCCGGAAAAGGCGGTGATCCAGGTCGCGCGCTTCTTCGAGGCAACCAGCCAGCTCGCGCAGACGACGCTGCGCGCGGTGCTCGGCAAGCACGAGCTCGACGCGCTGCTGGCCGAACGCGAGCAACTGAACGCGGACATCCAGAAGACGCTCGATGCGCAGACCGATGCATGGGGGATCAAGGTCTCGACAGTCGAGATCAAGCACGTGGACCTGAACGAGACGATGATCCGCGCGATCGCGCGGCAGGCCGAGGCCGAGCGCGAACGGCGCGCGAAGGTGATTCATGCGGAAGGGGAACTGCAGGCGTCCGAGAAGCTGCTGCAGGCCGCGCAGCGGCTCGCGCAGCAGCCGCAGGCGATGCAGCTGCGCTATCTGCAGACGCTGACGACGATCGCGGCGGACAAGAATTCGACGATCGTGTTTCCGCTGCCGGTCGATCTGCTGGGCGCGTTGCTGGAGCGGTGGGGTGGGAAGCGGGAGGGATAGTGCGGGTCCGGGGTGCATCGGCACGCGCGAGCCCATGCCGACTGTCCCGCTGCGTCTGCCGAGTGGTAGCGCCTCGCGCGAAGCCGACTGCGCGCAATCTCGCCCGGTATGCAGCGGAGATGACACGGCCGGAACGCAATACGACGCATTTTGACATCCCGACGACAGTTCGCTACGATCGCCAACGACAACGCTGGGGACGCCTCTCGACGATGCGCAACACCTCAGACGACAAAGGACGCGCAAGCGTCTTTTTTTATTCCCGCCCGTCTTGTCCGGGTCCGCCTCGCAGCTATCTCGCTGACGCCACGATGGAGTCGATCAATTCGGCTCCGCCTTCAATATCCTCGTTACCCACGAATCGGGACACCTCCATGTGTCCGTCGTCGAACACGTCGATCTCGACACGTTGTCCGACTACCGTCACGGAAACGAGAATCGAGTCGGGTCGATGGCGGCGGAGTGCATAGGCTAGATGGGCGCCATCCAGCTTCGTCAGCAAGTCGAAAATCGGATGAGTCATGCCGGATCCTGTTTCCTGAATCGGTTGTCGTTGAGCAGTTCACGGCTCCGAGCCTCTAGAGCCTCCCCTCCATTTCCCCGCTCCATTAGGACAAATCCTCACCCTTCGGGACTGGCGCGCCCCGCCGAACCGGCTATGATTATTACATCAACCAATGGCACATTAAATGCTGACTGAATAACCGGCGACAAAGCAGGCCACCGACGCCCATTCCGGATCAGCATCCCCTGGAGACACCCCATGTCCGATCATCCGCTGCCGGAAGTCCACCTCGACGAGCTGCCGCAATTCCGCGCGGTCCAGCAGCTCGCGTACCGCTGCGTCGAAACCGTCGGCGGCATGCTCTACCCCGGCATCACCGAGAAGGAAGCCGCCCGCCTGCTGACCGAATGGCTGCAGGACCACGGCGTGCACGACTGGCTGCACAAGCCGTTCGCATGGTTCGGCGACCGCACCGCGTTCGAAGGCTTCTCGGGCCTCAAGCACATGGGCGGCTTCAATCTCGCGTTCTTCCCGAGCAACCGGCAGCTCGAAACCGACATGCCGGTGATTCTCGACGTCGCGCCCGTGCTCGACGGCATCGTCGCCGACGTCGGCTACGCGCACTGCCTCGGCAGGAACCCGATCCTCGAGCAGCTGCAGGACGACCTGATGGACCATCGCGACATGATCGTGCGGCTCGTGAAGGCGCGCCGCCCGATGGCCGAGGTCGCGCAGGAAGTCGACGCGCTGTGCCGCCGCCAGGGCGTCGAGCCGCGCCACAAGGCGTATCCGTTCAAGGTGCTCGCGCATCGCGTCGCGAAGATCCACAAGCTGTCGAAGCCGCGCTTCGTCGCGCGCTTCGGACTGAATGCGACGCGCAACCTGCTGCTCGACCAGGGCCGCACGGCGAAGCAGCAAGGCTGGTCGCCGCTGTGGTCGATCGACCGGCGCTCCGAGCATGCGCCCGTGCCGGGCCTGTGGGCCGTCGAGCCGCATCTCGGCTTTTCCGGCGTCGGCGCGAAATTCGAGGAACTGCTCGTGATCACCGACGACGACGCGTACTGGCTCGACGACGACCTGCCGCACGTGCGCCGCTGGCAGCGCCGGCTGGCCGAACGCTCGCAGGCCGCCGCGACCGCGCCGGCCACCGCCTGACCGGCACCGCGCCCCCTGACCGACTTCCCGACGACGGACTCACGATGCAGCCTCTTTCCGACGAAGCACCGCTGGCCCTGTTCGAATCGCTTCACAACGAAACCGCCGTCGCCTCCGGCGACCTGACGCTCGCGGTCAGGACCTGGGGCGATCCGGCCCGCTCGCCGGTCGTGCTCGTGCACGGCTATCCCGACGACAGCAGCGTCTGGCAGCAGGTCGCGCCGCTGCTGGCGCGCAAGCATTACGTGATCGCCTACGACGTACGCGGCGCCGGCCTTTCCAGCGCGCCGAAGCACACCGCCGACTACCGGCTCGCGAAGCTGACCGACGATTTCATCGCGGTGATCGACGCACTCTGCCCCGGCCGCGCCGTGCACCTGATCGCGCACGACTGGGGCTCGATCCAGGGCTGGGAATTCGTCACCGAGCCGCGGCTCGCCGGCCGCATCGCGTCGTACACCTCGTGCTCGGGGCCGTGCCTAGACCATGTCGGCTTCTGGCTGCGCGAACGCCTGCTGCCTCCGACGCCCGCCTCGCTCGGCAAGCTCGGCGGCCAGCTGTTGCGGTCGTGGTACGTCTACCTGTTCCATCTGCCGTTCATTCCCGAACTCGGCTGGCGGCTCTGGCTCGGCCGCGCGTGGCCCGGCCTGCTCCGCCGGATCGAGAAGACGCCCGTCGCGCCGCGCGCGAGGCAGGCCGACGACGGCGCGCGCGGCGTGCGCCTCTATCGCGCGAACTTCATCCGCTGCCTGTTCACGCCGCGCGAACGCTATGCGCATGCGCCGGTGCAGACGATCGTGCCGCTCCGTGACAAATACGTGAGCCCCGCGCTGTCCGAGAACCTGTCGCGCTGGGTGCCGCACTACTACCGCCGCGAAGTCGCGGCCGGCCACTGGCTGCCGCTCGCCGATCCCGCGCGCTTCGCCGGCCTCGCCGAACAGCTGATCGACGCGGTCGAATCGGGCGACGAGCCGCCCGCACTCGCGAACGCGCGTCGCCGCGCAACGAGCGGTCGCTTCAGCGGCAAGGTCGCGGTCGTCACCGGCGCGGGCAGCGGCATCGGCCGCTGCGCGGCGCTCGCGTTCGCGCGCGAAGGCGCGACCGTCGTCGCGGTCGACATCGATCTCGCGAGCGCCGAACGCACCGCGCTGCTGATCGGGCTGACCGGCGCGCAGGCGCATGCGAAGCGCGTCGACGTCGGCTCGGCCGACGAGATGGAAGCGCTCGCGACCTGGGTCGGCAGCGCACTCGGCGGCGCCGACGTGGTGGTCAACAACGCGGGCATCGGCATGGCCGGCGGCATCCTCGATACGAGCACGCGGCACTGGGAGCGCATCCTTCACGTGAACCTGTGGGGCGTGATCCACGGCTCGCGGCTGTTCGCGCAGCAGATGGCCGCGCGCGGCACCGGCGGGCACATCGTCAACACCGCGTCGGCCGCTGCGTTCGGTCCGTCGCGCGATCTGCCCGCGTATGCGACGACGAAGGCCGCGGTGCTGATGCTCAGCGAATGCATGCGCGCGGAACTCGCGGAGCAAGGCATCGGCGTGACGGCCGTGTGCCCGGGTTTCGCGGAGACCGGCATCATGGCGTCGACGCAATACGCGGGCGCCAGCACGCAGGACGAAGCACGCCTGCGCAAGCGCGCGACGAAGCTGTACCAGATGCGCGGCCTGAAGCCCGAAACCGTCGCGCAGGCGATGGTCGACGGCGTGCTGCGCAACCGCCCCGTCGTCGCGGTCGGCGGCGAAGCGCACGCGCTGCGCTTCGTCGGCCGCTTCATGCCGTGGCTCGGGCGGATGATCGCCCGCGTCAGCATGGCATCGCATTGACGGCGCCCGGCGCCGCACAGGGAGACACCGATGACCGATACCGCCGAATACCACAAGATCAAGGCCCGCCACGTCAAGTTCGACTTCAGCGATACGCCGATCACCTGGGTGCCGAACGATCCGGGCAGCACGCACATCATCAACACGCTGAACCTGTTGTTCCCGGAAGGCGAGCTGTGGTTCTGCCGCGTGTACAACAAGGCGCTGCCGCTGATCACCGATGCGCGCCTGCGCGACGAGGCCGAAGGCTTCCTGCGTCAGGAGGCCGTGCATTCGCGCTCGCACGGCGGCGTGCTCAAGCACTACTACGATCGGCACGGCATCGACACGAAGCCGTTCACGCAGAAGCTCAACCGGCTGTTCACGCGCGTGCTCGGCGAACAGCCGCTCGGACTGAAGATCGGCCATACGCGTTTCTGGCTGCGCCAGCAGCTCGCGGTGATCGCGTCGCTCGAGCATTTCTTCGGCTATCTCGGCAACTGGGTGCTCAACGCGCACGGCCTCGACGCAGGCAAGGCCGACCCGACGATGGTCGACCTGCTGCGCTGGCACGGCGCGGAGGAAGTCGAGCATCGCACCGTGGCGTTCGACATCTACCGGCACATGGGCGGCTCGTATCCGGAGCGCTGCGTGCACATGGCGTTCGTGATCGTGCTGCTGCTCTACTACATCACGACGGGCGCGAAATTCATGTACCGGCTCGACCCGGGCGCGGGCCGCTATCCGGGCTTTGCGATGGCGTGGCGGCAAGGTTCGCGGCGCGGTCATCTGCCGTCGTTCTGGAAGGTGATCGGCGCCGCGCTGCGCTACTTCAAGCCCGGCTATACGCCGCACCATGAAGGCTCGACCGAGCAGGCGCTCGCGTATCTGGCACGCTCGCCGGCCGCTCGGGCAGCCGCGCACGGCGGCAACTGGGGCGCCACGAAGGGCGCATGACGACGCACGCGGCGGGCAGCGCCCGCCGAAATGCGTACAATCGCGGCTTCATTTCCCGGAGGTGCCGCGATGGCCATGAAGAAAACCGATCTCGAAAAGAACAAGGCGCTCAAGCTGACGCACGCGATGAAGCAGTCCAGCTCCGCGCGCTTCGGCAAGGGCGTCGAGGCAGCGGCTGCGCTCGACCGTCGCGCACAGCGCAAGCTCGACCAGGAACAGGGGCTCGTGCCGTTCGCATGCAAGCTGAACGCCGAACTCGTCGAGCAGTTGAAGGCGCGCGCGGCGACGCACCCGAACGGGATGACGGGCCTGCTGTCCGAACTGCTCGTGAACGCGCTCGCACAGCGCGACGCATGACCCGCTCCTGTCTCGAAAATAGTCGTTGACAACGCCGCGCGACGGCGACAAACTCGTTCGCATGCCTACGTTCAAGCTCATCGCCATCGCGATTAATGCCCCGGTGAACGCCCATATGGGTGCGTCACGGGAGGTGCTTGTGCGTTAGCAACCGAGCAGTACCGCAGTCACACAAGGCCTCACCGGAAACGGATGAGGCCTTTTTGTTCTGGTGCGCGTCATCCGTCCGGTCAACGAATGGAGCAAGACGATGGACCAGGCAAGCCCGCTGTTTGTTCGTCCCGATCCGCGCCGCACGGGCGCGATCGCCTTACCGACTGTCGTGATCCGTTTCGCGGTGACGCCGCGCACGACGCTGAGCTGGCGCGCGCCGCGCGATGCGGAGATTCGCGCGCACGGCGCGCCGCTGTGGATCACGCGTCCGCCGAGCGTCGACGATTTCTGGGTGCAGCCCGGCGACGTGCTGCGCGTCGCGCGCGGCGAGCGTATCTGGCTCGGCACCGATAACGGGGAATCGGCCGAAGCGTCGATCACGACGGCGTACGTGCAGCGCGGCGAGCGCTTCAGGCGCGCGCTCGCGCAAGTGCAACGTTTGCTCGTCGGACGATGGCGAAGAAGTGGATGATCGACGCGCTCACGCGCGGGGAACGCGGAACGGCCGCGACCGGAAACGGACGCACCCGCGGCGCAACGCGCCGCAGGTGCGCATCGAATGACGCGACATGCCGCTGCATGCCGCGAGCGATCGCGCGCCGTGCACAGCCATCAGTTGCATCAGATGACGGGATTCAGGTGCTGGCGGCGAGACGCGGGCCCGTGCTGCGTGGAGTCGAATCGAGCTCGGGCCTTTGCGTCGCCTGCGAGGTCACCCAGGGATCGATGCCCTGCTTCTGCACTTCCTCGAGGAACGACACACGCGTGCGCCAGTAATCCGCCTGTAATTTCGCGTCGATGACGCGCTGCTCGGCTGCGAACAGTTCCATGCGCGCCGTCACGAGCATCGACGCAGCGGTTTTTTCCGGCGTGGGGGCGTGCCGCATGGCCCAACGGCTGATCCAGTTCAACATGCTGACCTCCGTGATGGCGGACGAACCCGCATCGGGCAATCGCAACCGGCCGTGTCTGCCCGAACCGCACAACGGCCGTCACCGCGCTTCACCGCCCGGGCCCACACGTGCTGCCGCTCCCCCGCGCCGGCAGCAACCGGCACGGGCGTGTGTGCGCGGTTTCTCTATCCTAGAAAGACTTGCCGGTTTACGCGATGGGGTCTTGCAATCTTTTACACAGAAAACCACAGTCGGGCCCGCATCGCGAAATGACAGTTGCGGACGGGACGGCTTCGGCGCACGATAGCCCGATGCCCGCTCCGGCCTGGACTGACGAATGGCCGGCGCATGCCCGTCGTCCCGACAGCATGCGGGCGCTCCGTTTCAGTCGCATGTCATCGCAACGACCCTGCCGCTGCAGCGCCGTTGCGCACGCATCGGCCGCCTGCGCGCGCGCCGCCGTCCCGTTTCTCCTGTCCGCTGCCGCCGAACCGGTAAAATGCGCGCCGTCTTCGCGCGGCCGGCCCGGCCACCCTGCCATCGACCGCCCGCCCGTTCCGCACAAAGACCGCGATCATGCCCCGCGACTATATCGTCGGAGCTATCCGCGCTATTACAATCCGCCGATAGCCGGGCAATAGTGGCTGGTTACAGTTAGCCGGCCGCACGCTGCCCGTACAACAATTCGGCACAACAAGCAACACGACAACCCGACCGGAGAAACGCCTTCATGGAATCCATCAAGCGGTATTTCGGCTTCGCTGAAGCCGGCACCGACTTCCGCACCGAAATACTCGCGGGCGTCACCACGTTCCTGACGATGGCCTACATCATCTTCGTCAACCCCGCGATCCTCGGCGACGCCGGCATGCCGAAGGAATCCGTGTTCGTCGCGACCTGCCTCGTCGCGGCGCTGGCATCGATCATCATGGGGCTGTACGCGAACTACCCGATCGCGTGCGCGCCCGGCATGGGCCTGAACGCGTATTTCGCGTACACGGTCGTCAAGGGGATGGGCTTCACGTGGCAGGCCGCGCTCGGCGCGGTGTTCATCTCCGGCTGCCTGTTCCTGATCGTCACGCTGTTCCGCGTGCGCGAGGCAATCGTCAACGGCATTCCGAAATCGCTGCGCATCTCGATCACCGCGGGCATCGGCCTGTTCCTCGGCATCATCTCGCTGAAGACCTCGGGCGTGATCGTCGGCAACCCGGCGACGCTCGTCACGCTCGGCGACCTGCACAAGCACGACACGATCCTCGCGATCGTCGGCTTCTTCACGATCGTCACGCTCGACCACCTGCGCGTGCGCGGCGCGATCCTGATCGGCATCATCGGCGTGACGATCCTGTCGTTCTTCTTCGGCGACAACCAGTTCCACGGCGTGTTCTCCGCGCCGCCGTCGATCGACGCGACGCTGTTCAAGCTCGACATCGGCGCCGCGCTGTCGACCGGCATCATCAACGTGATCCTGGTGTTCTTCCTCGTCGAACTGTTCGATGCGACCGGCACGCTGATGGGCGTCGCGAACCGCGCGGGCCTGCTCGTCGAAGGCAAGATGAACCGCCTGAACAAGGCGCTGCTCGCCGACAGCACCGCGATCGTCGCGGGCTCGGTGCTCGGCACGTCGTCGACCACCGCGTATATCGAGAGCGCATCGGGCGTGCAGGCCGGCGGCCGCACGGGCGTGACCGCGATCACCGTCGCGGTGCTGTTCCTCGCATGCCTGTTCATCGCGCCGCTCGCGGGCGTGGTGCCCGCCTACGCGACCGCGCCGGCGCTGCTGTACGTGTCGTGCCTGATGCTGCGCGAAATGGTCGAGGTGCCGTGGGACGATGCGACCGAAGCCGTGCCGGCCGCGCTGACCGCGCTGCTGATGCCGTTCACGTACTCGATCGCGAACGGCGTCGCGTTCGGCTTCATCGCATACGGCGGCCTGAAGCTGCTGACCGGCCAGGGCGGCAAGGTCAAGCCGATCGTATGGATCATCGCGGCCGTGTTCCTGTTCCGCTTCTTCTATCTCGGCAGCGAATGACGGACGCGCCGCCGCGCGACGCACGACAAGCAAACGCCACCTTCGGGTGGCGTTTGTCGTTTCAGGGGGATCGCGACGGACGGCCGATACGACACGGGCGCCGGCATACGGCGCCCGTTCCGTCACCGACCGCTCGACCGGTCAGCGCCAGTTCGCCTCGTAGAAGCGCACATAGCCGCTGCGCAGCGTCACGCATTGCGCGCGCGTTTCCGACAACAGCCGCCGCGCGGCCGCCTCGATGCGGTCGCGGTGCTGGTCGAACGCGCCGACCATGTCCTCGAAGCGCGGCGAGGCCGCACCGAAATGATCCTCCAGCGCCTCGGCCGTGATCTGACATTGGACGCGCTCGCCATTGACCAACGCCGTAAACGCAAGCATCAGGTCGCGCCCCGAATATTCGGGCGCATCGTTCGTGAAATGGATCTGCATGGGAGCCGCCTCAATCATCCGGTAGAAAACGAATGACCGCGTCCGTCGTCCGCCACCGGCCGGACGAGAATGACGCGGGCTCGCCGGCGGAGGCATCGGACACGGGGGTTGGCGTGGACAATGCATGCCGGTTGCATTCCACTTTAGACGGTTTCGCGCAGGAGACAAAATTTCGGTGTGCGTTGCCCCGACGCGGATCAACGGCGACCCGCGCGGCATCCGGCACCGTTTTCCCGACGCGCGTCAGTGCGGGTCGGTGGGCCAGACATTGAGTGCAATCGCGGCGGTCGTGGCGCCGGTTGCGATCGCGGCCGCCCCGTATCGCACCGCATCGGTCAGATCGAACAGCAGACCGTGGATCGCCACGGCGATGCCGCCCAGCATGATGAAGGTGGCGATGGCCGCCAGCACGACTCTCAGTTCCGTCCGAACCATGATGGCTCTCCCGAACGGATGCATGTCGCGTCGCATGCATGTTGCAGTGCGGAGTACGGCGCGTGCGTTCTCCATTTCCATCATTGCAGGTAGACGCTTAAAAGCAAGGAGAATTTGCCCGTGGTCGCGCATCGCGCGCGGCGCTTGTATGATGACGGATACTCGAATGACCGGCGCGCGCCGCGCGGAGCTGCGGCGGATGGACCGGCGATGATCGCGGTCGACCGCGAGTGCATGGGACCGCAGCAAGCGCTGACGCGCCAACTGCGGCCGACCGCGAGTGCATGGGACCGCAGTAAGCGCTGAAGCGCCAACTGCGGTCGACAGGAGACAACCGATGCCTCAATCTTCCGTGCTGCCCACCACATCGGGCCGCATCGACCTGCTCGCACAGGCGCATGGCCGTTCGACCGCGGTCGGCCTGCGCGCGGACGAGCGCCCCGATTTCTCGCCGCTGTCGCACATCGCGCTGCGCGAACTGCTCGACACGAATCACGCGCTGTTCGCGCACGCCCGCCCGGTGATGGAGAACCTGCACGCGCAGATCGCCGATACGCAGAGCCTCGTCCTGCTGACCGACTCCGCCGGCGTGATCCTGCACAGCATCGGCGACGCCGACTTCATCGAGAAAGCCAACCGCGTCGCGCTGTGCACGGGCGTGTCGTGGGCCGAACGCGCGCGCGGCACCAATGCGATCGGCACCGCGCTCGCGTCGGGACAGGCGATCGCCGTGCACGGCCCGGAACACTTCCTGCGCGCGAATCACATCCTCACCTGTTCATGCGCGCCGATCGTCGATCCGTTCGGCCGCACGCTCGGCGCGCTCGACGTCAGCGGCGATCCGCGCGGCTTCAGCCCGCATACGCTCGCGCTCGTCAGGATGTCGGCACAGCTGATCGAAAACCATCTGTTCGCGAACCAGTGCGCGGAAGCGCTGCGCCTGCGCTTTCACGCGCACGAGGAATGCGTCGACTCGCTGTTCGCCGGGCTCGTCGCATTCGGCCCGGACGGCGGACTGATCGCCGCGAACCGCAGCGCACAGTTCCAGCTCGGTGCGCCGTTCGATGCATTGCAGCATCAGGGCTGCGACGCGCTGTTCGGGATGCGTTTCGGCGAACTCGCACAGCAGGCCGCCCGCGCGCCGGGCGCGACGTTCCGGCTCACGCTGTCGACCGGCGTGCGCGTGCTCGCGCGCTGCGAATTCGCGGAGGCGCACAAGACGGCCGTCACCGTCGCGCCGCCCGCGCCCGCCGCACGCATGCGCGCACCGGACCCCGACGCGATCACGTTCGCGACGCTCGACAGCGGCGACGCGCGCATGGCCGCGGTGCTCGAACGCGTCGCGAAGATTCGCGGGCGCGACCTGCCGCTGCTGATCCTCGGCCAGACCGGCACCGGCAAGGAATGGCTCGCGCGTGCGCTGCATCACGCGTCGCCGCGCGCGGACGGCCCGTTCGTCGCGGTCAACTGCGCGGCGCTGCCCGATTCGCTGATCGAGGCCGAACTGTTCGGCTACGAAGACGGCGCGTTCACCGGCGCCCGCAAGCGCGGCAGCCCCGGCAAGATCGTGCAGGCCGACGGCGGCACGCTGTTTCTCGACGAGATCGGCGACATGCCGCTGGCGCAGCAGGTCCGGCTGATGCGCGTGCTGCAGGAGCGCGCGGTGATGCCGCTCGGCGGCGCACGTGCGGTGCCGGTCGACGTGCGCGTCGTCTGCGCGACGCACCGCGACCTGCGCGCGATGATCGCGGCAGGCACGTTCCGCGAAGACCTGTTCTACCGGATCAACGGCCTCGCGGTCACGCTGCCGCCGCTGGCTGCGCGTACCGACCTGCCCGCGCTCGTCGAACGCATCCTCGCGCGGCTCGCGCGCAGCGAGCCGATGCCGCGCCGGATCGCGCCGGCCGTGCTCGACGCGTTCGCGCGCCACCGCTGGCCCGGCAACCTGCGGCAGATGACCAACGTGTTGCGCACGGCCGGCATGCTCGCCGACGACGAACCCGAGATCACGCTCGCGCATCTGCCCGACGACTTCTGGCTCGACTGCAACGACGCGCCGGCCGCCGCCGCGCCCTCGCCCGCCGCGCGCGAAGCGGCGACGCTGCAGGACCACCAGGCCGCGGTCATCGACGCGGTGCTGGCGCGCCACGGCGGCAACGTGTCGGCTGCCGCGCGGGAACTCGGACTCGCGCGCAATACCGTCTACCGTTACCTGCGCCGCCACTGACGGCTGTCGCCGGCGGCCCGCCGCGCGCCGGCCGCCGACCGCTTCGGGTATGCTTCGCATCGCCGCCGATTCATCACCCGTCACCCATGACCGATTCCGAACGCCCTCCCGTCGTGCGCATCGAGCCGCTCGGCGTCAGCTTCGACGCGCCCGACTCGCTGACGCTGCTCGAGGCCGCCGCGTTCGCGCGCGTCTCGCTGCCGCGCACGTGCCGCAACGGCACGTGCCGTACATGCCTTTGCCGGATCGTCAGCGGCAGCGTACGCTACACGATCGAATGGCCGGGCCTGAGCCGCGACGAAAAGGCCGACGGCTATACGCTGCCGTGCGTGGCCGTCGCGACGTCGGATCTCGTGCTCGACGTGCCCGACGCGGTCGTGCTCGACTAGGGGTCCAAACGCGCATGCGTGCGCCGCGACCCGCAAACGTCTGATCCCTGCATGGAGAACGTCATGCCACCGCAAGCCGATCGCATCGAAAAACAGGGTCCGAGCCGATGACGCTCGTCACGTTCTCGCTCGCCGATCGACCGGACGGCACGCTGCTGACGGTCGTCGAATCCGGCTTCGACCAGCTCGCCGCGGAGCGCCGTGCGAAGGCATACGAGATGAACGACCAGGGTTGGGCCGCGCAGATGACGCTGATCGCCAAATATCTGACGAAACACGCGTAGCGCGACGGCCGACAGCGCGTACGCGCACGCCGCTGCGCGCCACCCTGACACGCGCAACCCCGCATATCCGCGCCGTTGCGCACATGGCATAATTCCGCTCCATCATCGTCCTCTCGCCGTTGCGCCATCGCATGCTGAGTCGTCGTCTGCGGAAGATCGGCAGTCTGATCGGGATGCTCGCCATCCTGATGGCGTCGCTCGCACCGACGATCTCGCAGGCGCTGACGACCCAGAGCCGCGTGGACGCGCTGCTCGCGAGCTACTGCACCGTGCAGCCGTCATCCGCGAGCGACGCGGCCAACGCATCGTCGAAAAGCCTGTGCGCGCATCTGCAGGCATGCGGCTACTGCAGCCTCCTCACGCATGCGCCCGCGCTGCCGACGCCCGAACTGACGTTCGCGGCCACCGTGCGCGTCCTCCAGCATCGCGAAGCGACCCGCTTCGAAAGCCTGCGCCGCACGCTGCCGCTCACGGCCGCGCAGCCGCGCGCGCCGCCTTTCCCGTCCTGAACCGCCGCTACAGTGCGTGATGCCGACGTGCATCGCGCTCTCCGCGCATGCCGTCGGCGTGCGTGAGCTGTCACGTTCCGAAGGACGATCATGAAGATCCCCGTTGCTGCACCCGCACTGCTCGCGGGCGCGCTCTGCTGCTGTTTCCCCGCTGCCGCCCGCGCCCATGCGATTGCCGGCGACCGTGTATTCCCCGCGACGATGGCCATCGACGATCCCGGCGTCGGCGATGAAATCGACTTCCAGTTCGGCCACATCAAGACGCCGGGCGACAGCGGCGACGTCAACGTCAACACCGCGTCGTTCGAATGGGACAAGCTGATCACGTCGAACCTCGCGTTCAGCGTCGGCAGCGCCTACGTCACGCAGAACGCGCCGGACGGCGGCTCGGCAAAAGGCGCCGACAACCTGACCATCGGCCTGAAATACCTCGCGTACGTGAACCCGGCGCACGAGTTCATGCTGTCGGCCGGCGTCCATGCGACGCTCGGCGGCACCGGCTCGAAGGCGATCGGCGACGCGTTCTCGACGATTTCGCCGGGCGTGTTCTTCGGCAAGGGCTTCGGCGACCTGCCCGACGCGCTCGCCTACCTGCGCCCGCTCGCGATCACCGGCGCCGTGTCGCCGAATTTCACGACCAACGCGTCCGCACCCGATTCGCTCGACTGGGGCATGACCGTGCAGTACAGCATTCCGTACCTGCAATCGTCGGTGAAGAACCTCGGCCTCGGCGCGCCGTTCGCGAACCTCGTGCCGATCGTCGAATTCCCGATGAACACCTGCACCGGCGGTGCATGCTCCGGGCAGACCACCGGCACGATCAATCCCGGCGTGCTGTGGTTGACGCGCTGGGGCCAGTTCGGCATCGAAGCGCAGATCCCGGTCAATCGCGCGTCCGGACGCCATACGGGCGTGCTGCTGCAAGCCCATCTGTATCTCGACGACATCTTCCCCCACTCGATCGGCAAACCGCTCATCCAGCCATGAAAACTTCCGCACTCCTGCGCGGCGCCGCCGCGCTGACCGTCATCGTCGCGCAGGCCGCGCACGCGCACGCGTTCCCGAAAACGCAGCAGCCAGCCGCGGGCGCCACGCTCACCAGCGCGCCGCACGCCGTCACGATCGATTTCGACGAGGCGCTCGAACCCGCGTTCAGCTCGATCGCGGTCACCGACAGCCACGGCCAGTCCGTCGCCGACGGCAAGTCGAGCGTCGACGACGGCAACCGCAAGCGCATGCACGTCGCGCTGTCGAACCTGACGGCCGGCACCTATACGGTCGCGTGGGTCGCAGTGGCCAACGACGGGCATCGCACGCAAGGCCACTACACGTTCACGCTGAAGTGATACTCGCTCGCGCCTTTCAATCAACCCAGGACAACCCACGATGAAGAAATCGCTCTCCGCCGGCCTGATGCTTGCCCTGCTGGGGCTGCACGCCTCGGCAACGTTCGCGGCGCCGGCCGTGCAGGCCGATGCGTGCTGGATTCGCGCAATGCCGGCGACGGTGCCGTCGTCCGGCTATTTCACGGTGAAGAACAACGGCGACAAGCCCGTCGCACTGACCGGCGTCGACACGCCCGCGTTCGGGATGGCGATGCTGCACGAGACGCAGACCAGCGGCAGCACCGCGAAGATGGTCCACGTCGACTCGGTCGAGGTGCCCGCGCACGGCACGCTGACGTTCAAGCCGAAGAGCTATCACGTGATGCTGGAAGAACCGCGCCAGCCCGTCGCGCCGGGCGCGAAGGTGCCGCTCGCGCTGCATTTCGCCGACGGCTCGACGGTGTCCGTGAGCTGCGACGCGAAGTCGCCTTCGTATACCGGCCAGTAAGGCGCATCCGCAACGACCGATGGAGGCACCATGAAAGACCGACTGTTGCTGGCCGACCTGATCGTCCGCTACCGGACGCCGCTGAACGTCGCCGTGCTGATTGCCTGCGGGTTATGGGCCGGATGGATCGCGTGGATGACGCGGCCGGGCGCCATCGATTCGCCGTCCGCGATCGCCGCATACTGCATGCGCGACGCACGTTGACGCCGGGCGTCGGGGTGAAGCACGCCGCCGCGTCGTCATGCGCGGCTTCACCCCGACCGCGGCGCCGCTTGCCGACCGCCGCCTGTCGACTGCGCGGCAGGCGCCAGCATCACCCCTTCGACGCGGCCAACACGGCCGCGATCTCGTCGAACGACGGCCGCGCGTCGATCTCTTCGTTCAGACAGGCGGCGGCAAGCGCATCGAGTACGTCCGAACCTTCCCACGCATGCGGCTCGCATCGCGCCAGCAACTCGTCGAGCAGATAACCGAAGGCCCTGACTTCCAGCCGTTCGAGCCGCGCCGCGCGCACGCGGTCGTTCACGTCGTAGACCGACGCCGCGCCAAAATCGCCGAGCAACGCGCCGCCCGCGCCGTCGTGCAGGATATTGTGCGCGTACAGGTCGCCGTGCATGATGCCGCGCGCGTGCAGATGACGCGCGACCGACGCGATGCCGTGCGCGATCCGCCATGCCGTCGCCGGTGCGAATCTCACATCGGCCGCATATACGTCGCGCGTGCAGGTCGCGAAGCTCGGCGGCCCGGCGAGGGTGTCGAGCGCGGGATCGACCAGTTCCATCACGAGGCCGTGTGCGCCGTCCGGATGACCGCGCAGCTGGCCGATCACCGGGATCATGTTCCGATGACGTCCGGCGTGCAGGCATGCGGCCATTTCGCAATCGGGCAGGCCGTCGCTCGTGACCGCACCCTTGAACAGCTTGACCGCGACCGCGCGCGGCGCCTGCCCTGCCGCGTGCCATTGCGCGCGGTAGATGACGCCCGATGCGCCTTCACCCAGCTTCTCCTCGCAGGCGAGTTCGCTCCAGTCGATCTCCGCGACGCTCCGATCGGTCGACGCTTCGGCCTCCAGCGCCGCACCGAACGGATTGCCCGCATACGCGAGCCACGCGAGGCGCGGCAGGCGCAGCAGCCAGTCCGGCAACGTCTCCAGCCGGTTCGCGGACAGGCGCACGAGTTCGAGCGCGCGGCATGCTGCCATTTCCGCGGGCAGTACACGCAGACGGTTGCCCGCGAGCATCAGCTTCTGCAATCGCGAACAATCGCCGATTTCGGCGGGCAGTTCGTCGATTTCGTTGTCGGTGAGAATCAGCCAGCGCAGCGCACGCGGCAGCGCGTCGCGCGGCACGGTACGGATCCGGTTCGCCTTGAAGCCGACCATGTCCAGCTGCGAACATGCGCCGAGCACCGCGGGCAGCTCGGTGAAACGGTTGCCGGACGCGAACAGGATGCGCAGACGGTGCAGCCTCGGCAGGTCGTCCGGCAGCGACGCAAGCGTGTTGCCGGTCAGGTCGAGCACTTCGAGCGTATCGGCCAGGTCGAAGATCTCGCGCGGGAATTCGGTCAGCCCGCAGGCGAGCTTGAGCTGCCGTGCGCCCGTCAGGCGGCCGGACTGCAGTTGTTCGAGGGTGTTTTTCACGATGGAAGCGGGCGGCAGTAGCGATGATCGTCGGATCGATCGCACGAATTTTACCGGGATCGCTTGCGCGCCTGCATCCGTCGGCCCTCTTCACAAACGCACAATGTGGCGCTAGAATTGCGCCCCTTGACGTGCCGACGTGGTGAAATTGGTAGACACGCTATCTTGAGGGGGTAGTGGCGAAAGCTGTGCGAGTTCGAGTCTCGCCGTCGGCACCAGAAACGATACAGGCGTGTCGCGAACACGTCCGTGGCTGGAAAAAGAAACCCGCGTCGGCGTCAGGCCGCGCGGGTTTTTTCGTGTCCGCAAGCGCCGGGCAGCAGGCAACCCGCGACGCGCCCTCAGTGCTGCAGGAAATCGATCACCATCCGGTTGAACGCATCCGCATGCTCCCACTGCGCCCAATGTCCGCAGCGGTTGAACACGTGCAGTTGCGCGTTCTGCATCCCGGCGATCAGCCGCAGGCCGATATCCATCGGCACGAAGCGGTCGTCGCGGCCCCAGATGACGAGCGTTGGCGCCGCGATTTCACCTAGCCGCGGGCCGTAGTCGGTGAACTGCTTCGGATTCGCCGCGAGGCTCTTCACGAAGTTCTCGAGGTGATCGCGCCGCGCGAGCATGTTGTCGAGGCGCGCCTTCATCAGTTCGTCCGTGATCGCGCTCGCATCGTAGACGAACACGTTCATCATCCGCTTCAGGTTCTCGATCGTCGGCTCGCGATACAGGCCCTGCAACAGCTTGATGCCTTCGGTCGGCATCGGCGCGAAGCTGCTCGGGCCGCCCGTTCCGCCGCCCATCAGCACGAGCTTGCCGACCCGCTCCGGGTTGCCTAGCGCGAACGCCACCGCGCTGTGTCCGCCCATCGAGTTGCCGAGAATATGCACGCGCCCGATGTCGAGTTCGTCGAGCAGCCCTTTCAGCACGCGGCCGTTGAGTTCCGAGCGGGACGACGTGCAGACGACCGGATCGCTCTTGCTCCAGCCCGGGCAGTCCATCAGGATCACGCGATAGCCGGCCGCGACCAGCGGCTCGACGTTGCGGTTGAAGTTCGCCCAGCCGCTCGCGCCGGGGCCTGAGCCGTGCAGCATCACGACCGTTTCGCCGGTCGGCCCGGCGCCCGTGTCGTTGTAGTGGATCCGCAGTTCGAGGTCGCCGTCCTTCACGCGCGCAAACCGGCTCGTGGACGCTTCCGTGATCGGTGCAGTCGTCGCAGTCATGATGATGTCCTTCTCCGTAAAAATGAATGTTCCCGATCGCGGACCGCGCATGCGCGCGGCCCTCACGAATCGCTAAACGCGCTGCGGCTCGCCCGCGCGCTGCTGCGTGAACGCGCCCACCACCGTCAACGCCGCCACCGCGGCGATCACGACCAGCGGAATGCTGGCCGACACCAGCATCGACGGGCTCTGACCGAGCGCGAACAGCTGTCCTGCCACCAGCGGCCCGAGAATCGACCCGAGCCGCCCCACCGCGACAGCCGCGCCCACGCCCGTGCCGCGCACTTCGGTCGGATACGCGTGACCGGCGAGCGCATACAGCACCGACTGGCCGCCGACCAGAAACAGCCCGCACAGCAGGCCGCCCACCGCCATCGACGTCGCACCGCCCGCGCTCGCGAGCGTGGCCAGCGCGACGCCTACGCCGACGTACATGCCGATCACCGTGCCGCGCCGCCCGAAGCGGTCCATCAGCGTCGCGATCGTCACCGCGCCGATTCCGCCGCCGATGTTGAACATCATCAGCACGACGTTGGACTGCACGCGCGTCAGCCCGCGCGACAGCACCATCGACGGCAGCCAGTTCATCAGGAAATACAGCACGACCAGCGTGCCGAGATAGCTGATCCACAGTGCGACGGTCGTGCGCGCGCGGCCGTAGCGCCACAGCGCGTCGCTCACGCCGGGCAGGCCGGCAGCGCGGCCGGCAGCGCTCGATCGCGTCGCCACGAACTGCTGCGATTCGTGCAGGAACAAGCCGAGCAGCGGCACCATCACGAGCGGCCCGAATCCGCCGACATAGAACACATGGCGCCAGCTCGCATCGCCCGCGCTCGCGATGCCGATCACCGCGGCAATCGCCGCGCCGAACGGCATCCCGCAGTACATCGCGCCGACCGCGGTGCTGCGCTGCTGCGGGCCGGCCGCTTCCGAGCACAGCGCGATCAGGTTCGGCATCGCGGCGCCCAGCCCGAAACCCGTCATCAGCCGCGCGACGAGCAGGCTCTCGAAACTCCAGACCTGCGTGGTCGCGAGCGAGAACAGGCCGAACATCGCGACCGACCACATCAGCACGCGCTTGCGACCGAAGCGATCGGCGAGCCGGCCGCCGAACGCGGCGCCCGGCAGCAGGCCGATCGCGCCCGCGCTGAATGCCCAGCCCATCTGCGCGACGGCGAGCGAGAACTCCTTCGCCATGCGCGGGCCGGCCACGCCGGCCGATTGCAGGTCCAGCCCTTCGAGCAACGCGATCGCCAGACACAACGCGATCGTTGCGTGCCCGTTTCGCGCGGTGCCGCCTTCCTTTCGTGACGTATTCATCCAAAGTCTCCAATGATCGATATGCAGGCCGCTCTTGTCGGCGGCTGTCATGGATCGGACCGCGTCGTGCGCGGCCCTGCGGTCCGTTCTTATGCGGCGTGGCCGCGCTTCTTCAGATCGAGCGCAACGTCGACGATCATGTCCTCCTGCCCGCCGACCATCCGGCGCCTGCCCAGCTCGACGAGGATGTCGACCGTCTTCAGCCCGTACTTCTTCGCGGCCACCTCCGCATGACGCAGGAAGCTCGAATACACGCCCGCGTAACCGAGCGCGAGCGTCTCGCGATCGACGCGCACCGGACGGTCCTGCAGCGGCCGCACGATGTCGTCGGCCGCGTCCATCAGCGTGTAGAGATCGGTGCCATGGTTCCAGCCCATCCGCTCGGCCGCCGCCACGAACACCTCGAGCGGCGCGTTGCCCGCGCCCGCGCCCATGCCCGCGAGCGACGCATCGATCCGGTCGCAGCCCTCCTCGACCGCGACGATCGAGTTCGCGACGCCGAGCGACAGGTTGTGATGCGCGTGCATGCCCGTCTGCGTCTCGGGCTTCAGCACGGCCTTCACCGCGCGGAACCGGTCGCGCACGTCGCGCATCGTCAGCGCGCCGCCCGAATCGACGACGTAGATGCAGTTCGCGCCATAGCTTTCCATCTTCTTCGCCTCGACGGCCAGGTTCTCCGGCGTGGTCATGTGGCTCATCATCAGGAAGCCGACCGTGTCCATCCCGAGCGCGCGCGCATATTCGATGTGCTGCTTCGAGATGTCCGCCTCGGTGCAGTGCGTCGCGACGCGCACGATGCGCGCGCCGGCGTCGTAGGCGGCCTTCAGGTCGTGGATCGTGCCGATGCCCGGCAGCAGCAGCGTCGCGATCTTCGCGTGCGTGACCACCTCGGCCACCGCCTCGATCCATTCGAGATCGCTGTGCGCGCCGAAGCCGTAGTTGAAGCTCGAGCCTTGCAGGCCGTCGCCGTGCGCGACCTCGATGCTGTCCACCTTCGCACGATCGAGCGCGCGTGCGATGTCCTGCACGTTCGCGATCGAGTACTGATGCCGGATCGCATGGCTGCCGTCGCGCAGCGTGACGTCGGAGATATAGATTTTCTTGCTCATCGCCGGATGCTCCTTACGCGCTCACGCGCGCCTGCGCCATGCGTTCGGCGGTCGCGAGCGCGGCGGAAGTCATGATGTCGAGATTGCCCGCGTACGCAGGCAGGTAGTGCGCGGCGCCTTCGACTTCGACGAACACCGACGTCTTCAGCCCGCTGAAGCGGCCCAGGCCCGGGATATGGAGCGGCGCATGCGCCGGAATCTCGTCGAACTGCACCTTCTGCTTCAGCCGATAGCCGGGCACGTACGCGTGCACCTTCGCGACGGTGTCCTCGATCGACGCCTCGATCGCGTCGCGGGACGCGAGCGCGGACAGCGTATAGACGGTGTCGCGCATCATCAGCGGCGGCTCGGCCGGGTTCAGCACGATGATCGCCTTGCCCTTCGCCGCGCCGCCGACCGCCTCGATCGCCTTCGACGTCGTCTCGGTGAATTCGTCGATGTTCGCGCGCGTGCCGGGGCCGGCCGACCTGCTGCTGATCGACGCGACGATTTCCGCGTAGTGCACGGGCGCGACGCGCGACACGGCTGCGACGATTGGAATCGTCGCCTGGCCGCCGCAGGTGACCATGTTTACGTTCGGCGCGTCGATGTGCGCGTCGAGATTGACGACCGGCACGCAGTACGGGCCGATCGCGGCCGGCGTCAGGTCGATCATCCGGATCGACGGCCGGAGCGCGCGCAGCAGCGCGTCGTTGCGCACGTGCGCGCCGGCGGAGGTTGCGTCGAACACGAAGTCGATCCGGTCGAACACCGGCAGGCGCGTGAGCCCTTCGACGCCTTCGTGCGTGGTCGCGATGCCGAGCCGCGCGGCGCGCGCGAGACCGTCCGAGTTCGCGTCGATGCCGACCATCGCCGCCATTTCCAGATGCCTGCCATGACGGAGGATCTTGATCATCAGGTCCGTGCCGATGTTGCCGGAGCCGATGATCGCCACCTTGAGTTTTTCGGAAGCCATGCGAATGCCTCGGTTAAGCCGTAAAAGTTGCCCGGACGCTGCCGAGCCCGTCGATCTGCGCGACATGGGTGCCGGCTTCGCGCACCGCGACCATCGGGCCGAGCGCGCCCGTCAGCACCACGTCGCCCGCGCGCAGCGGCGTGCCGAGCTGCGCCATCCGGTCGGCCAGCCACACGGCCGCGTTCAGCGGATTGCCGAGGCATGCGGCGCCGCTGCCTTCGGACAGCACCTCGCCGTCGCGCGAGAGCGTCATCGCGCAGGCCGTCAGGTCGAGTTGCGACAGCGGCACCGGCCGGCTGCCGAGCACGAAGCGCGCGCTCGACGCGTTGTCGGCGACCGTGTCGACGAAGCGGATGTTCCAGTTCTCGATGCGGCTGTCGACGACCTCGATCGCGGCGAGCGCATAGGCGCTCGCACGCAGGATGTCGGCGAAGGTGTGCCTGTCGTGCATGAGATCGCGCTCGAGCACCAGCGCGATCTCGGCCTCGACCTTCGGCTGGATCAGCGTCGACAGCGGGATCGGCTCGCTGTCGCCGTACGCCATCGACGCGAACAGCGCGCCGAAGTCGGGCTGGTCGACGCCCAGCTGCTGCTGCACCGCGCGCGACGTGAGGCCGATCTTGCGGCCGACGACGCGCTCGCCGGCGGCGACGCGCGCGTCGACGTTGGCCTGCTGTACTGCGTAGGCGGTGTTTACGTCGTCGAGCGCGATGCCGCCCGCAGCGGGCTCGCCGCGCACGGGCGCGATCGTGCTGCGCGACGCCTCGGCTTCGCGCAGTCGCGCCGCCAGTGCCGTCACAAGGTTCGAATCGGACATCCAGGTCTCCTGAAGTTCGGTCACGCCGCCGCCGCGACGGCAGTCGACGGCGTGGCATGCATGGTGGCGAAGCCGGCGATCCACTCGGGGATCGCACGGTAGTAGTCGAGCGACGCGCGATACGGGCCATACGCGGCGAGCGCGCCGAACGCGGCCACCCACGTGCGGATCTCGTGCGCGGACTTGCCGCCGTCGCGCGTGATCGCGTCGTTGGTCACGCCGTCCAGCGCGGCCAGCTCGCCGGACTCGAGCTGCGCGAGAAACGCGCGATCCCATTCGGGATTCAGCGGGTGCAGCGGGCTGTCGCCGGCGGCAAACGAACGGGCGGCGGCGACCGTGCGCGCCTGGCGCGCCGCGCGCGATTCGGCCGACGGATTGCGCCCGGCGATCAGCCGCTCCGCCACTTCGGGCGTCGCGCCGATCAGTTCCGGCACCGGCGGCTCGTGCGAGATGCCGCCCGAGCCGACCACCAGCACGCGCTGGCCGGTGCGCGCGAAATGCCGGCCGATCGCGTCGCCGAGCAGGCGCGCGCGGCGCAGCGTCGCCATCGGCGGCGCAACCGAGTTGATGAACACCGGAATCACCGGATAACGATCGAGGCCGCCGGTCAGCACTTCGAGCGCCTGTGCGCAGCCGTGGTCGACCTGCATCCGGTACGACAGCGCGACATCGACGTCGGCAGCCAGCACGCTTTCCGCCAGCGCGTGCGCGAGTTCGGCCGGCACCGGCAGCGCGCCGGCCAGGCTCGCGAAGTCGCCGATCGCGTCGGCACGCGCGCCGATGCAGAACGGCGGCATCATGTCGTAGAAGAAACCGTTGAAGTGATCGGGCGCGAACGCGACGATCAGGTCGGGCCGGAAACGCTCGACGCGTTCGCGCGCGGCCCGTCCGATCCGCTCGACTTCGGCGACCACGCCGGGCACCGGATCGAAGTAGCCGTGCAGCGGCGTATGGGAAAGACATTCGAGATGAATCGGCATACTCATGCTCCTGCCGTTTGCGCGACGACGAGGCGATCGCACGCCGGGCGTTGTGACGAAGACGAAACGTCGCCGTGCTCGTGCTGCGCGTCATCGGTGACGCCGAGCTTGACCGCGAGCTCGACGATGGCCGCGGACACCTGCTGCGGCGTGCACACGCCCGCGACGAAACGATCGGGACGCAGCAGCACGACCGACTCCGGCAGGCGGCTGAACCAGTCCTTCAGCCGGCCCGTGGCATCGCCGATCGCGAGCACGTCGGCGGGGACGTCGTCGGTGTAGGCAAGCTGCGCGTCCGGCTTCGCGATCGCGAAGCGGCCGCCGATCCGTGCCCACAGCGCGCGCGCCTGCGGCGTCATGCCGAAGGTCGGGTCGGCACCCCAGCCGAGTACGACGAAGCCGTTGCCGATCGCGTCGTCGAGCAGCACGGTGCGGCCATCGGCCAGCCGCACGCGCGGCTGGATGAACATGCGCCCGACCGGCGACGCCGCGAACGGATCGCGGCCGTATGCGAGCCGGCCGAGCAGCGAGTCGCGCTTTTCGCTCATCAGGCCGAGCAGCCGGCCCGGCGCGGAATTGCCCGATCGTTCGAGCACGCGCGCAAGCCAGCCGTGCCGCGGCGCGTACGCCGGCAGCAACACCGCGCCCGCTTCGTAACGCGGCATCGGCTTGAAGCGCATCTCGACGAAATAGCGCTTGACCGCCGGAAACAGGTTCAGCGCACGCACGAACGTGTCGCGAAAGCGCGCGCCGAAACGCGTGGTCGGCGCGAAGATGTCGCCCGCCACCTCGGAAAGATGGATCATCGAGCGCGCATGCGCGCGGCGCTCGACGGTATAGGTGTCGAGCAGGCGGCTATCGGCCAGCCCCTTCGCGACCATCGCGAGCTTCCAGCCGAGATTGTTCGCGTCGCGGATCCCGCTGTTGTAGCCCTGCCCCTGCCACACCGGCATGATGTGCGCGGCGTCGCCCGCGAGCAGTACGCGGCCGACATGGAACGTCGACGCGAGGCGCGCGTTGTGCGTATAGACGCGCTTGCGGATGTAGTCGACCGCGTCCGGATCCGCGACCACCTTGCGAATCAGCGCGGCCATGTTTTCGGGTTTCGACAGTTCCTCCTCGGTCTCGCCGGGCATCACCATGAACTCGAAGCGGCGAATCCCGTGCGGCAGCGCCGCCGACACGTACGGCCGTTCGTGGTCGCAATGCAGATAGATATGCGGCGAACCGATCGGATCGTTGCGCACGTCCACGACGATCCACTGGTTCGGCTTCGTGCGTCCTTCGAACGGCACGTTCAGCACGCGGCGCACGAAGCTGTTGCCGCCGTCCGCGCCGACCATGTATGCGGCGCGCACGGTTCGGCGTTCGCCAGCCGCATCGTCCACGTCGATGCTGACGCCGTCGGCGTCCTGCGCGAACGATGCGACGCTGTGCCCGAACAGCACCTGAACCTGCGGAAAACGCGCGAGGCCTTCGTGGAGCACGCGATCCGCGAGCGGCTGGATGAACGCATTGCGGCGCGGCCAGCCGAATTCGTCGGTGCGCGGCTCGATCGATGCAAAGCAGCGGCCGTCCTTCGTCACGAAGCGCATCCAGTGATCGGGCGTCGTATGCGGCACGAGTGCGTCGGCCAGGCCGATCGACTGGAACACGCGCAATGCTTCGTCATCCAGACCAATCGCGCGAGGATAGTCGATGATCCGTTCGAGCTTCTCGATCAGCGTGACACGCACGCCCTGAAGGCCCAGAATGTTGGCGATCATCAGGCCGACCGGGCCAGCGCCGATGATCGCGACGTCGGTGGAAAGCGCACCGCGCGGCTCGCGCTGCGCGGCTGGACTGGATGCGGGGTTCATGTGTCTCCTTCCTCGCGCGACTCGGCGGTCGCTGCGTATGCCGATGGATTCCGGCCGGACGTTTCGCGGGTTCCGTGTCGCGTCGTGTCGGCGGCGGGATGGAGGCAAGTCTAGGGAGCGGCAAATCCGCGCTCAACAATTTCAGCCAAATGTGCACGGGATGCACGCCGTTGATTTGAAAGACATTTTTAGATGAGCAAGTACGCAAATGTTCGAGGGTTGTCGCGCGGCCTGCTGGTGCTGCAGGCGCTCAACGCGCTGGAAAACGGTCGCGCGACGAGCCAGCAGTTGAGCGACGCAACGGGGCTTCACCGCACGACCGTGCGTCGGCTGCTGGAGACGCTGATCGACAGCGGGTTCGTGCGGCGCAGCGATTCCGACGACACGTTTCGCCTGACGCTGCGCGTGCGCACGCTCAGCGAAGGGTTCACCGACGACGAGCACATCGCCACCGTCGCGCCGCCGATCATGGCCGGGCTGCTGCAGCGCATCGTGTGGCCGTCGGACCTGACGACGCCGGACGGCGATTCGATGATCATCCGCGAGACGACGCATCGCTTCAGCCCGTTGTCGTTTCATCGTTCGATGGTCGGGCGCCGGTTGCCGATGCTGTTGACCGCATCGGGGCGCATCTACTTCGCGTCGTGCCAGGACGCGGAGCGCGAGGATATTCTCGACCTGCTGCGCGCCGGCGCCGGCGGCGAACAACAACAGCGGCTCGCGTCGGACAGCGCGTTCATCCGCAACCTGGTGCGGCAAACGCGTGCCGACGGCTTCGGCTCGAATCACGGCGACTGGGCCGACCAGCGCAAGATCGGTTCGCTCGCCGTGGCGATCGGCGCGCACGGGCGCGTGATCGCGGCGCTGAACGTGATCTACCTCGAACAGGCGATCACGCCGGCGGACGCGGTGCGCCGCTTCCTGCCGGAGTTGCAGCGCGCAGCGCAGGAGATGGTGAGCGCGCTTGAAACGTCAGGGGATTAGCCGGACGCCGCGCACTCCATTCACAGCAACGGCAACGCCTGCCGGATATGCTCGGCGAACGCCGCGGTCAGATGCGACGGCCGCTTGCGATCGAACTTCAGCGTGATCCCGACCGCCGGCAGCGGCGGCAGCCCCGGATCGCCGTCGAGGATCGCGAGATCGGGCGGCACGGCCGTCTGCGTGAGCACGGCGAACGCTTGCCCCGACCGCACCAGCGCGGTCAGGCCGGCGAGACTGCTGCTCGCATACGCGATCCGGTAGTCCCGGTTCGCGCGCTGCAACGCTTCGCATGCCGCGACATGATCGAGCGTATCGGGATCGGACAGCGCGAGCGGCAGCGGATCGAAATGCGTGGACACGAGCCCCGGATAACCGACCCACACCAATTGCTCGCGGCGAATGACATCGTCGCTGGCCGCATCGTCCGGCAGCGAAATCATCGCGAGATCGATCGCCCGCTTCTCCAGTCGTTCGAGCAGCCGCGGCGTCGGACCGCACACGACTTCGACGAGCGCCTGCGGATGCTGGCTCGAAAACCGCCGCAGCAGCGAAGGCAGGAACACGGCCGCGTAATCGTCCGGACACCCGAACCGGATGCTGCCCGACAAGCCCTTGCCGCACAGATCGGCCATCGCCTCGTCGTGCAGCCGCAGAATGCGCTGCGCGTGCACCAGCAGCCGCTCGCCGGGGTTCGTCAACACGACGCCGCGCCCGGTGCGCTGGAACAGCGGCTGGTCGACGATGGCTTCGAGCCGCCGCATCTGCTGGCTCAGCGCGGACTGCGTGCGGCCGATGCGCGAGGCCGCGCGGCTGAGCGCGCGGGCGTCGGCGATGACGACGAACGAGCGCAGCAGGTCGATGTCGAGCGAAAGTCCCAAGATATCAGCTCCTTTTCTACCTTGCATAAGAACTATTCGTTTCCATCAAACCAGACGCGCGCCTAGACTGCAAGCCATGCCTGTCCACCTGCCGGGAGCTGCACGATGTCCCTGAACGACGACGCAACCTTCTGGCGCAACGCCAGACAGCATCTGATCCGCTACGGCGGCACCTTCGAGCCGATGATCGTCGAACGCGCGCAGGGCAGTTTCGTCTACGACGCCGACGGCCGCGCGATCCTCGATTTCACGTCCGGGCAGATGAGCGCGGTGCTCGGGCACTGCCATCCGGAGATCGCGTCGGTGATCGGCGAATACGCGGGCCGGCTCGATCACCTGTTCAGCGGCATGCTGTCGCGGCCGGTGGTCGACCTCGCGACTCGCCTCGCCAGCCTCACGCCGGACGGCCTCGACCGCGCGCTGCTGCTCAGCACCGGCGCGGAGTCGAACGAAGCGGCAATCCGGATGGCGAAGCTCGTCACCGGCAAGTACGAGATCGTCGGCTTCGCGCAGTCGTGGCACGGGATGACGGGCGCGGCCGCATCGGCCACGTACAGCGCCGGGCGCAAGGGTGTCGGCCCCGCGTCGGTCGGCTCGTTCGCGATTCCCGCACCGTTCACGTACCGGCCGCGCTTCGAGCGCAACGGCACGTACGACTATCTCGCCGAACTCGACTATGCGTTCGACCTGATCGATCGCCAGTCGAGCGGCAGCCTCGCCGCGTTCATCGCGGAGCCGATCCTCAGTTCGGGCGGCATCATCGAACTGCCGCCCGGCTACATGGCCGCGCTCAAGCGCAAGTGCGAGGAACGCGGGATGCTGCTGATCCTCGACGAGGCGCAGACCGGCATCGGACGCACCGGCGCGATGTTCGCGTGCCAGCACGACGGCGTGACGCCCGACATCCTGACGCTGTCGAAGACGCTCGGCGCCGGGCTGCCGCTCGCGGCCGTCGTGACGTCCGCGGAGATCGAGGAACGCGCGCACGAACTCGGCTACCTGTTCTATACGACGCACGTGTCCGATCCGCTGCCTGCGGCGGTCGGCCTGCGCGTGCTCGACGTCGTGCAGCGCGACGGGCTCGTCGCCCGCGCTCACGCGATGGGCGACCGGCTCAGGCGCGGGCTGCTCGACCTGATGGAGCGCTTCGACTGCATCGGCGACGTGCGCGGACGCGGATTGCTGCTCGGCGTCGAGATCGTCAAGGATCGCCGCACCAGGGAGCCGGCGGACGGGCTCGGCGCAAAGATCACGCGCGAATGCATGAAGCTCGGCCTCAGCATGAACATCGTGCAGCTGCCCGGCATGGGCGGCGTGTTCCGCATCGCGCCGCCGCTGACCGTCAGCGAAGCGGAAATCGATCTCGGGCTGTCGCTGCTCGGACAGGCGATCGAACGCGCGCTGTAACCTCGCGACGTGCGGCCATGCAAGCGCCCCGTCGCACCGGCCTGCATGACCGGCGCGACAGATTCGGATCACTAACCGGTCAGTGCGCTTCGGCCGCCCACGCGACGGCATCGGCGCCGGCCGGAATGCGCATCGGGCACGACGGATCGGTCGCCGCGCGCCACACGGCCTCGGCGACGTCCTGCGCGTGCGTGATCGGCCCGGATTCGTCAAGCAGGCCCGCCAGGACCTTCCCCGCAAACTCCGCATAAGCCTCGTGCTCGAAGCCGTGCATGTGCGCCCGCGCGTTGTCGGCGAAACGCGTGTCGGGCGCGCGGCCCGGCAGCACGAGATGCGCGCGCACGCCGAACGGTTCGAGTTCGAGCGCCATCGATTCGGTATATGCATTGACCGCCGCCTTGCTCGCGCGATACGCGCTGAGCAGCGGCAATGCCTTCAGCGTGACGCTCGACGTGACGTTCACGACGACGCCGGCCGCGCGCCGGCGAAACTGCGGCAGCACCGCTTCCGTGACCGCGATCGTGCCGATCGTGTTGGTGTCGAACAGCGCGCGCACCGTGTCGAGCGGCATCAGCTCGGCGGGCGCGGCCGCGCCGATCCCGGCATTGTTGACGAGCACGTCGAGCGGGCCGGCGGCCTCGATCGCCGCGCGAATGCTGTCCGGTTTCGTCACGTCGAGCGGCAGCACGCGCAGGTTCGGCGAGACCGGCAGCACGTCGTTGCGCGGCGTGCGCATCGTCGCGACGACCTGCCAGTCGCGGGCGACGAAATAACGGGCGATCTCGAGGCCGAATCCGGAGGAACAGCCGGTAATCAATACGGTCTTCATGCGATTTCACTCCTGTGACGGGTTGGGCATGTGTCCGTACGATAGATGGCCGGATCCGTATTCTCTACAATCAGAAATCCGATTTTCTTTTGCGAGAGTCCGGCGATGATCGATCCGCTGGCCGAAGTCGTCACGCTGCTGCAGCCCAGCACGCGGTACGCGAAGCTCGTTCACGGCGCGAGCCCGTGGTCCATCAGCCGGACGGTGGCCGGCGAGCCGTTCTATTGCGCGGTGCTCGACGGTGGGTGCCGGGTTGCGATCGACGGGCATCCGCCGCTCGAACTGCTGGCCGGCGATTTCGTGCTGATTCCGGCCGCCTACGGCGTCGCGATGTCCAGTCTCGACGCTCCGCCGCCGGGGGTCGAAACCGCCGCGCCGGTCGCGCTCGACAACGGCGAATACCGAATCGGCGACGCGGGCAACGCGGTCGACATGCGGATGATGGCCGGCAACTGCAGCTTCAGTTCGCCCGATTCGGCACTGCTGGTGTCGCTGCTGCCGCAATACGTGCACGTACGCGGCGAGCCGCGCCTGACCACGCTCGTGCAGCTGGTGCGGGACGAAGCGCGCACCCAGCGGCCCGCGCGGGAACTGGTGCTGTCGCGCCTGGTGGAAGTGCTGCTGATCGAGGCGCTACGCTTGTCGGCGAGCACGGATGCGTCGCCCGGTCTCGTGCGCGGGCTTGCCGACAGCCGTCTCGCCGCCGCGATCCGCGAGATGCACGCACGCCCCGCGCATCCGTGGACGGTCGTCGAGCTTGCGAAGGAAGCGGCGCTGTCCCGTTCGACCTTCTTCGAACGCTTCAGCCGCGCGGTCGGCGTCGCGCCGATGGAATATCTGCTGACGTGGCGCATGGCGCTCGCGAAAAACCTGCTCCGCCGCAACGAAGCGCGCATCGCCGAAATCGCGGCGCACGTCGGCTACAGTTCGGCGAGCACGTTCAGCGTCGCGTTCACGCGGCACGTCGGCAAGCCGCCGGCGCAATACTCGCGTGACGAACGAGGCGCGACGCCCGGCGAATGAGCGCAGCGCATGCGGGCGGCGCGCGACCTGCGTACACTGGCGAACAGGCAACGACGGGAACGAAACAGCGATGACGACTGCGACGGAAAACGCCGGCGAATCCGACCACTGGCTCGTCGCGCAACGCGATCCGGAAACCGGCATCGAAAGCCTGCGCGCGCATTTCAGCGGGCACGCATACGATCCGCACGATCACGACGACATGCTGGTCGGCTATACCGAACAAGGCGTGCAGCGTTTCCAGTGCCACCGCTCGCTGCATACGAGCGTGCCGGGACGCGCGATCCTGATCGAGCCGGGCGCGCTGCACGACGGCCATGCGCCCGAAGCGGGCGGCTTTACCTACGCGATGCTGTACCTGCCGCAAGCATGGGTCGAGCACGCGGCACAGCGGCTGAATCTGCCCGGCCTGAGCGGCGTCGAGGCGACGTTCGGTCACACGCTCGTCGACGATCGCAGCCTCGTCGATGCGATTCGTCAGGCATTTCTCGCGCTTCACGGCAACGAAGGCAAGCTCGCGCGCGACCAGACACTCGACCGCCTGTTGACGCGACTCGGCGGCGAACTGGGCAATCCGTCTGCCACGGGCGAACGCGTGGTGCCGCCCGCGATTCTGCGCGTGCGCGACCTGCTGCACGCCCACATGGACGGCAATCTCGGCCTCGACGAACTCGCCGCGCAGACCGGCATCGACCGCTTCCGGCTGACGCGGCTGTTCCAGCGCGCGTTCGGCACATCGCCGCATGCGTATCTGGTGCGTCTGCGGCTGCGCGCCGCGCGTCGTCTGCTGGCGGCCGGCCGCACGCCCGCGCAGGCGGCTGCGGACGTCGGCTTCGCCGACCAGAGCCATCTGGGCCGCTGGTTTCGCCGCGCGTACCGGATCACGCCGGCCGCGTATCGTCGGATCTGCACAAACGTTCCAGACTGATCGCGCGCGCCGTCCGATCATCAGCGGCTCAACAAGGAGTCGTTATGTTCGATACCAAAGTGGCACTGATCGTGCGCGACGATCTCGCGGCCTGGCAGAAACTCAACGTGGTCGCATTTCTGGCGACGGGCGTCGCGGCAGAAGCGCCCGAAGCGCTCGGCGAGCCTTACGAGGATGCGGCCGGGCGCCGGTATGGCCGCATGCTCGGCCAGCCGATGCTGGTGTTCGCGGCCGATCTGAACGGACTGCAGGCCGCACACCGGCAGGCGCTGTCGCGCGAACTGACGATCGTGCCCTACGTGCGCGCGATGTTTTCGACCGGCCACGACGCGGCCAACCGCGCAGTGTTTCGCGCGGAGGATGCGGAGAATCTCGATCTGGTCGGCCTGGCGCTGCACGGCCCGAAGAAGGCCGTCGACAAGGCGGTGAAGGGGCTCGCATTGCATGCGTGAAGCCGGCGTGGCCGACGCGTAGTCGGCGGTCAGCGATGCGCGAGCACGTTGACGAGCTTGCCGAACGGATCGCGCACGTAAAAGCGCCGCACGCCCCACGGCTCGTCGGCCGGGCCGTATTCGACGGCAATGCCGGCCGCCCGGACCCGTGCAAGCGCTTCATCGACATCGTCGACCTCGATCGACAGATCGGGCGTCGGCGTGCCCGATCCGCCCTGCGATGCGAAGCTGATCTGCACGTCCATCCGTTCGGCATTGCCGTAGGTCGCGATCCAGCCGTGATCCATCAGCAGGTCGAGGCCGAACAGGTCGCGATAGAAGCGCTTTGCGTCGTCGACCGACTGCGTGTCGATATTGGCGACGATTCGTTTGACTTTCATCGGTTGCCTCCGCAACGCGTATTGCGCGATTCATCTCGAATCGTCATCGAGTCCTCGAAGCAGACGGGATTCGGCAACGCAACGGCTATCGCGCGTGCGGCCACTCGGGTTTGTTTGCAACCAGCCACGCCTTCACGTCGGCCATCAGCGCCGCCGCACTATCGAAGCACTCGCCAACCGCAGACATAGGCACGACGTCTCCCGAATAATCGGATAGATTGCGCTGCTTGCGCAGCGCATCGAGCACGATCATGCGATCGACCGGCAAACCGATCGTCTGCGACAGCGTCTGGATCGCCGTTTGATGATGACCGGGCCGGCTTGTCAATGGACGAAAACCGTTCGCGTGCAATGCCAACATCGCGAGTTGCATGATGGCCTTGTACGCTGCATCAAAACGGTTTTCGTTGCTCAGTCCAGCGAGTCGCGCGTCGGTGAGGTTCCGCTCGGCGGCAGCCAACAGTCGCGTCACCTGCTCCCGGTCCGGTTCGATCGCTTCAAGGCTAATGCCGAGCAAGTTCTGCAAGGTCATCTTCGGTACCGATCAAAAATATCTTGGGTTTTCCAAGCACGTCCCGCAAAAAAGCATCCTTCCCCTCGACGCCTTGACGAAACTCGTCGCGTGACAGCACCTTGGGATTAATGTCCCGCCGCAGCGTCGCCTGCATGTCGTAAAGCAGCCGGACCACGGCTGCGAAACCGACGGTGCCGATCACCATCACGTCGATATCGCTATCCGCCGTCTCCTCACCGCGCGCGACCGACCCAAACACGAACGCCACGTCAATTTGTCCGGCGCATGGCCTCAATGCATCGGTCAATACATCGCCGATGCCCGAAGTCTTTCGCATGATCGCAGCCAGTTCCTCGTAGACCGGACAGCTTCGATTGGCGCGATAGAGCACCTGATTTCCTTGCCGCTCCCGGCTCAAGATGCCGGCTTCGGCCAGTTTGCTCAACTCCTTGTGCAATGTTCCCGGCGCCGTATCCGTCAACCGGGCGATTTCGCGCACGTGCAGCGCCTCGTCAGGCCGCAACAGCAGCAGGCCCAACACGCGGCGCCGATAGTCACTAAAGAGGGTGGAGGCAATAGATCGTAGCATGATGGGCTACGATTGTAGCCTAACTGGCTACAAGGTATAGGCTGCGATATGAGGCGTCTTCGAATTACGGCACTCCCTATGTAGCCGATTCGACTACATTCGAAGCCAAACCGGCTACATGCGCCAGACCGACAAAGCGGGCACCGCTCCCGCATGCCGGTCAAGCGATTCGGTCCGTGCCCCGGCCGTCTCCGTCATCGACCCGGCCTGCCGGATCGATGACGTGTCCGATCAACCGCCCAGATAAGCCTGCTTGATCCGGTCATTCGCGAGCAAATTCGCGCCCGTATCGGCCAGCACCACGCGCCCCGTTTCGAGCACGTAGCCGCGATCGGCCACGCCCAGCGCCTTGTTCGCGTTCTGCTCGACCAGGAACACCGTGACGCCCTCGTCGCGAATCGTCCGGATGATGTCGAAGATCTGCGCGATCACGAGCGGCGCAAGACCGAGCGTCGGCTCGTCGAGCAGCAGCAGGCGCGGCTTGCTCATCAGCGCACGGCCGATCGCCAGCATCTGCTGCTCGCCGCCCGACATCGTGCCCGCACGCTGCGCCGCGCGTTCCTTCAAGCGCGGAAACAGCCTGAACACGTGCTCGATCCCGTCGTCGATCTCGTGACGGCTCGCGAAAAAGCCGCCCATCTTCAGGTTCTCGACCACCGTCAGGCTCGGAAACACGCGCCGCCCTTCCGGCGAAATCGCCATCCCCTTGCGCATGATCTGGTGCGTCGACATCGCGGTGATGTCGTTGCCCTCGAACAGCACGCGGCCCGACGATGCGCGCGGCGTGCCGCACACCGTCATCATCAGCGTCGTCTTGCCGGCGCCGTTGCTGCCGATCAGCGTGACGATCTCGCCTTTGTTCACCTCGATCGACACGCCCGCGAGCGCCTCGACCGCGCCGTAGTGCGTATGGACCTGTTCCAGCTTCAGCATCACTCTTCCCCCAGATACGCCTTGATCACGCGCGGATCGTTGCGGACCGCGTCCGGCGTGCCGATCACGATCGGCCGGCCGTGCTCCATCACGAGGATGCGGTCCGACACGCCCATCACGAGGCTCATGTCGTGTTCGATCAGCAGCACCGACACGCCGAACTCGCGGCGCAGCCGGTCGATCAGGTGCTGCAGCTCGATCTTCTCCTGCGGGTTGAGACCGGCCGCCGGCTCGTCCAGCATCAGGAGACGCGGCTCGGTGATCATGCAGCGCGCGATTTCCAGGCGCCGCTGGTGCCCGTACGACAGCGTGCCGGCAGGTCGATTCGCGACCGACTTCAGCCCCATTCGGTCGAGCCAGACGGCCGCGCGCTCGAGCGCTTCCTTCTCGGCGTGACGATACGCGGGCGTCGCGAACAGGCCGTGCAGCAGCCCCGACTTCACCTTGCGGTGCTGTGCGACGAGCAGGTTCTCGACGACGGTCAGCGACTTGAACAGGCGAATGTTCTGGAACGTGCGCACCAGCCCCTTCAGCGCGATCTTGTGGCTCGGCAGCCCCGCGATCGGGTGGCCTTCGAGCACGACGTCGCCGCCGGTCGGCTTGTAGAAACCGCCGACGCAGTTGAACACCGTGGTCTTGCCCGCGCCGTTCGGCCCGATGATCGCGAACACCTCGTCGCGGCGCACGTCGAAATCGATGCCGTCCACCGCGAGCAACCCGCCGAAGCGCATCTGCAGCCCGGCGACCTTCAACAGTTCTGCTTGTGCGCTCATTGCGGCAGCTCCACGTGAGGACGGCTCGCGGGCAACAGGCCCTGCGGACGCCACATCATCATCAACACCATCACCAGACCGAAGATCAGCATCCGGTACTCGGCGAAACCGCGCGCGACTTCCGGCAGCACGGTCAGCAGGATCGCCGCGAGGATCACGCCGAGCTGCGAGCCCATCCCGCCGAGCACGACGATCGCGAGAATCAGCGCCGATTCGATGAAGGTGAACGACTCCGGATTCACGAGGCCCTGCCGCGCCGCGAAGAACGCGCCGCCGATGCCGGCGAACGCCGCGCCGAGCGTGAACGCCGACAGCTTGATACGCGTCGGGTTCAGGCCCAGCGAACGGCATGCGATCTCGTCGTCGCGCAGCGCTTCCCATGCACGGCCCATCGGCATGCGGATCAGGCGGCTCGTGACGAACAGCGTGAAGCACACGAGCACGAGCGCGAGCAGGTACAGGAAGATCACGACGTGGTCGCCGCTGTATTCGAGGCCGATCAGTTCGTGGAAGGTCTTCGCGCCGTCGACGCTTGCGCTGCGCGCCATCTCGTAGCCGAACACGGTCGGCTTCGGAATCCCCGAGATGCCGTCCGGGCCGCCCGTGAGGCTCGTCAGGTTGTTGGCGAGCAGGCGGATGATTTCGCCGAAGCCGAGCGTGACGATCGCCAGATAGTCGCCGCGCAGGCGCAGCACCGGGAAGCCGAGCAGGAAGCCGAACGTCGCCGACGCGATCGCCGCGAGCGGCAGGCACTCCCAGAACGTGAGCCCGAAATACTGGTTCAGCATCGCATACGTATAGCCGCCGACCGCGTAGAACCCGACATAGCCGAGATCGAGCAGGCCCGCGAAGCCGACGACGATGTTCAGCCCGAGGCCGAGGATCACGTAGATCAGCGCGAGCGTCGCGACGTCCACCGCGCCGCGCGAACCGAAGAACGGCCACACGAGCCCGACCGCGAGCAGCACCCAGATGATCGTGCGCTGCTGCTGCGCGCCCATCGCGGGCATCGCCGGCAGCTGCACCGCGGATTTCGCGCGCATCAGCCACGGCTTGAACAGCTGGAACAGGAACACGGCCGCGACCGCGATCCACACCGGGCGCCAGTGGCGCTCGAGCACGACCTGATAGCCGTCGAGCTTCAGTTGCAGGCCCAGCACGGGCACCGTGAGGATCGCCGTCAGGATCGCGGCGGCCACGGCATTCTTCAGCGCCTGGCCGAACGACGCATCGGCGACCGGGCGGCGTACGGAAATGACTTGACTCATCTGCGTCTCCGTCAAACCTTTTCGATGTCCGACTTGCCGAGCAGGCCGGTCGGGCGGAACAGCAGGATCAGCACGAGCAGGCCGAACGCGACGACGTCCTTGTACTCGGCCGGCATGTAGCCTGCGGCGAAGGTTTCGGCAAGGCCGAGCAGCACGCCGCCGAGCATCGCGCCCGGAATGCTGCCGATCCCGCCGAGCACCGCGGCGGTGAACGCCTTGATGCCCGCGACGAAGCCGATATACGGATTCAGCTTGCCGATCGTCAGCCCGATCAGCACGCCGCCGACGGCCGCCAGCATCGCGCCGAGCACGAACGTGAAGGAGATCACGCGGTTCGTGTCGATGCCGAGCAGGTTCGCCATCTTCATGTCCTCGGCGCACGCGCGGCACGCGCGGCCCATCCGCGAATGTGAGATGAACAGCGTGAGCGCGATCATCAGCACGATCGTCACGCAGACGATCAGCAGGCGCGCATACGGAACCGTCACGTCGAAGTCGCCGCCGAGATGGATGTCGAATGCGCCGGAGATCAGCACGGGCACCGACACGTCGCGCGCGCCCTGGCCGATCTGCACGTAGTTCTGCAGGAAGATCGACATGCCGATCGCGGAGATCAGCGGCACGAGGCGCGGGCCGCCGCGCAGCGGCCGGTACGCGACGCGCTCGACCGCGAAGCCGTACAGGCCGGTGACGATCACCGACACGATCAGCGCCGCGCCGAGCACGAGCGGCAGCGGATAGCCGGCGGACACGCCGATCGCGGTGAGTGTGACGAGGCCCACGTACGCGCCGATCATGTAGATCTCGCCGTGGGCGAAGTTGATCATGCCGATGATGCCGTAGACCATCGAATAGCCGATGGCGATCAGCGCATAGATCGCGCCCAGCGTCAGGCCGTTGACCAGTTGCTGGGCGAATTGAGGAAAGAAGTCAGTCATGTGCGGGAAGCTCCCGTTGGCGCTGTGTCGCATGCCGTCGCCGGATCACGGCGTTCGGCCGCGCGCAACGCACGGTGTCGTCTCGGGCCGCCCGCCGGCCGCGCAATGGGCAGATGCGCGACCAATACGCACCCGCCCCGTCCGGGTCTCGGACAGGGCGGGTGCGCGGGCGGGTACTCCGTCTTACTTGGCGGCGGTCTTCGTCGCGTCCTTGTGCCACGTGTAGACGACGAACTTGAACGCCTTCAGGTCGCCCTGTGCGTCATACGCGACCTTGCCGATCGGCGTGTCGAACGTCGTCTTGTGCATGTACGCGGCGACCTTCGTCGGGTCGGTCGTCTTCGCTCCCGCGATCGAGTCGGCGATGATCTTCACCGCGGCGTACGCCGGCATCTGGAACGGACCGTTCGGATCGCGCTTCTTGTCCGCGAACGCCTTCACGAGCGCCGCGTTGGCCGGATCGGCAGAGAAGTCGGCCGGCAGCGTGACCAGCATGCCTTCCGACGCCGGGCCGGCGATCGCCGTCACGTCCTTGTTGCCGACGCCTTCAGGCCCCATGAAGGTTGCCTTCACGCCCTGCTCGCGCGCCTGGCGCATCAGCAGGCCCATTTCCGGGTGGTAGCCGCCGAAGTAGACGAAATCGACGCCTTGCGACTTCAGCTTGGTGATGATCGCCGAGTAGTCCGAATCGCCGGCGTTGATGCCTTCGAACAGCACGACCGGGATCTTCGCGGCTTCGAGGTCCTTCTTCACCGACGACGCGATGCCCTGGCCGTACGACTGCTTGTCGTGCAGGACCGCGACCTTCTTCGGCTTCACGTGGTTGATGATGTACTGCGCGGCGGCCGGGCCTTGCTGGTCGTCACGGCCGATCGTGCGGAAGATGAAGTGGCGCTTCTTGCCTTCGGTCAGCTGCGGCGCGGTGGCCGACGGCGTGACCATCACGATGCCTTCGTTCTCGTAGATGTCGGATGCCGGGATCGTCGAACCCGAGCACACGTGGCCGATCACGTACTTGATCTTCTGGCTGACGATCTTGTTGGCGACGGCGACGGCCTGCTTCGGTTCGCATGCGTCGTCCATCATCACCACTTCGAACTTGTTGCCGCCCGCACCGCCTGCCGCGTTGATCTGTTCGATCGCGGTCAGCGCGCCGGCTTTCACCATGTCGCCGTACTGCGCGACCGAGCCGCTCATCGGGCCGGCGATGGCGATCTTCACGGTTTCCGCTTGCGCGGCAGCGGCGCCGGCGGCGAACAGCACGGCGGCGACGGAAATGGACGTAAGACGGGACAGCGTCATCAGGAGCTCCTCGATGTTGTTAGTCATACGGGCAAAGGCGGCATGACTTGCGCAATCGAACAGCACCCGGGGCGAGAACATGGGACACGCCCGAGACACTCGAAGACGGACCTGCGGATGAATGATGCGTGCGGGGCCCGGCTCTTGCAGTCCCCGAAAGGGGACGTCTGGTTCGGAAAGACATCGTGATGCGTCTTGCATTGCGCAAGCGTTTCGCCTGCCCCGCTTGCCAACTCGCTGGATCGGAGGGATGGTCCGACAGCCGTTGGCAAGGCAGTCGAAATTATATGGTCGTTTTTAATTCATCTGTCAAAAATGCCGGGCGTCTGAGGGAAAACACGGAGACTTTTTGACGCGGCGGGTGGCGCTCCGGGCGCAACTTTGCGGGAGCGATAACGTTTGCCTTGAGTGCAATCGGGTTGCGACGAGCTGGGGCGGATCGGCTCAACGCCTTGCTGGGCGGGGGATCCGGCGGTTCTTTGATGGCGTTTCGTGGGTTTGCGGTCTATAGAGGGACCGATCGCCGTAAATCAATCAACTGATGATTTGGCGAGCCGGCACCACGGTGGGGCACTGCCGTGAGGTGCACTCTCTTTCTGCTTACCGACACTCACGACTATATGGAAAGCTAGTTGTTATTTTTATGAAATAATACGAATCCGTTTCTGCAATCCAGCCAGCCCTCCTCCGGTTCGCCTCTACCGCGCTTCGAAGTCGCTTCGGAGTCGCGTCAGGGCCGCTTCGACGACCTTCCGTCGCCCAGCCGCCAGCCAGTGATCTGCCGTCTTTCCCTCGCATGTCACCTGCTTCGGATCACACATGAATCACCGTTTCCGTTTTCCTTCCGCCGCCGTTGCCGCCGTTGTTTGTGCGTTTTCTCTTTCCGTTTCTGCAGTCGATGCGTCGGCGCGCGATACGTTGGACGCACGCTCGGGCGGCGCCAATGTTTTTCGTGCGGCGCGTCTTGGCGTCGCTCAGGACGATGGGCATCCCGCACGCGCGCCTCGTCGCGAACGGTACGCTGCGCCCGCCGAACGCAGCCCGTTCGATATGCCGGATACGCGGCCGCTGAGCGTGTCGGGCGATACGCTTGCGCCGCAACCCTCACCGGATCCGCGCGAACACGATCCGGCATGGCCGGCGAATCGCGTCGCGCTGGGTGCCGGCGGCAGCGATAGCCTCGGTCGGGCATTGCCCGCGCCTGAACAGCGCGCGCAGAACTGGAACGAGTATCTGCGGGCCAATGGGTCGCACGCGGCTGGTCGCGGCGGCACGTATGCGCCGACGCGCCCCTTCGATGCGGCGCGCGGCGCGGCGCCGAATCCGTTCGATCCGTCGGTGTCGCAACCGGAGACGCGGACGTTCTACGACAACGGCGCAGGATCGCATTGCACCGCCACGGGCGGTGCGGGGACGTCGCGGTCGTCGTGCAATATTGCGTGGTGATGTTTGATGCTCGCCAGCGATGCGCGGTGCGGTGCCGGGGTTCGGTCACATCGCCGTGAGGATCAGTCTGCCCGGCTCGACCGTTATCCGCGCCTTTCGGCCCGGGATGAATCCCGCGTCGTTGATCAGCCACATTCCGCCGATTCTCAACCACGGGTAGAACGTTTCCGGCTTCCTGCCCCAGGCCTTCGGAATACCCCAGGACTCCTGGATCGTCACGTAACGTTCCGTGATCGGGGGACGTGATTTATCATTTGCCTTAGCCATGGCAACTCCTGCTTAGTTGACTTTGGTTAGCGGGTCGTGAGTGTTCCTAGCACTTGCGGCCCGCGCTCGTTTACTGCGGTGCTTTGATGATTTGGATTCCTCCTTCGTTGCGGCGGTTGGATTCGGGATCAGCAATATACGCGTGAACAACGTCTATTAGATCATTGTTGACGCGCGATGTTTTCGGCTTGAGTGCTTGTTAGCCGTTAGGTATAGGTTCCGGTTGAGCAGTGATTGAAATCGCTGTGTTTTCTGATGGCAAAAAGGGAAACTGCTCTGGGAAGTCGAACGGTGATCCGCGTCGGGACGATATCGCTGAAATTCACTATTCGAAACAGTTCGAATGAATCGATATCGGTCCTGTGTGCATGCTTGGGCGGACATGGTGCTTTTCCGGTCCATATCTTCGAATACAGCCAGGACTTTTCTCGCATGAAACCATCTCGCTTCCTAGTTTCGGCTCTGCTCTCATGCGCATTGCAAAGTGCGTTCGCGCAGACGTGCCCGATGCCCGACGACGTGCTCGGGCATTCGATGGACGATGCGAAGCGCGCCATGTCGAAGGCCATAGGTACGAATTGGTTTTCCAATGACGTCGGATGCACTGATGTCTACGTCAATTTGATGTCCGACTGGGAACACGGTGATTGCAAAATTCCGGGGAGCAGTTCGGCGGCGAGGATCTCGGTTTGGGGGAATGACGGGTCCGGGACTGTGGTCGGGATGTTCTATTTGTTGCGAACCAGGATGCCCGAGTCGGATGTAAAGCGGCTTTTCTCGCGTGGAGAGCTAAAGCGGGTTGATGACTATCCGATGCCGCTGAGGAGTTTGTTTCCCGTTCCGTCGAATGACGCCGTATTTGTGTCGGCGGATGAGGAACGCGTGCTTCGGATCGGTTCGGAGCCGGGAAATGCCGATACGCAGGTTGTTCAACTGTACGATCTGCGTGCGGTTCGAAAGGAAATTGCTTCGTTGCGGGTGTGTGCGCGGGAAACTCGGACACTGCGGCGTGATAGTGCTCAACCGTAGTCGTGGAGGCGAAAATGGTCAGTCGAGATGTGGCTGGCGTTCGTAGTAGATGTCCCACTCCGCTTCGTCGGTTCGCACGAAGCCGTGCCGCTGGTAGAAGCCGTTCGCGTCGCTGTCGCGTAAAGCTCCCACGCGGATCGGCATACGCCGCGCGTCAGCACGCTTGAAGACTTCCTGTAAAACGGCCGCACCAATGCCTTTGCCCTGGTATTCGGGCAAGACATAAAGATGGTCGAGAAGCCAGTAGTCATCCAGTGGACGCACCATGACGAGACCTACTCGAACACCATCGACCTCGATGAACCGGCACAGTGCGGCATCGAATGACGCCAGGAAGCGTTCTCGTGCACGCTGCGGATCGAAGCGACCGATGCGCGACAGACTCTCCCGCATGGCGGCAATACGAATATCGACGAGGATGTCGGCATCGGATGGTGACGTAATCTGCAGAACTGGTTTCATGGGCGCTGGACTGTCAGGAAAGGCTGCTACGCAAGCCATTTGACTGTTGATCTGCTCAAAGACTCAGCTCGAGCACTTCACCATTTTCGGCGGCCAGCGAAAGAAAGGCACGGGTCGCTGCCAAGTGCGAGACCAGAGTCGCTCGAGGTGTTTCAAGAACGTAGACCTCCCCATGCGGCGTCCATCTGTATACGAAGCTGATGACCTCGTCTTCCCGTTCCTCAAGTTCGCAAATTTGACATGCAAGCTCATCTGCGATTTTTCTGAGTGTCGCGGGCCCGGCTACTTCCTCTTCGAACTGATCGAACATTGTTCCGAGCAAGGCGTTCGTCCTTTGCCAAAATTTTGAAACGAACAACCATTCCGAAGCGATCCCGTCCAGGACAAAAACAGGCGCTTCGATATCACCGGCGATGAAGAAGCGGGAGGGCCTGGCGTTCATAGGCGATCGTATGAATGGACTGTCGATGTCAGATTGTCGGCGATCTCGGCCGCGGCGTGGCGCCACCCTTCTCGTAGCCGTTTCGGTGATCCTGTCGTTGACGAACAAACCGATAAATTCGGGCGATACTCCGCTGCCGCAGCTTTCCGAAGGAAGATCCGCTCATCGCTTTCGAGACGACCGAGCCACGGCTGCGGGAAGCGCTGCACAATAGCTATCGTCAGGCCACCTTACGCAGTTCGGTAACTAGCGGCCAGTCGGCATCACTCCTTCATCCGCTCCACTACTAACCGTGCCCGGGTTTTACGCGCCCCGATCTACTTCGCTTTGAAGATCCTGCGCGATAAATTCGACGAAAGCGCGTATGCGGTTCGACATCTGGTGTCGTTGCGAATAGACCGCGAAGATGTCTGCGTTCGGCGTCTCGTAGTCGGGCAGTACACGAACTAACGAGCCATCTGCCAGATACCTCTTTATGTCCCACTCTGCCCTCATCAGGATGCCGTGTCCCTCAAGCGCCCATTTCACGGCAATCTCGCCGTCGTTCGTTGTGAGAGTGCCATTGATTCGGACAGCCTCTGTCTTGCGTGAAGCGCCCCGGCCGGAAGTCAGGCGCCAAACGCCATAAGCTTCGTCGCCCTGACGAATCCCGATGCAGTTATGGCGTGTCAGATCGTGCGCCGTGGTCGGCAGTCCGTGCGACGCGATGTATGACGGGGCGGCGCAGAGCAAGCGCCGATTGCCGGCGAGACGCCGGGCAATCACTCTCGTGTCCGGTGGCTCGCCGAACCGGATACAGACGTCAAAGGCGTCGTCTGTCAGGGGCGGAGGCGTGACCGACAGCTGAAGCTGCACCGATACCTGACGATACTTCGTGACAAACCGCGAAATCGCTGGCGCGACATGGCTGCGCCCGAAGCCCAGCGTCGCATTCACCCGCAATAACCCTTTGGGACTTTTCTTGGCCGTTCCAAGCAACTCGGCCAGCTCGTCAATCTCATCGAGAATCCGGCGCGCATGTTGGAGATATAGCTCGCCCTCTGGGGTCAGCATCATTCGGCGAGTCGTGCGATTGATCAGCCCCACGCCCGCACGGCTTTCCATCTGTGTCAGGCGCTTGCTGATTGCCGCTGGCGTCAGCCCTAATTCGCGCGCCGCGGCGCTCAGGCTGCCCGAGGCGACAAGCGTGGAGAAAAAGCTCAGATCGGACGGCTGGACGGTGTCGTGCACGAGTCCACCTGTGAATTCAGGTTAAAGATGCTTTAAGTTTAGCACCGGTTTTTGCATGCGGAGATGGGTAGAGTTCGCTTACAGCCACGACACCTGATGGACGGAGACATGAAGACCTATCGCATCGCAACTATCCCCGGCGACGGAATCGGCAAGGAAGTTGTACCCGCCGGCGCACAAGTTCTCGAAGCCCTTGCAAAAACCACGAAGTCGTTCGCCTTCGAATTCGAAAACTTCGACTGGGGCGGCGATTACTACCGCAAGCATGGCGTCATGATGCCGGCAGACGGGCTGGAAGCCATCCGCAACAAGGATGCGATTCTGTTCGGTTCCGCGGGCGACCCGGACATCCCCGATCACATCACGTTGTGGGGCCTGCGCCTGAAAATCTGCCAGGGATTCGACCAGTACGCCAACGTGCGCCCGACCCGCATTCTGCCGGGCATTGATGGACCGCTGAAGCGCTGCAAACCGGAGGACCTCAACTGGGTCATCGTGCGCGAAAACTCGGAAGGCGAATATTCCGGTGTTGGCGGACGTATCCATCAGGGACACCCGATTGAAGCCGCGACGGACGTATCTATGCTGACGCGCGCCGGCGTCGAACGAATCATGCGCTTCGCCTTCCGCCTCGCGCAGTCCCGTCCACGCAAGCTGCTGACCGTAATCACGAAAAGCAACGCGCAACGTCACGCGATGGTGATGTGGGACGAGATCGCGCTCGAAGTCTCCAAAGAATTCCCGGACGTCAATTGGGACAAGGAGTTGGTCGACGCCTCGACGGCCCGCATGGTCAACCGCCCAGCGACCCTCGACACGATCGTTGCCACCAACCTGCACGCCGACATTCTCAGCGACCTGGCCGCCGCGCTTGCCGGCAGTCTCGGCATCGCGCCAACGGGCAACATCGACCCGGAGCGCCGCTATCCGTCGATGTTCGAGCCGATCCACGGCTCCGCTTTCGACATTATGGGTAAGGGCCTCGCCAATCCGGTCGGCACGTTCTGGTCGGTCGTCATGCTGCTCGAACATCTCGGCGAATTCGATGCCGCGAAGCGCGTGATGCAGGCCATCGAAGCGGTGACCGCGGACAAGTCACTACATACCGGCGACCTTGGCGGCACGGCGACGACCGCGCAGGTGACAGCAGCCGTTTGCGCCTTCATCGAGAAAGCGGCATCACCTGAAGCCAACGCGGCGTAAGTCTCGTCGTCAACTCCAGCGGAGCCCGACCTACACGGTCCGCCATTCGGCGGCCGTGACCCGGCTCGTCCAGCAAACGCCGAACATAACGCAGGAGACGAGATGTTCACTCCCGTCAAACAAAGGCGGCCTGTTTCTTTTGGAGCGCGGAGATGAAGCCTCCCTCCCATTTCACGCTGCCGGCAGGCGACGGCGCAAATAGCGAGCTTGATGTCGAGCGCCTGTTGCAGGACATGTTCGAGACCGCTATTGCGACCGCACAGCCCGCGCTTCGCGTGCCCGGTTTCCTGCCCAGTCCGCCGCGCGGGCGCACCATCGTTGTCGGCGCGGGCAAGGCGTCAGCGGCAATGGCGCAAACAGTGGAAAAGCACTGGCCTGCCCCGCTCGAAGGCCTCGTCGTCACGCGTTACGGATATGCGGTGCCGTGTGAGAGGATCGAGATCGTCCAGGCTGCGCATCCCGTTCCCGACGTGAACGGCCTGAAGGCAGCGCAACGCATGCTGGATCTCGTCTCCGGCCTGACGGCCGACGACCTTGTTATTTGCCTTATCTCGGGCGGTGGCTCGTCTCTACTACCGCTACCCGCCGAAGGCCTGACACTGCAGGACAAACAGGAAATCAACCAGGCGCTGCTGGCCAGCGGCGCCACGATTGCCGAAATGAACTGCGTGCGCCGGCACCTGTCGGCGATCAAAGGCGGCCGTCTCGCGGCGGCCTGCTATCCGGCGCGCGTCGTCAATCTGATCATCTCCGACGTGCCCGCCGATGCCGCGCGCGACATCGCCTCGGGCCCGACCGTTCCCGATGCGACGACATGTTCGGATGCCCTTGAGGTTCTGCGTCGCTATGAAATTTGCGCTTCACCGGCAGCGATCGCTCTATTGGAGAGCGGCAGCTCCGAAACACTGAAGCCGGGTGATCCGCGCCTGCCTCACATTGAAACCCATCTGATCGCGACGCCCCAGCTCGCACTCGAAGCCGCAGCGAAGCAGCCTCGCGCAGCAGGAATCGACGTCCATATTCTTGGCGATGCAATCGAAGGCGAAGCCCGAGACGTAGGCACGGTGATGGCGGGTATCGCCCGCCAGGTGAACCGGCGAGGCCAGCCCTTTCAGGCGCCCTGCGTTTTGCTCTCCGGGGGTGAAACGACCGTCACCATTCGCGGCGACGGGCGCGGCGGCCGCAACGCCGAATTTCTGCTGTCGCTCGGGATTGCGCTGAACGGCGAGCCCGGCGTGTTCGCCATCGCGGGTGACACCGACGGCGTTGACGGTCAGGAAGAAATCGCTGGGGCGTTGCTACGTCCCGACACGTTGAAACGGGCGCGCGAACGCGGCATCCGTCCAATGGAGCGCCTCGAAAACAACGACGCGCACGGATTTTTTCAAGCCCTGGGCGACTCGGTCATCACCGGGCCAACGCTGACCAACGTCAATGACTTTCGTGCCATCTTCATTGCCGCTCATCACGGTGATATCTCAGGGAGTTGATAGATGCGCCGCAACCGTAATGCCAAAATCGTCGCGACGTTGGGTCCGGCGAGCACCAGCCGCGAGACCATCGAAGCGCTGCTTCATGCGGGCGCCGACGTATTCCGTCTGAACTTCAGTCACGGCACGCACGACGATCACCGGCGACGTCTCGACATCATCCGCTCGATCGAAGAAGACAGTGGTCGTCCGATCAGCGTACTGCTCGACCTGCAAGGCCCGAAGCTGCGAATCGGTACCTTTGCGAACGGTCCGATCATGCTGGAGAAAGGTGCTGCGTTCCGACTCGACCTCGACGCACAAACGCCCGGCGACAACGTACGTGTATCGCTGCCGCATCCTGAGATCTTCGCCGCCCTCAAGCCGCAGACGAACCTCCTGCTCGACGATGGCCGGATCCGGTTGCGAGTCGAACGCTGTGGCGCAGGCTTCGCGGAAACGACGGTCGTCGTCGGCGGCGCGCTCTCGGAGCGTAAAGGCGTGAATGTGCCGGATGTCGTGCTGCCGGTATCCGCAATGACAGAAAAGGATCGGCGCGATCTGGCGTTCGGCATGACGTTGGGCATCGACTGGCTTGCCCTGTCGTTCGTGCAGCGAGTCGACGACATTGTAGAGGTCCGCAGAATTGTCGGCGATAGCGTCGGCATAGTGGCAAAGCTCGAAAAGCCGGCGGCAATCAGCAGTCTCGATGCCATCGTCGAGGAAGCGGACGCCGTGATGGTCGCGCGCGGTGACCTCGGCGTCGAAATGCCAGCGGAACATGTCCCGGCAATCCAGAAGCGGATCGTCCGCGCATGTCGCAAGGCGGGAAAGCCGGTCATCGTCGCGACGCAAATGCTGGAATCGATGGTAGCGGCACCCGTGCCCACACGTGCGGAAGCCTCGGATGTCGCGACCGCGATCTATGACGGTGCTGACGCCGTCATGCTGTCTGCCGAATCGGCAAGCGGCGGCTACCCAGTCGAAGCCGTGCGAATGATGGATCTCATCATCTCCCAGACGGAACGCGATCCCTACTACAGGGAAGTCATCGCCGCATCCCACGCCGCGCCGCGTGCGAACACGTCGGATGCGATCGGCTACGCGATGCGACATGTCACCGGTCTGCTGAACGCGGTCGCGACCGTCGCCTACACGGCTTCGGGATACTCCGCGCTGTGCATGTCGCGCGAACGGCCGTCCGCACCGATCGTTGGCATGACACCGCAAAACGGCACGGCGCGTCGCCTGGCGCTGGTTTGGGGGGTGCACCCGGTCCTGTGCAAGGAAGTCGTCGACGTACTGGAAGTTAGCGATCTTGCGTGTCAGACCGTGCGTGCCGAAGGGTTCGGCGAACAAGGGGAGACAGTGGTCATCTCGGCGGGGATGCCGTTCGGCACGTCAGGCAGCACCAACCTGCTGCGTATCGCGCAGATTCCGTGAAGCGACCCTTGCGCATTATCCAAAGCGTTTGAGCCTCATGCGCGAGCCCCAGACCAGGGCTGCATCCGGAGGCCACGGGCGCGTCGCGCGCTGACTCCGTTTCCAAATAGAGCACTGCTCAAGCCTCCAAGGAGGAGACAATGATTTCTGATCTCGAAAACCGGGTTTCCCGCAAGCTCATGATACGGATCATTCCGTTTGTCATGCTGTTGTATTTCGTGAGCTTTCTCGACCGTGTCAATGTGGGCTTCGCCGCGCTGTCGATGAACAAGGCCATTGGCCTGTCACCGACGGCATTCGGTCTCGGCGGCGGACTGTTCTTCATCGGCTACTTCCTCTTCGAAGTGCCCTCAAACCTGATCCTTCACAAGGTCGGCGCGCGACGGTGGATTGCCCGCGTGATGGTGTCATGGGGAATCGTATCTGCGGCATCAGCATTCGTCGTCGGCCCGAACAGCTTCTATGCGTTGCGCTTCATTCTGGGCGTCGCCGAAGCCGGTTTCTTCCCCGGCATCATTCTCTATCTCAGCCTGTGGTTCCCGTCACGTCAGCGTGCCGTTGCAGCGGCGTGGTTCATGGCTGCCGCGCCGATCTCGACGGCGATCGGCTCGCCGCTTTCGGGTGCGATCATGAAGCTGCCCCCGATCGCCGGGCTGGCTGACTGGCAAATGCTCTATATCCTCGAAGCAGCGCCCGCGATCATACTCGGCTTCTGTGTACTCAAATATCTGACGGATACGCCAGCGAAAGCGCACTGGCTTCAACCGGAAGAGCGCGAATGGCTGATTGCGAAGATGAAATTGGAAGCAGACGCGAAACAGTCGCATGCCGGACATACCGCGGGCGCAATCAGCGCGTTGCGGGATCCGCGAGTGCTGGCGCTTGCACTGATTTACTTCGGCACGTCAGCAGGGCTGTACACGCTCGGGCTGTGGGCGCCGCTGATCATCCGTCAGTACGGCTTCGGCTCGTTTGAGACCGGCCTGCTGGCAGGCGTACCCAGCATCCTCGCCGTGATTGCAATGATCGTTTGGGCAAAGCACTCGGACCATACTGAAGAACGCACGTGGCATGTGGTCATTCCCTGTGTCGTGGCATGCCTCGGATTCATATTCGCAGGCAATGCCACGACTGCCTTGATGATCATCCTGGCGCTCGTGGTCGTGAACGTGGGAATCAGCGCGGCAAAGGCCCCGCTATGGGCGATGCCTAGCATGTTCCTGTCGGGTGCCGGTGCAGCTGCTGGAATCGCGATGATCAACTCGGTTGGCAATCTTGGGGGTTTCGTCGGCCCGTTTGCAATTGGCTGGCTTAAGAACATCACCGGCGGGTATTCCGCAGGGTTATATGTGGTTGGCGCGACGTTGGCGGTATCTGCTGTCGTCACGTTGATGTTGAGCCGGCAATCGAAGCAGGCTCCTGTCCCGGCAGGCCGGCGACACGGCCACTGAACAGCCTGTAAGCCCACCGTCCGGCGGAACATGACGGACGTGGGTGCATGGTCGCCGTAGCCGCCGCGAATCGATTCGTTACAGCGACGAGGTCCGAGCGACCTCGGAGGGCATATCGGGCCCATCGTCGCTTACCGAAGCCGCGGGCGGCTCGCCGTCCTTCTGATTGACTCCCTCTTCTTTATCGTCTTGAGCGTACTGTTGCTAGCACGATATTCAACGTCGACGAATCCAAATCGACGATCGCAGTCGCTGCAGGTATCCCGTTTTTTTGGTGTTTGCGGTCTCTTCGCGCTATCACGGATGCTCCGAAGAATGCCAGCAATTATCCTTGACGATGAAGGACTCACCGACAACACGTCAGCTGCATCGGTAGGGTTTATTCCATGTACCTACTTGCATGTCAGCGAGCAATCACGCTCAATTGCCACGCACGAATGTGGGCTTTAACCCCTCACCCCGGCGAAACCACAATCGCCGCCCTCCGGTTCTGCGCCCGCCCTCCCGGCGTCCGGTTGTCCCCCACCGGATCCTTCTTCCCTCGCCCGACCACCACGATCCGCTTCCCGTCCAGCCCGACATCCACCAGTTCGATCGCCACTACCTCCGCCCGGCGCCTGGACAATTCCAGATCATACGAATCCGTGCCTTCGTCATCCGAGTACCCGTACACCCGCACCCCGTTGATCCCCGCCGACCTGAGCGTGCGCGCGATCCGCTCGACGATCCGCCGCACGTCGGGCTTGAGGTTATACCGATCGAAATCGAACAGAATCGGCCCGGTCGACCCGAACTCGAACCCCTGCCCGGTCTCCTGGAACCCGGCCGACTTGAGCGCCGTGACCTGCGTCTGCGTCAGACCGCGATGAAGCGGCGGCGGCGTCTTGCAGCCCCCAAGCAGAAGGCATGGAAGCAGCACGCTCCCGACACCGATCCGCCAAATGCTCACAGGAAACAAGTTATTCATCGCCGCGTCTCCTTCGATGCGCGCCCGCGTCGCGCGCGTTTTTTCAACCTTTTGCGACACCCCGTCCGCAGAGCGCGGCCCGAAACATCAGGCCGGGCCCGCAACGCCTTCGGCCAATTGCCACGACCCCGGCCGCGTACGCTTGGCCCGATACATCGCAGCATCCGCCGCGCGCACCAGTCCGCTCGCATCCGACGCATGATCCGGATACAACGCAACCCCGACACTCACCATCGTGTTCACCGCGCGGCCATCCGACAGCATGATCGACGGCACCATCCCGGCCAGCATTTCGTCGACGATACGTCCGACGCTCTCCGTGTCACGCACCCCCGTCAGCATCACCGCGAATTCGTCGCCGCCGAGTCGGGCGACCAGATCGGTCTCACGCAACTGCTCGCGCAAGCGCGCCGCGATGCCGATCAGCGCCGCGTCGCCGGCGTCGTGGCCGAAGCAATCGTTGATCTCCTTGAAGCGGTCGCAGTCGAGATACAGGATCGCGACCCGGTGCTCCGTCGCCGCCGCGTCGCCCAGCGCAAGCGTGAGACGCGACTCGAACTGCACACGATTGGGCAAGCCGGTCAGCGCATCGTGGGTCGCCTTGTGCTCCAGCGACGCGTTTTCGTGGCGCAGCGTGTTCTGCCAGTCTTCGAATTCGTCGAGCAATGCATTGAAGTCGTTGCCGAGCTGGTTCAGTTCGGCGATCGGCACGGGCTGGACACGCCGCGCGAACGCGCGCTCGCGCCGCACCGCATGTGCGACGTCGGCCAGCGCGCGCAGCGGCGAGACGATGCTGTGCAGCAGCCGCTTCGAGCTGACATAAGCGCCGAATACGCTGATGGCAAGACAGCCGAGAATGCCGCCGACACCGCCGAGCAGGAAGCCGAAGAACTGATGCCCGCGGCCGCGCACGACGACGTAGCCGACAACCATGCCGTCGTGCATCACCGGAACGGCCACGGGTCCCGGCAGCGCAACATCCGCGACGACGCGCTCGAGCCGCGCGATCTTGCTGGCGGCGGGCAACTGCCACGTCGCGAACGGTCGGCCCTGGCGATCCGCGACGACCACCTGCGCCACATCCTCGTCGTTGGCGATTAGCGCGATCGCCTCGGCCGCCGCGACGCGGTCGCCGAACACGAGCGCCGCCTCGACCGTATACCCGAGCGAGCGGGCCAGCAGGTTCAGATTGTTGCCGGCATACGCGCGCAACGCGATCACAGCGACGACGATCAACGACACGGCGGCCATCGCGACGGCGACGAATGCGAGACGCAGGTGCGCGCGTCGCAATACGCTTTGCAGCGTCGGGCGCGATATCCGCGAGAGGGACACATGAGGCGCGGGACGTGTCATGGCGCCCCCGGACGTCGCGCAAGATTGAGCACGTTCGGATGCACTCGCACGCCGCTGCGCGCGACGGCGTCGAGATTGATGTCGAAGGTCACGCGTTCGCCGTCGACAGTGAGACAGAACATGCTGCCCGCAGTGCACGACGTATCGTGTTCCGCGATCGTCAGCACCGGATGGCCGGCCACGGCGGTTCGCACCCGCGCCCTTTCGTCGTCGCTCAGCGTGCCGAGATAGATGATGTCGCACGCGATGCCGAGTGCGGAATCGTCGAAACCGACATGCTGAACGTCGAGCACCGTCGAACCGGCCTGCAGCGTGTCGGTCAGGCCACGCGCGTAGTCGGGCCGCCCCGTCACGCACAGATGCAGATGGACGGGCGTCGCCGGCCAGCGCGTGAAGCTGACGATGCCGAGTACGACCTGGCGTACGGCGATGTCGCGGGGAGAGATCGCAGGATCGGCGCGGCTCGCGGGAGCAGCGATGCGTATCGTGTCGGCTGCGCCATCCACATCGACGGAAGCCCCAGCGAGTGCAGTCAACGCCATGCCCAGCACGCAAACGATTGCCAACAGCGCGTCGCCTAACCACGTGGCCGCGCCGAGTCGGCCGGACGTCGTCCGCGTGGCGATCGCCGCCGCGCTCGTTGGCGTCTTTACTGTCGCATGACCAGCAGCCGACGCGCGCACTTTCGCATCCATGATGGAAACATCCGCTCGCGTTTCCGGCGCTGCCTCCAGCCTCCCGTCACGCGCGCGCAGGCACCGTTTCGCGCGCATGATTGCTTCATCTTAGGGGGAAAATCACGCGGTCAGCCAGTGGGAAACACCCGCGAGAAAACGTCGGAAGGTATAGGGAATTGAGGCTTGTGTGATGGCGTTGTTGAATAGGGTGATCGTCGTTAATTCGACGCCGAGGTCGATCGGTTATTGGTCGGCGGATTGGATGCCCCCGCTGCGTCAAAACTTCATATGTTCTGATGTGCCAGGCCGGATGGCCCGGCAGGCGGGCCTGTCAGGAATTTTGTGTTTAAGGCATAACATGCTCCCAAGGAGAGTTTATGCCTCGCAAACCGAAAGCCCAGCCGGCGGCTCTGCCGGCGATTCCGGCCGAGCTGCTCGAGCAGTTCGGCAACGGTCCGATGACGGCCGAAGCCATCAACGCCGCGACGCTGGCGCTCAAGAAGGCGCTGATCGAACGGGCGCTGGGCGGCGAGATGAACCATCATCTCGGCTACCCTCCCGGTGCTGCCAAGCCGGTCAACGCCACGAATCAGCGCAACGGCAAAGGGGCCAAGACGGTTCTGACCGAAGACGGCCCGATCCGTATCGAGGTGCCGCGTGACCGCGACGGCAGCTTCGAACCCATCCTGATTCCCAAGCACGAACGGCGCTTCACGGGCTTCGACGACAAGATCGTCGCCATGTATGCCCGAGGCATGACCGTACGCGAGATTCAGGGCTTCTTGCTGGAACAGTACGGCACCGAGGTCTCGCCCGACTTCATCAGTTCGGTCACCGACGAGGTCATGGCCGAAGTAACCGCCTGGCAGGCCCGACCGCTTGAGCCGATGTATCCGGTCGTGTTTTTCGACGCACTGCGGGTCAAGATTCGCGAAGACGCCGTCGTGCGCAACAAGGCGGTCTATCTGGCGCTGGGCGTGCTGCCCGACGGCACGCGGGAAATCCTGGGCCTGTGGATCGAGAATACCGAGGGGGCCAAGTTCTGGATGAAGGTGTTCAACGATCTGAAGACGCGCGGCGTTCACGACATCCTGATTGCCGTCACGGACGGGCTCAAGGGCATGCCCGAAGCGCTGGCCGCCGTGTTCCCGGCCACCACGCTGCAGACCTGCATCGTCCACCTCATCCGCAACAGCCTCGATTACGCCAGTTGGAAGGACCGCCGAGGCTTGGCCGCGGCGATCAAGCCGATCTACGCCGCTCCCAGCGCGGAAGCCGCTCAGGCCGAACTCGATGCGTTTGCGGATGGGCCGTGGGGTCAGAAATTCCCGACTGTCAGTAGCGCGTGGCGCAACGCCTGGGATCGCGTGATCCCGTTCTTTGCGTTTCCGCCGGGTGTGCGCAAGATCATTTACACGACGAACGCGATTGAAAATATCAACTCGCAGTTGCGCAAGATCATCAAGACCCGTGGTCACTTCCCGACCGACGAGGCTGCCACCAAGCTCATCTGGCTGGCCTTGCGCAACATCACCGCGAACTGGGGGAGCGCCGCTCACGACTGGAAGACGGCCATGAACCAATTCGCTATCCTTTACGCAGATCGATTCGTTCGGCCTTCCGTGTAATTACTCCACCCGCCTTGAACACGGAAATCCTGACACCCCCCGGCAGGCCGACGTCGATTCAAGAATCGCAATCGCTGGCGTCACCAGTCAACAAGAACGCAGGCACCGTCTGCGAACTTGCATGCCTTCCGAGTGCTACACGTCCGTTCCACACCGAGATCGCGCCGGCAATAGAAAGGCGGCAAGTCAGCATGGGAAGCGGACATTCAAAGCCGCCTGACTGTCGCCGCCCCTGCCCAATCCCACGCCTCCGCTAGCCCGATCCAAAGTATTCCCAATTCGCCGTCAAGGATCCACTCTGTTCATACAGCGAATCCGGCCAGGGTCGGGGGCGCGGCCTCTACTCCGGCTGATCTTCGTCGTCGCCACTCGACTTGTAGCTCTCGCGCGCCTTCCTGTAACTGTTGTCGAACGGCTTGATCTTCAACATCGCGGCGCGGTTCGTAAAGCCACCGACTGGAGTTGACCCTGTAATCCCGGACACGGCATCACACTAAGGTTGCTGAATCCATCGAGCGCCGGAACTCGCGAGGCGAGCGGTATTTCAGCGCGCTATGGGGATGCTTCTCGTTGTAATGCTCGAACGCGATGGCCAAGTTGCGTGCGGCAGTCGCTGCGTCCGGCTTCGGCATGAAGGCGACGTAGTCGCGTTTCATCGTCTTCACGAAGCTCTCTGCCATCCCATTACTTTGTGGGCTGCACACCGGTGTGGTCAATGGCTTCAGGCCGATGGCCACTGCGAACCGGCGCGTGTCGTCGGCCGTGTAGCCCGAACCGTTGTCGCTCAGCCACTCGATTTCGGACGGGGTATGCAGTTCGTTGCCAAACCGATTTTCCACTGCAGCCAGCATCACGTCGCGCACGATGTCGCCGCTGTGACCTGCTGTCGTGGCTGCCCAGCTCATCGCCTCTCGGTCGCAGCAATCCAGCGCAAACGTCACCCGCAGCGGCTCGCCGTTGTCGCAGCGGAACTCGAAGCCGTCCGAGCACCATCGCTGATTGCTGCGCGCGACGGCCACCTTGCCATCGTGCCGACGTTGCGGCCGAGGCGGGGCTGGACGCCGTTGCATCAGCAGACCGTGAGTGCGCATGATGCGATAGATGCGCTTCGCATTGAACGGCACCTGTCCGGCAGCAATGCGTTCATTGCGCAGCGAGCCCCACACCCGGCGATAGCCATAGCTGGGCAAATCGCCGACGACTCGGCGGATTTCCTCGACCACGCTCGCATCGTCCGTCTGCCGCGATTGACGGCCATCGCGCCACGTCGCCGGACGCGACAGTCGTGCCGATACGTTCGAGCGCGACACGCCGAGAACTTCACAAACCAGTTTCACTGGTCGTCCTCCGGCAGCGAGGGCGAGTGCGCTATCCATTTTTTTGCCCGGCCGTACTCGACTGCTTCGCGGAGAATCTCGTTCTCCATGGTCTTCTTGCCGAGCATCCGTTGCAGCTCGCGAATCTGCTTGAGCGCGTCGGCCAGCTCTGAGGCCGGAACCACTTCCTCGCCAGCCTTGACCGCTGACAGGCTCCCATCCTGGTACAGCTTGCGCCAGTGGAACAGCTGGTTCGGGTTCACGCCGTGCTGCCGCGCGACCATCGAAACCGACTTCCCTGGTTCGAAACTCTCGCGAACCATCGCCAGCTTTTGCTCCGCCGTCCAGCGCCGCCGGCGCTCCGGGCCCGTCAACACTTCCATCACTTCCTGCCTGGTGTTAGTCAAAAACACAGTCTTATGCCTACCCGTTATTGTAAGTGGGTGACTGTGTCCGGCGTTTCAGGGGGCTGCTCCACCGACCAACGCTATCCCGAAACCTGCCAGCAACACGATACCCCCCGAAATAGACGGGTAATAATCTGCACAGCGATATACACCGCCGAGATGCCAATTACGATCAAACTCCACCTTATCCATCGATGAAAATTCCCGTCCTCGATCACCTTAATCTTTCTCACCTCCACCCTCTTCACTTAAATGTCATTCACTCACTTGAACCACGACCCGAATTCTTCCAGGTTGTCACCCCGGATCCCTCTTTAAATTACAATTCAGACACATATTATCTACAAGCTTCCGCTTCGTGCCGCCGGCCGCAATTTCAACAGAAAAATTTTTGCACGGGCTCGAAACCCCCATTCCCCGGTCGACCCAAGCATTCGCAATTCCCCGCGACCTTCAAATTTTCTACTCTCTCAAATGCATCTTTACACTCACATACTTCCACAAACCGAGCACACAAAACGCTAAAGCCATGAGCGAGCCCCGAATCAAGACGAATCTGACGTCTTCGTAGCTCCACTCATATTTTTCTCGATAAAAGAATTCCGCCATACAGACAATAACGATCTTTATAATCGCAACAGTAGATATCGAAACCACAAATGAAAAAATAAAAAACATAATTAAACGAATCATTGCTTGCGGACCCTCACCCACTGCTACAATTTCACCGCTGACCAAACCGCCCGCCAGCTCACAGCCGCCGCCACGCAACGCCGCCCGACAGTCACCGTCCTTTACCTAGCCCCACGCCTCCCACTGATCGAATTCCAAGCGCTTCCAATTCCGCATCAAGGATTAGCTTTATTCACAAAACGAATCTGGAGAAGATCAGGTTCCTGGCCTCTACTTCGGCCGATCTTTGCCGTTGTGGTTGCACCACAAAAAATACCTCGGATGAAACCCAACTTCCCGACCCCTATCTCCTTTTCGCCCAAGCTATGAAAGTAATTGCGATTGCCAAAAGAGTTCCGCGTGCAAACACCCCTCTTCCATTCACGGCAGCCAAAATTTCATTAAATCCCAAATGACCAAGGCACCCTGATATAAAGATACATTTAATACATACCCCTAACACCCACGCGACATAGACACCGGAAGTACAAATAACCCATGCGCCCATAAACGCCAAAAGCCATCTTGTCACTTCTTGCCACCTAAATTCGTGAATGGATTCGCAGCCCCGATAGCCTCTTGCCCCATACCCCCCATCACTCCACCGCCAATCACGCCCGCAGTGTTGGGTCTAAAAATATTCCACCCACTACTAGACCACATATTTACAGAATCCCAATTCGATGCATTAATTGTTGGCTTTATTGTCGAATTGATCCAAGATTCACCCAACTTCCCAATCCCGTAACCCAAACTCGACAGTGCACCACTACCTACCCCCGCCGCTACAACACTATCGTTCTTGCCGTGCAGGTTGTTATTCAGTGCCGTCGTCGTTGCCCCACCAATCGTGTTCACACCAACATTCCACAACAGGCGACCATGCGAGCCAGCTACGATCGTGACAAACGTCCCCCCCAAATCCACCAAATTGATATGGCCGGTTTGCAGGTACTGCGAACCCGCAACAATCCCCGTACCGATCACCGCCGTCCCAACAGGCGACGCCATCGAGTTCGAACCAAGCAACCCACCCGTGCTAAATATCGGCACACCGGGCATCGCCGCGATTGGTGCACCTGCCGCAGTCCCCGTCGCAACCGCCGCCGCACCAAGCGTCAGCCTTCCGTACAAATCCTGGTAGGCCTGATCCCTGCCCGCCGAATTCACTATCGCCTGGTCGCTCGGCACATTCATCCCCGCACCGTTCGAATAGTAGTTCGCGTACATCTCGACATTCGCCTTCTGCTCCGGCGTTGCAAAGAACATATACCCGGGCCCGCTGGCCCCTTCCGATGGCAGCATATGGCCTAGCCGCTGTGCGTTCCCCAGGAATGCCCGCGCGGCCGGATCATCCGCCCCCGGCGAACCATTCTGTACCTGCCTATCCGCTTGAGCCGTCAACGCATTGACCGCTTGTTCCAACGTGATGTCCTGTTGCTTCGCGTAACTTGCCGCATTGTCTTTAATCCACTTCCTCTCATCCGGATGCAACTGCCGATTGAACCGATCCACCGATGCTGACATCGCCGCCCCAGCCCCACCCCCAACCACCGCCCCCGCCCCACCCGCCAGCAGGTTCGAAGCCAGATTCCCCAACAACGCATCCACATTCGCATTCCCCGTCGGCCCTGCATCCCTGATCGACTCGGCAATCTCATTCAACCGAGGCGCAAGCTTCGCCGACAAACCCGCCCCCGCCGCCCCGCCCACAGCGCCCAATCCGCCGCCCGTCAAACCACCCGTCAACGCACCACCGGCAACATGCAACGCCGTCCGGCTGTCGCCGCCCTCTGCCCAGTCACGCGCCTCCTGCTGATACCGAGCCTTGAGCGCCGGATCACTCGCGCCGTCCGCGTTCTTCAGCGCTTCATCGCGCTTCCTGTCCGCGTAGTGACCGATCTGCTTCGCAACCGCTTCCGCCGCCGCCTGAGCCGCGTTGATCAGATCCGACTGACTGCCCAGCACCTGCTGCAAATCCGGCGTCCTGTTCACCGTGCCGTTCAGATTCGACGTATCACGATTGAGCGTCGCCACGTCCTGTTGCTGATTCGCTTCGTCCGTGATCGTGATGCTGCCGACACTGATCCCGCTCTTCGTCGTCGCGCTACTGCTATCGCGCTCGCTGACAAAGAGCGGCAACGCACCGCCGGTGTTCTTCCCGCTCTGCGGCCCATGCGTCGCGTAGCTGTTCCCTCCGTTGCCTACGCCGCCGCCCGCGCTGATCCCGACACTGCTCGCAGCGTATTCCGAACGATTCCGGATATCCGAGAACGTCAGCGCCATGTGCTGCTCTCCGTCAATTACCGCTTCCAGCAATTGACCATCTCCCCCGATCACCACGACCGCATCGCCAATCGCGACATGACCGAACAGGAGATTCAGGACCGCATCCACCACGACGAACAATTCGCCGCTCAACAACGGCCTCGACGTCGTCGGCCTGCAACGTCAGCATAAACACCGAACCCGGCATACGCCGTGCTCGGTCGTTCAACTAAAAAAGATGTTCTTCAACACCACGTACACGATGAAGCCCATCATCGCCGCAAAACAACACCACCAGACGATTTTCTGTGCTCGCGTCTTCGGAACAGATGTAATTGACGGTCCCATGGCTACCACCTAACTCCCGTTTCACCTTGATCAACGGAGAAACCCCAACCAACAGATGCAGGATTGTTCGTTTTCCCTACGTTCACACCTGCACCGAAGCCGATAATGGTGGCCGTACCATTACCAGGCGACACCATAATGCCGCCTCCTAAACCACCATACAGTGCGGCCCCCCCACCTGCGTATCCGTCAGCAAAGTTATTTGTCTGGCCCGGCCTGACTGTACTCGTATTCAAATAGCCAGCCGATATATTCACGCCAGCACCAACCGTGTTCGGCAGCCCCATGTTCAATCCTCCGCCGAAGAATGCGTTTCCATCCCGTGTAAATGTCCCCCACACGCTTCCAACGAAGTAATCCACCTGGAAGTTCACGAAATCCGGTAACCGGAACAACCCCGGATTCTTGCCCGTCGTCGTCGACTGATACGAGAACCCGCTACCCTGTGCTCCCTTCGCAATATACGCCTGCAAATCAGGATCGCCCGGACCCAACGATTGCGTCCACACCGTCTGACCCGCCTTGTTCACGCCATACCGCGCCCACTCCGTCCCGTCCTGCGGCATCTCTCCCGACGCTACTCGCACATTGCCCGGCAACACCCCTCCATCGCTCATCACCAGATCCATTTGCGCCATCTGGTCTTGAATCTGCTGCATCGTATATTTTCCGGCGCTTTCCGCTGCCAGCTTCTTCGCCAGCGTCTGCTCCTTCGCCTTACCGTCCTCGTGCAACTGCCGATTAAACCAATCCACACTCGCGCCAGAGATCGCCCCAGCCCCAGCCCCACCCCCAACCACCGCCCCCGCCCCACCCGCCAGCAGGTTCGAAGCCAGATTCCCCAGCAACGCATCCACATTCGCATTCCCCGTCGGCCCTGCATCCCTGATCGACTCGGCAATCTCATTCAACCGAGGCGCGAGCTTCGCCGACAAACCCGCCCCCGCCGCCCCGCCCACAGCGCCCAATCCGCCGCCCGTCAAACCACCCGTCAACGCACCACCGGCAACATGCAACGCCGTCCGGCTGTCGCCGCCCTCTGCCCAGTCACGCGCCTCCTGCTGATACCGAGCCTTGAGCGCCGGATCACTCGCGCCGTCCGCGTTCTTCAGCGCTTCATCGCGCTTCCTGTCCGCGTAGTGACCGATCTGCTTCGCAACCGCTTCCGCCGCCGCCTGAGCCGCGTTGATCAGATCCGACTGACTGCCCAGCGCCTGCTGCAAATCCGGCGTCCTGTTCACCGTGCCGTTCAGATTCGACGTATCACGATTGAGCGTCGCCACGTCCTGTTGCTGATTCGCTTCGTCCGTGATCGTGATGCTGCCGACACTGATCCCGCTCTTCGTCGTCGCGCTACTGCTATCGCGCTCGCTGACAAAGAGCGGCAACGCACCGCCGGTGTTCTTCCCGCTCTCCGGCCCATGCGTCGCGTAGCTGTTCCCTCCGTTGCCCACGCCGCCGCCCGCGCTGATCCCGACACTGCTCGCGTCGTATTCCGAACGATTCTGGATATCCGAGAACGTCAGCGTCCCGGTCGTCAGCTGGTTCTTGTCCTGCGTCGCGGTACTCGCGATATACGCGCCCTTCAGGTCCGTATTGCCGCCGACCTTGATATCGAAGCCACCGTCTCCCGCCTGAATGCCCGCTTGCTCGTTCACCCCCGCATAGCTGCCGCTCGCGCGGCCAGCCTGCACGCTGACATTCGCGCTCGCACCGCCCATGCCTGCATTGAGCCCGCCGCCCGAACTGGTTTGGCGTGCGGCACTCGCGCTCGTATCCTGCACCGATGCGAGATTCAGGTCGCCGCCAATGTCTGCGATCACCGTGTTCGCTGTGACGTTTGCGCCGACGATATTGGTATCGCCGCCGCTGACGATCGTCGCGGTATTGCGCGCATTGACGTGCGTATTGTTCTGCGTGGCCGCATCCGAGTTCGCATCCCCCTGCGCGCGCGCCATCGACGCCGACACACCGAAGCCGCCCGTGCCATACGACACGCCGAGGCTCGCGCTCTTCGACTCGTTCGTGCTGCGCGTGCTGTCCGTATCGGTGCTGTTGACCAGATTCACCATGTGTGTCGCCCGCAACACCACGTCGTTCGCGGTCACGTCCGAACCCTGGATCGTCACGTTTCCCTGCCCGGCATGCTTGTCGCCGGTCGCGACGAACGCGGCCGTGCCGCCGGCCTTCACGCTGCTGCCGTTGTGCTGCGTGCTGTGCTCGGCGAACGTCGACTTGCTGGACGACGAGCCGAAGCTCAGTTCCAGCTTCGCGTCGATCTTGCCCTTCGGATCGTTCAGCGCGTGCGTCATGTTGCCCGTCGCGCCGACCAGGTCCGCCATGCCGCCCGCCGCCGCGAGTGCATGCAGCGCTGCCGCTCGTCCGTCCTGGCTGGCGCCCGCGCCCTGTGCCTGGCGCGATACGTTCTGCGCAGCATCGATCACCGGCGACTTCACCGCCAGCGCGAAACCCGTGCTCTTCACCTCGCGGACTTCTTCGCGTTGACGATCCGTCTGCGACGCATCGATCGTCACTTCCTTCGCGACGCCCGTCACGTTGCCGCCGGCGACGATGTCGGACCCGGTGATGTGCAGCTTGTTGCCGGCCTGCATCGACACACTGCCGCCCGTGCTGCCGATCAGGCTGCCCTGCGAACCCTTCACCGTTTCGCGGCTGCTGCCGATCGTCTGGTGCGTACCATACGAGATCCCCGCGCCGGCGCTGCCGAGGCCGGATTTCTTCACGTCCTTGTAGTGATATTCGCTCGAGGCCGTGTCCGCGGTCGTCACCCTGATGTCGTGTCCCGCGACGAGGTTCACGTCGCCGGTCGCGGCGATCGCCGCGGCCTTCGCCGTCAGGTCGTTTCGGGCCTCGACGGCGACTGTGTTGCCCGACAAGGTCGTGCCGATCGCGTGGGTATGGCTGCTCGAATCGATCGTGTGCGTCGACTTCGACGACAAAAGCCCGCTTTCCTTGCGATAGTGCGCTTCATGCACGCTCGCACTCTGCTCGCCGGCGTTCAGGGTGACATCGCGCCCGGCGCTGACGCCAATCGCGCCGCCCGCATTCGCATAAGCCGCCGTCGTGTTCACATCACGGCCGGCCACGATCGCCAGGTCGCCGCCCGTCGCGATCTGCGTGCCGGTATCGATCGACACCGTGTGTTGTGCGTGATTGCGATCGTCCCATCTCACCGCGTCCCGGCTGCTCTGGCGAACCGCATTCAGATTGATGTCGTTGTTCGCCGCCAGTACCGCATCCCCCGCCACCGCAATCACGGCCGCATCGGCATTCAGATCGCGGCCGGCGACCGCCTGCAACGTGCCCGCATTGACCGTCGATACGCGGTCGATACCGGTCGCGCTGCCATTCGCGGCGGTCACCGAACTCGTCGTACTCGTCAGGTTGAGGTCGCGGCCGGCCGACAGAGCAACGGCATTGCCGAGAATCAGCCCGCCCAGGTTGTTCAGGTCGCGAGTCGCGCTCGCGAGCACGGTTCCGCCCGACACCGTGCCGCTGTTATCGATCGAATCGGCGCGAATGATCGTCACGTGGCGACCCGCAATCGTGCCCGAGTTGCTGTATGCACCATCCGACTCGATCGTGACGTCCTTGCCGGAAACGATCGTGCCTTCGCCGGTCACGTCCGCCGCGTTCGCGCGCAGATAGACCTGCGGCACCAGCACCGTCTGCTGGCTGCCGTCCGGCAAGGTCACCGTCTGATTCACGAGCCACACGATGTCGCTTGTCAGCGCGGCCATTTGCGCATCGGTCAGCGTGGTGCCGATGTTCAGCCCGAACTGCTGCGCCGCCTTGACGCCATTCGCCATCAGGGCCTGGTATGCGCGCTGGTTGTCCGTATAGTCGCCGATGAAACGCTGCCCCGTCGCCTGGATGATCTGCTGCTGAATCAGTTGCTGCTCGTAGAAGCCGTCGCCGATCCGCCGGAGCACCGTAGCCGGATCGACCTTGAGCGCATCCAGCATCGTGTCGCTCGACGCCCACTGCCGGTAGTCGGTAAAGCGTGGATCGGTCTCGATCAGGAAGCGGCCGCCCGGGTCGGTCGTCACCCGATACAGCGCATTGCCCGGCACGCTTGTGTTCGGCGTGACTGTCCGCACGACCACGCCGCCGACATCGGCCTTCACGGCCGATACGTTCCCGACCGCAACGCCGGCGACGCCCGCCCCAACCCGGACTTCTCCAT